>NZ_LLWH01000126.1 GCF_001411475.1 Pseudomonas endophytica | reverse complement strand
GCGGCCGAGGCTGTCTAAGACACGGGTTTCGCCTTTTTCTAGGTTGTAGCTGGAGTGGTAGTCCTCGCCGTCGCTGCCCCAGTGCCGGATCACCCGCCATTCGTGGTCGGGTTGCGGTTCTAGCAGGGGCGGCAGGGTGTAGGGGGTGCCGTCGGCGCGTACGGGTTGCGGGCGGATTGGCGGGACGACGAATGAGGCCCACTGATAGTGGCGGGTCGCACCACTGGGCAGGGTGTGGCTGCTCAGGTAATGCTCGGGCGTATAGGTGAAGCGCCGCACGACTTGGCCACTGGCATCCAGTACCGTGCTCAAGTTGCCGGTGTCGGTATACCGGTAAGTCACCAACGGTTCTCTGCGTTCAATCTGGCTGGGTTCGTTGGGCTTGAGGTACAGCCGATCAACTTGCCTGACCCGTTGCGTGTGCAGCGCGTCATAGTGCAGGTGGACGGGCAAATGGCTGACAGGGTCGATCACCAGCACCAGTCGGGCGGTTTCGTCATAGAGCAGGTTGAGCCGGTTGCGATTGCGGTCACCGAGGCGCACCAAGCGCGAACGCTGGGGGTTGTGTGGGTCGACTTCGAAAACCTGATACAGCCCGTCGTGAATGTCTTCGACCACGGTCAGGCCTTCGCCCAACTGATAGAAACTCAGGCCGTCGAGGAGGCTGACAAAACTGTCGCCGGTGTTGAGGCGGCCCAGCTCCAAGCGGCTGCCCTGGGCGTCGACATACACCCACAAATCACCGCCGTCAGGGTGGGGAACCCGCAGGATCTCGACTTCGTAAAACACGCTCCAGCCCGGCCCGAACAGGCCGGTGGTGCGCAGGTCCTCGCTGTTGTATTGGCGGGCCCAGTCAATCGGCAACGTACCCGGCAACGTGAAATCGACGTCTTCGGGGCCATTCTGGAATTTGCTGCCCGTGGAGACCGAGACCGGGTTGCCCTTGCAGCGACGTCCAGCGACTTTTCTGGCGATCAACATGCCGATAATCAGCCCGGCAATCATCCCCAGCTTGTTCTTGCCGCTGCGGATTTCGCGTACCACCAGCGACTCCCCGCCAATGCGCACATCTGGAGAGATAGCGATATCGGTGTTGATCGTAGCTTCGCAGGTGGTTCGCTCGCTGTCTCGCGCGGCTGGCTGGCTGTTGATAAAGACTTCCCGTGAGCCTTCCGCGATGTATTGCAGGGGTATGGGCGGGTGCCGGGTGCAGGCCACTTCGTCCTGTTCGGCAGGGATCGTGCCGGGGTTAGGTTGGGTGACAACGGGCGGATTGATGATGGTGTCTACGGCTTGATACCAGCCGTATGGCGTCAGCCCCACAACGAGTGCCCCCAGTGTTTCTAATACACCGGGTTTTGTGGGTTCTACGTCGGGCACATCGGCAATTTGGTAACCTGCTGCACGTGCCGCCGGCAAAGCATTGATGGTGGTGTCATTGGAGCCTGACGCGATGGTTCCGGCAGGGACGGGCGGGAAAATCATATTAGCCACCGCATCACAGCCGTCACTGATGTGTTCGGTAATACTTTTGCCTGCGACCGGGATCAAGCTGGTCGCTGCACCCAGCATCAGCCCTGCGCCGACGGCAACAGCCGTTGCACCCACCGCTGCGACCAAAGTACAGGGCGCGGCTGCCACCAGTGCCGCTGTCGCCGCTGCGTAAATGACGCCTTGGGCAACGACGCTCAAAATTTCAGCCCACACTGAGGTGTGGATAATCAGGTCCCCTGCGCGGGCAGCTTTGACTTTGTCGGCCACGAATCCGTGCTCCTTACGGCTGGTTGTTCATGGGCGCTTTCAGGCAAACCGCAGCGTACGTTTGATCGCACGCCAGTGAGCGCAGTCGGCGTCGGTCAGTAGGCTTTTTTTGCTATAGGTGAGGGCCAACATGCGTCGTTCACCGGGCACCTGGCAGACCAGTTGGTATTGGTAAGAAGGACTGGTCCCTTGCATGAATTGGGTGACGACTTCCAAACCTTCTAGAAGACTGTTCTCACCGGTCATGACGGCTTTTGGCTCCGTGCACTGAAGGGCTTTGACCTGATGTTTGAGTGCTTTCAACTGTTGGGCATAGGTGCTGGCGAGGGTCGTGCCTTCCTCTAATGCGCCGCGGGCAATCACTAGGGTGGTTTGCCTTTCCTTGAAGATAAACACGTTGAGGCTGTTGTCGTCCGGTTGGTCATCCGGGAAGCCAATCAGCAGATCATGGGTGCGGTAGTGAGTCATGTTGCAGGTTCCTTATAGATCGGTCGGTCGTCTGGAGGCTCAGGGTTCAGCTTTTGCCGAAATGACTATCGACATCGCCCTTGATGGCCGCATCGCTGACGCCGACGGCGCTGGTGCCTGCTGCTTTACCGGTCATGTTCAGGTCGAGCTTGGCGCTGAGGCTGTTGATTTTTCCGGCCTGATTGGCAGTGATATTGAAGTTCTCGCAGGTAATGTTCAGGTCGCCATTGGCATTCAGCTCAATCACGGTTTTGCCGCATTCAAGGCGTAGTTTTGAACCAACGCCGATGTAGTACTCGCCGGCAACGTGATCGTTTTTATTGCCGCCCACCTTCAGCGTGTCGTTG
>NZ_LLWH01000125.1 GCF_001411475.1 Pseudomonas endophytica | reverse complement strand
GCGGCAAGCGCGTGGTGCTGTGTTCCGAGAACCCCAAGTACCCTGACCACCATGTGTTAGAGGGCGATGATTTGTCGGTGTGGGGTGTGATCACTTATAGCGTCCGCCGCCATGGCCATTAAGCCTGCCGCGGTTTTTGCGCTGATCGACTGCAATAGCTTTTATGCCAGTTGCGAGCGGGTGTTTCGCCCCGACTTGGCTAAAGTGCCGATTGTGGTGCTCAGTAATAATGATGGCTGTGTGATTGCGCGCAGTTATGACGCCAAGCCGCATATAAAAATGGGGGCACCGTATTTTCAGATCAAGCAGCAGCTTGAAGAGTTAGGGATTGTCGCGTTCTCGTCAAACTATGCGCTGTATGGCGATATGAGTGAGCGGGTGATGAGTTTGATCGAGTCTCAGCTCCCCGCCGTGGAGGTTTACAGCATTGATGAGTGTTTTGCTGATTTGTCCGGTATCACCGACCCCAGCGAAATAGGGCGCCAGTTACGCAGCAAGATTGTGCAGTGCACGGGGATCCCGGTGGGGGTGGGGATTGCGCCGACTAAAACCTTGGCCAAGTTGGCGAATTACACGGCTAAGCGGTTGCAGGCGCGTACGGGTGGGGTGGTTAACCTGTGTGGTGAGGTGGAGCGCAACTGGGTGTTGCGCAATACGCCGGTGGCTGAGGTGTGGGGCGTTGGGCGGCGCATGACACTGCATTTGCAGGGCATGGGCATTATGACGGCCATGGATTTGGCCCGCTCTGAGCCGTGGGCGCTGCGCAAAAAGTTTAGTGTGGTGATGGAGAAAACCGCTCGCGAGTTGGCCGGTACGTCGTGTCTGGAGCTGGATGAGCCTGACCCGCCCAAGCAAGAGATCTGTTGTAGCCGGATGTTTGGAAAACGTTTGACGACCATCGAGCCGATTAAAGAGGCGGTTGCGACATATATGATGCGCGCCTCTGAAAAACTCCGCGCTCAGCGCTCTTTTTGCCGCAAGGTGCGGGTGAGTATTCGTACGGGGATGTTCAACCCGGATGAAGTTAAATACGCGAACGGTGTGGTGGTGACGTTGCCGTACCCGACCGACGATGTGCGGCTGTTGACCAAGGTCGCGGTTGATGCGGTGGAGCGAGTGTTTCGACCCGGCTTTAACTACAGCAAGGCAGAAGTGCTGTTGTTAGACCTACGCCAGCCGGGTGAATTTACCGATGATTTGTTTTCGATTAACCAGCCTGCCGAGGCGTCACGGGTGATGGCCGTGCTGGATGAGATCAACGGGCGTTGGGGGCGTGGCACATTGCGCACGGCCAGCGTGCCGAGCCATCCTGAGTGGGCCATGCGTCGTGAAATGATGAGCCAGGGGTTTACCACGCGGCTCGATCAACTGTGGCGGGTGGGGTGAACGGGCGCACCTGTCCATGGCCGGATAATCTGAGCTTGCTCGCGATCTTTTGCCTTTAAAGATCAAAAGATCGCAGCCTGCGGCAGCTCCTACCAAAGCAGAAGCAGCGCCGGTGGCACGAAAATAATCACAACAATGATCTGTGGATTGAGCTTGCTCGCGATCTTTGTTTTTAACGATCAAAAGATCGCAGCCTGCGGCAATTTGGACAAGCTCTTAATAGCGGAGCAACCACGCCGTTAGATAAACCCCGAGCCCAAACGTCAGGTGCGTGACCACGCTTCTTTGTCGCGCCAGCCACGGTTTTGCTGTCTTGGCGGCGGCAACGCCCATGCCCCAAGCCGGTTGCATGATCAGCCACGGCGCGGCAATGCTGGCCAACCCCACGCCCAAGGCCGCAAACAGCGTGGGCGTGGCCAGCCAAGTACAGCCCACTGTCATCACGAGTAAGGCTGTAAACACTAGCCCGGTCAGGTAATGAAATAGCCAGCCGACCCAGGCTTCATGTCGAGTCGGTGTAGCGCTTGCGATAGACGCGTGTCGGATCTGTCCGTCAAGCATGTGCCCTAACCAGCGCCCCACGAGGCGGTAGTCGAGTGACGCTACTGCAAACAGTCGCTTTTTGATCACCGCGACGGCATCCATAAACAGGGTTGCGCCGATTCCCACGGCTATCACTTGAACCACACACTGGAGGGTGCTCATTTTAAATATCCCTTGCTTGATGAGTTGTCGAGTTGCTTGAATCTGCGAGTGTGCAAGTTCAAGTCGACTTGAGGTCAAGCATGAAAACGTTAGGCATAGGCGAGGTTGCGAGGCGCTCCGGGGTGGCGGCGTCTACGTTGCGCTACTACGAAGAAAAAGGCTTGATCCGCTCTGTGGGGCGACGTGGTTTGAGTCGGGTGTTTGATGACGATGTGCTGGACAGGCTTGCGTTGATTACGCTCGCTCAGTCACTGACGTTCTCTTTGGAGGACATTGCCCAGATGATTGCTCAGGGCCACACAGCCCTTGATCGACAGCGTTTGTCCGCCAAGGCGGATGAACTGGACCGCACGATACAAAGGCTTAGTCTTGCCCGAGATGAACTTCGTCGAGCGGCGGTCTGCCCGGCGGCAAGCCATGTTGAATGCGCGAGTTTTCAGCGGTTACTAAAAGAGGCTGCTCGTAAGGAAACCCCTTATACACCCTCCGCCTTTTAACGT
>NZ_LLWH01000124.1 GCF_001411475.1 Pseudomonas endophytica | reverse complement strand
CTGCCGAAGGCTGCGATCTTTTGCGTTTAAAGATCAAAAGATCGCAGCCTGCGGGGTTGGCTAAAGGGCTAACTCACGCATCCGTTGCAACACGGCATTCAGCCCATTGCTACGCGAAGGTGACAACTGGCGGCTCAGGCCCAACTGGTTAAACCAGTCGGGTAGGTCTACTTGCTGCAACACCTCGCGAGACAAGCCATTGACTCGCACCAGCAGCAATGCCACCAGCCCGCGGATCAAGCGTGCGTCGCTACTGGCAGTAAATTGCCAATGGCCGTCTTTCAACTCACCCACTAACCACACCTGACTTTCACAACCATGCACGCGGTTGGCGTCAGTTTTGTCAGCGTCAGCCAGCTCCGGCAGGCGTTGACCCCATTGCATCAGCAGGCGTGCGCGCTGCTCCCAACTTGCACAGTGTTTAAAGGTGGCGAGGGCAGCTTGGGCGTCGACAGGTAGGGTCATTGCAGCAACTCCAACGCTCGATCAAGCGCATCAAAAAAACGCGCCAGGTCATCAGAGTCGTTGTACAGCGCCAACGACACGCGAATCGCCCCCGCCAAGCCTAGACTTTTCAGCAGTGGCATGGCGCAGTGATGCCCAGCCCGCACGGCAATGCCTTGTTCGGTCAATAAGTGGGCGAGGTCGGCGTTGTGCACGCCGTCAACCACAAAGCTCACCAAGGCCAGTTGCGGCGAGCCCAACAGCCGAACGCCGGGGCGTTGCTGCAAACCCTCAACCAGCAGTGCATGCAATGCCGCTTCGTGAGCGTTTACGGCGCTTTGGTCGAGGCTGCTCAGGTAATTCAGGGTCGCGCCCAGGCCAATCACGCTGGCAATCGGTGGGGTACCCGCTTCGAAGCCCAGCGGCGCCGAGCGGAAAGTGGCGTGCTGGTAATCAGCGTCTTGCACCATCTCGCCGCCAAACTGCCAGTGTTTAAGGTTGGCCAGCGCTGCGTGGCGACCAAAGAGAACGCCTACACCGTCTGGGCCATAGAGCTTGTGGCTAGAAAATACGTAGAAATCACACCCGAGCGCTTCTATGTCTTGGCGACCGTGAACGATGCCTTGGGCGCCATCAATCACGGTCAGCACGTTGTGCGCTTTAGCCAAAGCCAGCAACGCCGGCAAGGGTTGCCAGACGCCCAGCACGTTGGAGAGCTGGCTGACGGCCAGCAGGCGGGTGCGCGGGGTGATCAGGCGCGCGGCGGCGTTGAGGTCGATTACGCCGCTGGCATCCAGTGGTAACACGATCAGCGAGAGGTGTTTGCGCTGGGCCAGTTGTTGCCACGGCAGCAAGTTGGCGTGGTGTTCCGAAGCGCTGATAACGATCTCATCGCCCGGGTTAAATAAGTGTTCCAGCCCGTAAGCCAGAAGATTAAGTGCCGAGGTGGCACCGTGGGTGAATACAATCTGCCCGCAGTGGGTGGCATTGAGCCATTGGGCGACTTTGTGGCGTGTGTTCTCAAACGCTTGGGTCGCATGGGCGCCCGGTAAATGCTGGGCACGGTGCACGTTGGCGGCGCCACTGGCGTAGTAATGCGTCAGTGCGTCGAGCAGGGCTTGAGGTTTTTGCGTAGTAGCAGCGTTGTCCAGATAGGTCTGGTCCTGACGTTGCAAGGCGGCGATGGCCGGGAAGTCAGCGCGCCAGGGAGAAGGCAAAAGCATGGTGTTCAAGGCTCTGTTGACGAGGCCGGACGCCAGCCTCGTCAGTTGCAGATAAACGCTTAGTTGTGAGCGTGCAGCGCTTCGTTCAGCTCAATGGCCGACTTGTGGGTTTTACATTCCACAGCGCCGGTTTCAGAGTTGCGACGGAACAATAGGTCAGGTTGGCCAGCCAGTTCACGGGCTTTAACCACTTTAACCAATTGGTTGTTTTCATCCAGCAGCGCGACTTTGGTCCCCGCGGTCACATACAGGCCCGACTCAACGGTGTTGCGATCGCCCAGTGGGATACCGATACCCGCATTGGCGCCGATCAGGCAGCCTTCGCCGACTTTGATCACGATGTTGCCACCGCCAGACAGTGTGCCCATGGTCGAGCAGCCGCCGCCCAAGTCCGACCCCTTACCCACGAAGACGCCTGCCGATACACGGCCTTCGATCATGCCTGGGCCTTCGGTGCCTGCGTTGAAGTTAACAAAACCTTCGTGCATCACGGTGGTGCCTTCGCCGATGTAGGCGCCCAGACGAATACGCGCGCTGTCAGCTATACGCACACCAGCGGGTACAACGTAGTCAGTCATTTTCGGGAATTTGTCGACCGAGAACACTTCCAGCAAATCGCCACGCAGGCGCGCTTCAAGTTGACGTTCAGCCAGTTCGCTGAGGTCGATGGCGCCTTGGCTGGTCCATGCCACGTTTGGCAGCAGCGGGAACACGCCTGCCAAGCTCAGACCGTGCGGCTTGACCAGACGATGGGACAGCAGGTGCAGCTTCAGGTACGCCTCTGGTGTCGAGGTCAGTGCGGTGTCTTCAGCCAGCAGAGTGGCCACCAACGGCTTGTGGCTTTCGGCCAAACGGGTCAGCAATGCGGCTTGGGCTGCGTCTACCGGCTTTAGGGCTTCAGCCAGTTGCGCGGCTTGAGCATTGGTGAAGGTGATTGCCTGATTGCCGCCGGTGTAGCCTAAGATCGGTGCGATAGCGTCGATCAGCTCGGCCGATGGGTTAGTCAGCGGTTGTGCGTAGAACACTTCCAGCCATGCGCCTTGGCGGTTTTGAGTGCCGACACCGAAGGCCGCGCTGAATAGGGTAGTAGACATGCAATTACCTCTTACAAAAATGAATGGGCGGGCTTTAGCCATTGGGCTTAGAGAAGGGCCGCCGCATAAAGATCAGGCTTGAAGCCAATCAGGGTTTTGTTACCGAGATCGAGCACTGGGCGCTTGATCATCGAGGGTTGGGCGAGCATTAGCTCAATGGCTTTCGCTTGGTCGAGATCGGCTTTTTGTTCGTCTTCGAGTTTGCGAAAGGTTGTGCCAGCGCGGTTAAGCACGATTTGCCAGCCGTGCTCGTCGCACCATTGGGTCAGGTGCTCACGGTCGATACCGCTGGTTTTGTAATCATGGAAGTCATAACGAACAGCATGTTCATCCAGCCAGGTGCGAGCCTTTTTCATGGTGTCGCAGGCTTTGATGCCGAAAAGGTGCAACGTCTTGCTCGAATCGGTCACTGAATTGCCCTTCCTTTGGGGATACATGGAAATAAGCGGTGGCAGATTATGCCACGGGCGAAGCGCTTGAGCGCAGGCTGCCTGTAACCTTGGCAGCTTCTTGTGACATGTAATCGTCGTACGACTTAGGTTCAAGCTGTGCTTTAGACGTTTGAAGCTACTATGAGGCTTAGTCAGAAGCTCTAACCAAGCACTGTAGGAAATGTATGTACATATCGCTAACGTGGCGTTGAAAACGTTTCGTACTGAGTCTCGCGCTGTGTTTGAATCATTGCTGTTAGCCAAAGCTGATCGTTTGGGAATTCTGTAGATATGCAAACCGCCTACACCGTACTCATCTTGCTGATGTTAGTAGGAGTCTCGCGTTTATTAGGGCGTGTGATCCCTTTACCTCTGCCGTTGGTGCAAATCGCTGCCGGTGCCGTGTTGGCGTGGCCGACCCTGGGTTTGCACGTTGCGCTGGACCCGGAGCTGTTTTTGTTCCTGTTCTTGCCGCCTCTATTGTTCTCGGATGGCTGGCGGATGCCCAAGCGTCAACTCTGGCAGTTGCGGGGGCCGATTCTGACCCTGGCCGTCGGCTTGGTGTTGTTTACCGTGGTGGGTGCGGGTTACTTCATTCACTGGCTTATGCCGACCATTCCGTTGCCTGTGGCATTCGCCTTGGCCGCAGTGCTGTCACCCACTGACGCGGTGGCCGTATCGGCCATTTCACAGGACCGCCTGCCAGCTCCACTGATGCATATGCTTCAGGGCGAAGCGTTAATGAACGACGCATCGGGTTTGGTGACCTTCAAATTTGCCTTGGTGGCGGCGATCACCGGCTTTTTTTCGCTGACTGATGCCAGCGTGACGTTTGTGCTGGTGGCTTGCGGTGGCTTAGCCACAGGTGTGGTCTTGAGCTGGCTGGTCGGGCGCATGCGTGCTTGGATGATTGGTCGCGGTTGGGATGACCCGGCCACCCACGTGGTATTTATGTTGTTGCTACCGTTTGCCGCTTATGTCTTGGCAGAGCGCCTGGGCGCTTCGGGCATTTTGTCGGCGGTGGCGGCGGGGATGATGCAAAGCTGGCTTGATCTGTTGCCGCGTCAAACCAGCACCCGTCTGCTCAATCGCAGCGTGTGGGGGCTGTTGGAGTTTGCGTTTAATGGCCTGATCTTCTTGTTATTGGGCCTGCAACTGCCAGACATCATAAAGGCGGTTGTCAGCCACGAAACGACCCTGTGGCCAACCTTGTTTTATCGCTGCCTGGATGTGATCGCGATCTTTCTGGTGCTGGTGGCGTTGCGTTTTATCTGGGTGCAAAGCATTTGGCGTTTATTTGCGTTGCTGCGCCGCTGGCGGGGCAAGGGCGAGCTGGCTCTGCTACCGACGGCTCGCTCGTGCGGGCTATTGACGGTCGGCGGCGTGCGCGGGGCGGTGACGCTGGCCGGTGTGATGTCGGTGCCTTTGTTGATGAGCAAGGGCGTTGATTTTCCTGAGCGCGATTTGCTGATCTTTATTGCCGCTGGGGTGATTTTGTTGTCGTTGGTCGCGGCCTGTATCGGCTTACCATTGCTGTTGCGCGGCATAGAGAAAACCCCAGACGACGCCATGCGTAAAGAAGTTAAAGAAGCATGGCGACGCACGGCTGAAGCGGCGATTCATGCGCTGGAAGCAGAAGAGGTGGTTGAGCCTACAGACAGCCCGCAAGATGCGGCTCAAGCGGCATTGGCGGCTGAGTTGAAGGCCAGAATCATGTCTGAGTACAGGCATCAGCTCGAAGTGTTCAATGACTCCGAGGAGGCGCAAGCATTGGCCTCGCAAATGGATGCGCTGGAAAGTCGTTTGCGGATCAAGGCGCTCAGGGCGCAGCGATTGGAGCTGTACAGCCTGCGTCGCCATCATGAGATTGGCGATGACGTGCTCAGTGAAATTCTGCGTGATCTGGACTTGAGCGAAGCGAATTTGGGGGCGGTGAAATAAACCGCAAACACTGACTTGCTGTAGAAGCTGCGGCAGGCTGCGATCTTTTGACTTTAGCGGTCAAAAGATCGCGAGCAAGCTCGCCACAGAGAAGGGGTTAGCAGCGGCGTTGGATGAAGTCGCGAATCCGCTCGGCGGCTTCTACGCATTCGGCTAAGGGGGCGACCAAGGCCATGCGCACGCGCCCAGCGCCTGGGTTAAAGCCGTCTACGTCGCGCGACAGGTAAGAACCCGGAACCACGGTGACGTGTTCTTCAGCGAACAGGTCGCGGGAGAACTCAGCGTCATCACCTTGTACGTTCGCCCACAGATAAAAGCCGCCATCCGGGCGCTGCACATCCAGCACCGGGGTTAGAACCTCCAGCACGGCATCGAATTTGGCGCGGTACAGGTCGCGGTTGGCACGAACATGGTCTTCGTCGTTCCAAGCCGCGATGCTCGCCAGTTGGGTTTGCACCGGCATGGCGCAGCCGTGGTAAGTGCGGTACAGCAAGAAAGCTTTGAGGATATCGGCATCACCGGCCACAAAACCTGAGCGCAGCCCCGGCAAGTTGGAGCGCTTGGACAGGCTATGGAACACCACGCAACGCTTGAAGTCTTGACGGCCCAACGCCGCACAGGCACTGAGCAAACCAGCGGGTGGCGTTTGCTCATCGAAGTACAGCTCGCTGTAGCACTCGTCCGCCGCGATGACGAAGTCGTACTCATCCGCTAGGGCGATGAGTTTTTTCAGCGTTTCTAGTGGGATCAGTGCACCGGTTGGGTTGCCCGGTGAGCACAGAAACAGAATCTGGCAGCGCTTCCAGGTTTCGCTTGAAACAGCGTCGAAGTCCGGGTTGAAACCCTGTTCGGCCAGGCACGGCAGGTAATGCGGTTTGGCGCCGGCCAAAAACGCGGCCCCTTCGTAGATCTGGTAGAACGGGTTCGGGCTTACTACCAGCGCATCTTCGCCCCGATTAACCACGGTTTGGGTGAAGGCAAACAGCGCTTCACGGGTCCCGTTGACGGGCAAGATGTTGCGCGCAGGATCGAGCCAGCCAGCCGGCACCTTGAAGCGGCGCTCAGCCCAGCCAGCAATCGCTTCGCGCAGGGCTGGCAGGCCCAGAGTGGTCGGGTAAACCGCCATTTGATCAAGGTTATCTGCCAACGCTTTGGCCACGAAGTCCGGCGAGCGGTGTTTCGGTTCGCCAATCGACAAGGCAATTGGGCGTTTGTCGGCGTTAGGTTGCACGCTACCCAGCAGGGCGCGCAGTTTTTCGAACGGGTAAGGTTGCAACTGATTTAGAGCGTTGTTCATTGGGTGCGGATCTCACTCGGCGGCTAGATGCTCAGGCGCCAGGGTTCTGGGGTTGAGTCTTTGTTGACCGTTAGTTGCTCCACGATGGCTTCTTGCAAACGTATGCACAGTTGTGGATCAGACAGGGGCTGATTGTTTTCGTCGGTGATGAAAAAAACGTCTTCGACGCGCTCGCCGAGGGTGGCGATCTTGGCGTTTTGCAACGACAGATCAAACTCCAAAAAAATCATCCCAATGCGTGCTAGCAACCCCGGCCGATCAGGGGCGCTGAGCTCCAGCACGGTGACCGGGCGTTGTGCGTCGTTGTGAATCGTTACCTGCGGCGGGAAAGCAAAATGCTTGAGCTGGCGCGGCACTCGGCGCTGGATGATGTTGGGGTAGTCGTCTGGATTGCGCAGGGCTTCGGTCAGCCCTTTGCGGATCTTTTCGATGCGTTGCGGGTTGTTGCCGATCGAGTCGCCGTCGTTGTCGAGCACGATGTAGGTGTCGAGGGTGAACTGGCTGCTGGAGGTAATAATGCGTGCGTCATGGATGTTGAGGTTGAGCTGGTCCATGGCCGCCACGGTCACGGCGAAGAAGTCGTGCTGGTCGGGGGCATAGATGAAAATCTGAGTGCCGCCCTCGAACTCACGCTGGGTGGTTTCTTTGATTAGTACCAGCGGGCCGCCATCGGCCGGTTGTTGCAAGATGGCTTCGGTGTGCAGGGCCACATCGGCAGATGTGTGGCGTAGGAAGTAGTCGTCACCCAACTGCGACCACAGCTGTTCCACATCGTCTTGATCGTTGCCGTTGCGCACCAGGATGTCTAACGCGGCACGTTGAGTCTGGCGAATCTGTTCTTCGCGATCCACCGGGTTTTCTAAGCCGCGACGCAAAGCGCGCTTGGTTTCGGTGTACAGCTGGCGCAACAGACTGGCACGCCATGAGTTCCATAACGTCGGGTTGGTGGCGTTAATATCGGCCACGGTCAGTACATATAAATAGTCGAGGTGGGTTTCATCGACCACGGTCTGAGCAAAGTCATGGATCACTTGCGGATCGGACAGGTCTTTGCGCTGGGCGGTGGTCGACATCACCAGATGGTTTTGTACCAGCCACACGATCAGCCGCGTATCCCAAGCGGGAAGGTGGTGGCGGATGCAGAACGTTTCTGCGTCCACTGCGCCAATCTCGGAGTGATCGCCGTGACGGCCTTTGCCAATGTCGTGGTACAGCCCTGCTAGATAAATGAGTTCCGGCTTGGGCAGCTTGGCCATCAGCTTGCTGGCCAGCGGGAATTTCTCTGAAACTTGGGTGTACTGCAATTTACGCAGATGCTTGATTAGGTTCAGGGTGTGCGCATCGACGGTATAAATGTGAAACAGGTCGTGCTGCATCTGCCCGACGATAAAGCCGAACTCGGGCAGGTAACGCCCTAGGATGCCGTAGCGGTTCATCCGGCGCAGGTTGCGATGAATACCGATTTTGCATTTGAACAGCTCGATAAACAGGCTGGTATTACGAATGTCGTTGCGAAATTCGTCGTCGATCAGGTATCGGTGCTCACGCAGCAGTCGGATAGTATCAGCGCGCACGCCTTTGATTTCGGGGTGCTGAGCCATTAACAGGAAGATTTCGAGCATGGCAAACGGTGTGCGTTTAAACACATTGTTGCAGGTGGCTTCTATATAGCCGTCATGCAGTTGAAAGCGCGAGTTGATCGGTGTCGGTGGCGCTTCGTCTTCCGGGGCCAGAATCACTTCTTCAAAGTGTTGGATGATGAGGTCGCTGAGCTGAGCAATGCTCATGACTACCCGGTAGTACTGTTGCATGAAGTTTTCAATGATCTGTTTGGTGTCTTCGCCGGTAAAACCGAGTAGTTCGGCAATGCTGCGTTGATGATCAAACAGGAGGCGGTCTTCAGCGCGCCCGGCGAGCATATGTAAGGCGTAGCGCACCTTCCACAGGAACTCTTGGCTGGAAGACAGCAGGCTGTGTTCGCTTTCGACGAGGAACCCTTCACCGGCCAGCGCGCGCAAATTCAAGGTGCCGTACTGGCGACGCGCTACCCACAAAATAGTTTGGATATCGCGTAGGCCGCCGGGTGAGCCTTTGACGTTGGGTTCTAGGTTGTACTCGGTGTCGTTGTACTTGTGGTGCCGAGCTTTTTGCTCGGCACGCTTGGCCAGAAAGAACTCCTTGCTGGGCCACATGTGTTCGGTACTGGTGACCTCCAGCATGCGTTGTCGCAAACGCTCGGGGCCAGCAATGGTACGGCTTTCTATCAGATTGGTAATGACGGTCAGGTCAGCGCGGGCTTGCTCTGCGCATTCCTCAATAGAGCGAACGCTCTGGCCAACTTCAAGGCCAATGTCCCAAAGCAGTGTCAGAAACCGTTCGATTGAATCGCGAAAAATCTCGTGATCAGCGTTGTCGAGCAGGATTAACAAGTCGATGTCGGAGTAGGGGTGCAGTTCGCCCCGCCCGTAACCGCCCACCGCGACCAAGGCAATATCGGCCTGGTCGCTCCAGCTGAACTGGTCCCATGCTTGTTGCAGGATGTTATCGACGAACCAAGCGCGGTCTTCGATCAGGCGGCGAATATCGCGGCCTTTACGAAAGCGTTCGTCGAGTACCTCTCTTGCCTGGCGGAGCGCCTTTTTGAAAGCGGCAATCGGACTTGCCTTTAAAGCCAGTTCGGCCTGGAACTGGCCGCGGTCAAAAAGTTCGGGATCCACCTGCGGCATCGTTTGGCATTCCTGTTGTCGGGTTTGTTTCTAGTGAGTCGCTAGAAGAAGCAACTATCAGGCCGAAACGCGCGGGATGGTGTCATCGCTGCGCAGGGTGAAGATCTCATAGCCGGTGTCAGTCACTAGCAGGGTGTGTTCCCATTGGGCTGACAGCTTGCGATCCTTGGTGATAGCCGTCCAACCATCGCCCAGCACTTTCGTGTCGGCCTTACCTTGGTTGATCATCGGTTCGATGGTGAAGGTCATACCGGCCTTGAGCTCCATGCCGGTGCCTGCGCGCCCGTAGTGCAAGATTTGTGGCTCTTCGTGGAACACCTTGCCAATACCGTGACCGCAGAACTCGCGAACCACAGAGAAACCGTTTTTTTCGGCGTGCTTCTGAATCACCTCGCCGATATCGCCTAGGCGGCAGCCAGGTTTAACCAGTTCGATGGCTTTGTACATGCATTCCTGAGTCACTTGCGACAGGCGTTCAGCCCAGACCGGAACTTTGCCGACGTGGAACATGCGGCTGGTATCGCCGTGATAGCCGTCTTTAATTACGGTGATGTCAATGTTGAGGGTGTCACCCTCTTTCAGTGCCTTGTCACCTGGAATACCGTGGCAAACCACGTGGTTGATCGAGGTACAGATCGACTTGGGGAAACCTTTGTAATTGAGTGGTGCAGGAATGGCCTGTTGCACATTGACGATGTAGTCATGGCAAATACGGTCCAATTCTTCAGTAGTGATGCCAGGTTTAACGTGCTCGGCGATCATTTCCAGTACGTCGGCGGCCAGTTTGCCGGCGACACGCATTTTTGCGATGTCCTCGGGCGTTTTGAGGGTGACGGTCATACAGGCTCTCTTCGCGCGTTAGCGCTCATCATCAGGATTGCAGGTGTGTGACGAGACATTTCAGCTACACACCGTCATAAAGCTTTTACTTTTGATCTTCCCGCCCCTTCGGCAGGCCTGAGCGAGGATCACCAGAGCGCAACGTAACCCGTAAAAGCCGTTGCGCAGTTAATGGATATGTACGCCGACCCACCGGCAAACTAAAAAATCGCGAGTAAGCTCGCTCAGGGTGTTGATATATAGCGTGAGTGTTGGGTTTGAACCTCGGGGTAGGGCGCAAACCCTTGTGCTACAGCGACTTAGCAATAAAACTTGAATTCGCGCTTCGTTTTTAAAGCACCTTGTGGTATAAAATGCGCCGCTTTGCGGGTATAGCCCGCAGAGCACAAACCCACACACGTATCGACACGATGACCTGGGTGCCTTCAGCTTGAAGCTGCTGGTTGGTCGTTGGGATACGTGGAGGCCTAACCCGACTTATTAAGGAACTACCATGTCCCAAGTCAACATGCGCGATATGCTGAAGGCCGGTGTGCACTTCGGTCACCAAACCCGTTACTGGAATCCAAAGATGGGTAAATACATCTTTGGCGCGCGTAACAAGATCCACATCATCAACCTTGAAAAAACCCTGCCAATGTTCAACGAAGCTCTGACTTTCGTAGAGCGTCTGGCCCAGGGCAAAAACAAGATTCTGTTCGTCGGCACCAAGCGTTCCGCTGGCAAGATCGTTGCTGAAGAAGCAGCACGTTGCGGTTCGCCGTACGTGGATCACCGCTGGTTGGGCGGCATGCTCACCAACTTCAAAACCATCCGTGCTTCCATCAAGCGTCTGCGTGATCTTGAAATCCAAGCAGAAGACGGTACTTTCGCTAAGCTGACCAAGAAAGAGGCGCTGATGCGCACTCGCGATCTGGAAAAGCTGGATCGTAGCCTGGGTGGTATCAAAGACATGGGCGGTCTGCCAGACGCTCTGTTCGTTATCGACGTTGACCACGAGCGCATCGCGATCACCGAAGCTAACAAGTTGGGCATCCCGGTAATCGGCGTTGTCGACACCAACAGCAGCCCAGAAGGCGTTGACTACATCATCCCAGGCAACGATGACGCAATCCGCGCTATCCAGCTGTACATGGGTGCGATGGCTGATGCTGTTATCCGTGGTCGCAACCACGTTGCTGGCGGCACCGACGTTTTCGTCGAAGAAGCTCCAGCTGCAGCGGTAGTTGAAGGCTGAGTAACTAACGCCTAGCGTTTACTCAGTGCGCAAAAAGGGGGCTTGGCCCCCTTTTTGCCACCTCGAAATCCATTTGTTGGACATGCTCCCGTCATTGCTGTATCAGATTGCGGCTGACAGGGAGTATCGAGGCAGGCTTCATACGAATTGAACGCCCGTTCGGTCGGGTGGAATGGTTGAAAACCTATCCAAGAGGATTTTTGAAATGGCAGAGATTACTGCAGCGTTGGTTAAAGAACTGCGTGAGCGTACTGGCGAAGGCATGATGGATTGCAAGAAAGCCTTGACCAAGGCTGGCGGCGACATCGAAAAAGCCATTGACGATATGCGTGCTTCGGGCGCTATCAAGGCTGCCAAAAAAGCAGGTAACGTTGCTGCTGAAGGCGCTATCGCGGTTAAAGTTGCTGACGATAACAAGTCTGCCGTTATCCTTGAAGTTAACTCGCAAACCGACTTCCTGGCTCTGCAAGACGACTTCAAAAACTTCGTTGCTGCCAGCATTGATAAAGCGTTCGCAGAGAAGCTGACCGACGCAGCTCCGCTGATCGCTGCTCAAGAGCCAGCGCGTGAAGCACTGGTTGCTAAAGTAGGCGAGAACGTGAACATTCGCCGTCTGGTGCGTGTTGAAGGTGACGTTGTAGACGCTTACCTACACGGCAACAAAATCGGTGTTGTGGTTGCTCTGAAAGGCGGTAACGCTGAGCTGGCCAAAGACATCGCTATGCACGTAGCTGCAAGCAACCCTGAATTCCTGCTGCCAAGCGAAGTTTCTGCTGAAGCAATCGAACGCGAAAAAGCCGTGTTCCTGAGCCTCAACGAAGAGAAAATCAAAGGCAAGCCAGAAAACATCGTTGAAAACATGGTTAAAGGCCGTATCAGCAAGTTCCTGGCTGAAGCTAGCTTGGTTGAGCAAGCGTTCGTTAAAAACCCTGAAATCAAGGTTGGCGAACTGGCCAAGAAAGCCGGCGCTGAAATCGTTTCCTTCACTTACTTCAAAGTAGGTGAAGGCATCGAGAAGCCAGTCGACAACTTCGCTGAAGAAGTTGCTGCTCAACTGGCTGCAGCTAAGCAATAAGACGGTTTTACACTGTCGACCCGAAGAGGCTGCCCGCTCACGCGCGCAGCCTCTTTTCAAATGGGAGAGGGTTTTCCCTTTTCTTGCGGAACCGATTGATAAAGTCGTGTTCCGATGGTGCTGCTGTGCAGCGCCACGCTAGAGTAAGCGCGGGCTGAACGTAGCTTCGCACAGATTTTTTCAAAAACGCGGCAGGAGAGATTCGTAATGGCTCAGCAGGGCGCTGGTTATCAAACTCGCTATAAACGCATCCTACTCAAGCTAAGCGGCGAAGCCCTGATGGGCTCTGAAGAGTTCGGGATCGACCCCAAGGTACTCGACCGTATGGCGCTGGAAGTGGGCCAATTGGTCGGCATCGGCGTTCAAGTAGGTTTGGTGATTGGTGGTGGCAACCTGTTCCGTGGTGCTGCGCTAAGTGCGGCCGGTATGGATCGTGTTACTGGCGACCACATGGGCATGTTGGCAACTGTAATGAACGCCTTGGCCATGCGCGACGCGCTGGAACGTGCGAATATCTCTGCCATCGTCATGTCGGCTATTTCAATGGTTGGCGTGACTGATCACTATGATCGTCGCAAGGCTATGCGTCACTTGAACGCTAAAGATGTGGTGATTTTCGCTGCGGGTACCGGCAATCCTTTCTTCACAACGGATTCGGCTGCTTGCTTACGTGCTATTGAA
This sequence comes from Pseudomonas endophytica, assembly GCF_001411475.1. Classification (GTDB taxonomy): domain Bacteria; phylum Pseudomonadota; class Gammaproteobacteria; order Pseudomonadales; family Pseudomonadaceae; genus Aquipseudomonas; species Aquipseudomonas endophytica. Next base: position 34,757 of record NZ_LLWH01000124.1, on the reverse strand, counting down.
ATCGACGCTGATGTAGTGCTCAAAGCAACTAAGGTTGACGGTGTATACACCGCAGATCCATTTAAAGACCCGCATGCAGAGAAGTTCGATCATCTGACTTACGATGAAGTACTGGATCGCAAACTGGGGGTTATGGACCTTACGGCTATCTGTCTGTGCCGTGACCATAAAATGCCATTGCGTGTGTTTAATATGAACAAGCCCGGCGCCCTGCTAAATATTGTCCACGGCGGCGCTGAAGGAACTCTGATCGAGGAAGTTCAACAATGATCAACGAAATCAAAAAAGACGCTCAAACGCGCATGCAAAAGTCGCTGGAATCATTGGCTCATGCATTTGGCCAGATCCGCACAGGTAAAGCGCACCCAAGCATTCTGGGCAGCGTAATGGTGCCTTACTACGGCGCAGACACCCCACTGAGCGGCGTAGCCAACGTCACCGTCAAAGATTCCCGTACCCTGCAGGTTGTGGCCTTTGAGCGCAACATGTTGGCGGCTGTTGATAAGGCTATTCAAAGCGCAGGTCTGAACCTTAACCCGACGAACTTGGGTGAACTGCTGCTGATCTCCATGCCAGCCTTGACTGAAGAAACCCGTAAAGGTTTCACCAAGCAAGCGCGTAGCGCCGCTGAAGATGCTCGTGTTGCCGTTCGCAACATTCGTCGCGATGCGTTGAGCGAGCTGAAAAAGCTGGTTAAAGATAAAGAAATCAGCGAAGACGAAGAGCGTCGTGCCGCCGCTGATATTCAGAAGCTGACCGATAAGGCCGAAGCAGATATTGATACGGCTACCAAGGCTAAAGAAGCGGACCTGATGGCCGTATAAGGGTCTGGGCGTTTTATGGAAAAGACCAAGCAGACAGAGCCTTCATCGGTGCCGCGACACGTTGCGATCATCATGGATGGTAATAATCGCTGGGCGAAAAAACGCTTTCTGCCCGGTGTTGCCGGGCATAAAGCGGGAGTGGATGCTGTTCGCGCAGTGATTGAGGTGTGCGTCGAGGCTAACGTCGAGGTGCTCACGTTATTCGCGTTTTCCAGTGAAAACTGGCAACGCCCTGCAGCTGAAGTCAGTGCCTTGATGGAGTTGTTCTTCAAGGCGCTTCGGCGTGAGGCCAAACGCCTTAACGAAAACAACATCAGCTTGCGGATCATCGGTGATCGCTCACGTTTCCATCCTGATCTGCAGGCGGCGATGCGTGAGGCAGAGCTGATGACGGCAGGCGCTGATCGCTTTGTGTTGCAAATCGCCGCTAATTACGGCGGCCAGTGGGACATAGCACAGGCTGCGCAGCAATTAGCGCGTGAAGTGCAAGCTGGGCATTTGCAGCCTGAAGAGATCACCCCGGGCTTGCTGCAAAGTTGCTTGGTGACAGGTGATCTTCCGTTGCCTGATCTGTGTATTCGGACGGGTGGCGAACATCGCATCAGCAATTTCTTGCTATGGCAGTTGGCGTACGCCGAGCTGTACTTCTCCGACCTGTTCTGGCCGGACTTCAAACACGAGGCCATGCGTAATGCATTGGCTGATTTCGCTTCTCGCCAGCGTCGCTTCGGTAAAACAAGCGAGCAGGTTGAGGCTGGAGCCCGGGTTTAATGCTTAAACAACGCATCATCACTGCACTTATATTGCTACCCATCGCTCTATGCGGCTTTTTCCTGCTCCAAGGTTTTGGCTTTGCGCTGTTTATCGGCCTGGTCGTCACCCTAGGTGCTTGGGAGTGGGCGCGTCTGGCAGGTTTTGAAGCTCAGCCTGCACGGGTGGCTTATGCAGTATTAGTCGCTCTGCTGCTGTTTGGGTTGTATGTCTTCCCTGATATCGCGCCTTGGGTACTAGGAGCTGCGGTCTTATGGTGGGGGGTAGCCACCTGGTTGGTACTGAGCTTCCCAGAATCAGCTGAGCGCTGGTCGGCCACATCGACCAAGTTGGTTATAGGGCTGTTGATTTTGCTGCCCGCTTGGCAAGGTTTGGTGCTGATCAAGGCGATGCCGTTGGGCAACTGGCTGATCATGGCGGTTATGGTGCTGGTGTGGGGCGCAGATATTGGTGCTTACTTTTCCGGTCGCAAGTTCGGTAAGCGCAAGCTGGCACCTAAAGTCAGTCCGGGCAAAAGCTGGGAAGGGGTTTATGGTGGCTTGCTGCTGAGTTTGATCATCACGGCTGTTGTCGGCCTGGTGCGTGGCTGGAGTGTTTCCGAGATTGTTGCTGCACTGTTCGGCGCGGCGATGATTGTGCTTGTTTCCGTGGTCGGCGATCTCACCGAAAGCATGTTTAAGCGTCAATCGGGTATCAAAGACAGCAGTAACTTGTTGCCAGGGCATGGCGGCGTTCTGGATCGCATCGACAGTTTGACTGCGGCGGTCCCGTTGTTTGCGGTACTGCTATGGATCGCCGGATCATGAATCGACCTCAACAGATTACGGTGCTGGGGGCTACAGGTTCGATTGGTCTGAGCACGCTTGATGTGATTGCGCGCCATCCCGATCGCTATCAGGTTTTCGGTGTCAGTGGGTATAGCCGTCTCGCTGAGTTATTTGCCATCTGTGTTGAGCATAGGCCGCGAGTGGCTGTGGTGCCGGACGAGCGTTCGGCCAGCCAATTGCAGGCAGATCTACATTCGGCAGGGCTCGCCACAGAAGTCTGGGTGGGTGAGCAAGGCTTGTGTCAGATGGCGTCTGCGCCAGAAGTTGACGCAGTCATGGCTGCAATCGTCGGCGCTGCGGGCTTACGTCCTACGTTGGCGGCGGTCAACGCAGGTAAGAAAATCCTCTTGGCCAACAAAGAAGCGCTGGTTATGACGGGCGACCTGTTTATGCAGGCTGTGCGTCGCAGTGGTTCGGTGTTGTTACCTATCGACAGTGAGCACAACGCAATTTTCCAATGTTTGCCGTCTGACTATGCCCGTGGTTTGGGTGCAGTCGGCGTACGCCGGATCTTGCTCACTGCGTCGGGCGGGCCCTTCCGAGAAACCCCCTTGGCGCATTTGCAGGATGTAACGCCAGATCAAGCATGTGCTCATCCCAATTGGTCGATGGGGCGTAAAATATCTGTCGACTCAGCGAGCATGATGAACAAAGGCTTAGAGCTGATCGAGGCGTGCTGGCTGTTCGATGCAAAGCCTAATCAGGTTGAGGTGGTGATCCATCCGCAAAGTGTGATCCATTCGCTGGTCGACTATGTGGATGGTTCTGTGTTGGCGCAGCTCGGCAACCCTGACATGCGGACGCCTATCGCCAATGCATTGGCATGGCCTGAGCGGATTGACTCGGGCGTTGCGCCTTTGGACTTATTTGCCGTTGCACGACTGGACTTTGAGCGTCCTGACGAGCAGCGATTCCCTTGTTTGCGCCTGTGTCGAGAGGCGGCTGAGGCGGGGAACAGTGCGCCCGCGATGCTCAATGCGGCGAATGAGGTGGCGGTGGCGGCGTTCCTTGAGGGGCGAATCCGCTATCCGCAAATCGCTCAGCTTATAGAAGATGTGTTAAGTAATGAGCCTGTGGTTGCAGTCGACGAGCTGGATGCTGTATTTGCAGCAGATACCCAAGCGCGACTGCGGGCTGAGCAGTGGTTGAGCCGTAATAACTGACAAATGGTACATGTCGGAGCCGGACAGAATTGCGGAGAAAGTAGATGAGTGCGCTCTATATGATTGTTGGCACCCTGGTCGCATTAGGGGTGTTGGTCACATTTCATGAATTCGGTCACTTTTGGGTGGCGCGCCGTTGTGGCGTCAAGGTTCTGCGCTTTTCTGTGGGCTTCGGTACGCCTTTACTTCGCTGGCATGACCGCCAAGGCACTGAGTTTGTAGTCGCTGCTATTCCCTTGGGCGGCTACGTGAAAATGCTTGATGAGCGAGAGGGCGACGTTCCGCTTGATCAGCTTGATCAGTCTTTCAATCGCAAAACAGTAGGGCAGCGCATAGCCATTGTGGCGGCTGGGCCTATTGCCAACTTCATGCTGGCCATTGTGTTTTTCTGGGTGCTGGCAATGATGGGCAGCCAGCAGGTGCGCCCTGTCATCGGCGCTGTCGAGAGTGGCAGTCTGGCGGCGAAAGCGGGTCTGGTGGCAGGCCAAGAAATTGTTTCCATTGATGGCCAGAATACCGTGGGCTGGTCGAACGTGAACCTGCAACTGGTTCGTCGCTTGGGTGAAAGCGGCTCGATCCAGGTAGCGGTGCGCGGGCCAGACTCCGATGTCGAAACGTCCCATCAGCTTGTTTTGCATGACTGGCTTAAAGGTGCCGATGAGCCAGACCCTATTAGATCGTTAGGTATTCGGCCTTGGCGCCCAGAATTGCCGGCCGTGCTGGCAGAGTTGGACCCGAAGGGGCCAGCCCAGGCTGCCGGTCTTAAGACAGGCGACAAATTGCTGTCTATGAACGATCAGCCGGTTAACGATTGGCAGCAAGTTGTGGATTGGGTTCGTCTGCGGCCCGCTGCCCGAATTGATTTGCGCATTGAGCGTGATGGCGCTCAGTTAGATGTACCGGTTGTGTTGGCGGCTCGCGGTGAAGGTGAAGCGGCTACCGGCTATCTGGGGGCTGGGGTTAAAGGTGTCGATTGGCCACCTGCGATGATCCGCGAGGTCAGCTATGGCCCGCTTGCGGCAATCGGTGAGGGGGTTAAGCGTACGTGGACCATGAGTGTGCTGACCCTCGACTCACTCAAGAAAATGTTGTTCGGCGAGCTCTCGGTAAAAAACTTGAGTGGACCGATAACCATTGCTAAAGTGGCGGGCGCTTCTGCCCAGTCGGGTGTTGCTGATTTCTTGAACTTCTTGGCTTATCTGAGTATTAGCCTTGGGGTTCTGAACTTGTTGCCCATTCCAGTATTGGATGGTGGGCACTTGTTGTTTTATCTGATTGAGTGGGTGCGTGGTCGCCCCTTGTCGGATCGGGTACAGGGTTGGGGGATGCAGATCGGTATCAGCTTGGTGGTTGGAGTGATGTTGCTTGCTCTGGTCAACGATTTGGGACGACTGTAAACACTTCGCTGAATTGCGAATCTGCCGCATTTTGCGGCAGTTTGTTTATTGCCAGTTGGAATAAGAAAGGACTTCATGAAACGTCTGCTGCTAACTGCGGTTCTCGCCGTACTGATGATCGCCGAAGTTCACGCCGAGTCCTTCACTATCTCTGATATCCGTGTCAACGGGCTCCAGCGGGTTTCTGCTGGCAGCGTGTTTGGCGCGTTACCGCTGAACGTGGGTGAGGTAGCGGATGACCGCCGTTTGGTGGAATCCACTCGTGCGTTGTTCAAAACCGGTTTCTTTCAGGATATCCAACTGGGTCGTGATGGCAATGTGCTCGTCATTACGGTTGTCGAACGTCCTTCCGTCTCTAGCATCACCATTGACGGTAACAAGGCGATTTCTACTGATGACCTGATGAAAGGCCTGAAGCAATCAGGTCTGGCTGAAGGTGAAATCTTCCAGCGTGCGACCCTTGAAGGTGTTCGTAACGAGCTGCAACGCCAGTACGTTGCCCAAGGCCGCTACTCGGCGACGGTAGACACCGAAGTGGTGCCTGAGCCGCGCAACCGCGTTGCCTTGAAGGTCAATATCAATGAAGGCACCGTTGCTTCTATCCAGCACATCAATGTGGTGGGTAACACGGTATTCCCAGAATCGGATCTGATTGATCTGTTCGAGCTGAAAACCACTAACTGGTTGTCGTTCTTTAAGAACGATGACAAGTATGCGCGTGAAAAGCTGTCGGGTGACTTGGAGCGTCTGCGTTCCTACTACCTCGATCGCGGCTATATCAACATGGATATTGCCTCGACCCAGGTTTCGATCACTCCGGACAAAAAGAACGTCTACATCACGGTCAACGTGAATGAAGGCGAAAAATACAATGTCGGCGAAGTGAAACTGAGCGGTGACCTTAAGGTGCCGGAAGATCAGATCAAATCGCTGTTGCTGGTTCAGCCGGGTCAAGTCTTCTCCCGCAAGCTGATGACCACGACCTCCGAACTGATTACCCGTCGCTTGGGTAACGAAGGCTACACCTTCGCCAACGTGAACGGTGTACCTCAACCTGATCCTGAAAATCACACAGTAGCCATCACCTTCGTCGTCGATCCGGGCAAGCGTGCTTACGTGAACCGTATCAACTACCGCGGCAACACTAAATCTGAAGATGAAGTGCTGCGTCGTGAAATGCGTCAGATGGAAGGCGGTTGGGCGTCGACGTACCTGATTGACCAGTCCAAGGTTCGCCTTGAGCGTTTAGGCTTCTTTAAAGAAGTGAACGTTGAAACCCCGGCAGTGCCAGGCACTGACGATATGGTTGATGTGAACTATGCAGTAGAAGAGCAAGCATCGGGTTCGATCACCGCCAGCGTCGGTTTTGCTCAGAGCGCAGGTTTGATCCTCGGTGGCTCGATTACTCAAAACAACTTCCTGGGTACGGGTAACCGAGTCAGCATTGGCCTGACGCGTAGCGAATACCAAAGCCGTTATAACTTCAGCTATGTTGACCCGTACTGGACGCCAGATGGCGTGAGCTTGGGTTACAACGTTTTCTACCGTACGACTGACTATAAAGAACTGGACGTTGACGTAGCCAACTACTCGGTGGACAGCCTCGGTGCTGGCATCACCATGGGCTATCCGATCAGCGATACCTCGCGTCTGACCTACGGTCTGACCGTTCAGCAGGATGAAATCAGCACGGGTCGCTACACTGTTGACGAGATCTTCGACTTCGTTAACCGTGAAGGTGACAAGTACCTCAACTTCAAGGCTTCGGTGGGTTGGTCTGAATCAACTCTGAACAAAGGTGTACTGCCAACGCGTGGTACCTCGCAGAGCTTGGTACTGGAATCCACGATTCCTGGCAGTGATCTACAGTTCTACAAGTTGGACTACCGTGCGCAAATGTTCCAGCCGTTGACTGACACTTACACCATGCGTCTGCACACAGAACTGGGCTATGGTGATGGATACGGCTCAACTGAAGGTTTGCCGTTCTACGAGAACTACTACGCGGGTGGTTTCAACTCGGTACGTGGCTTTAAAGACAGTGCTCTGGGCCCACGCAGCACCCCAAGTTCTGGACGCAACCCAGGTACCATTGCCGACCCTGATCAAGACCCGCTACCGTTTGGTGGTAACGTTCTGATCCAAGGTGGTGTGGAAGTTCTGTTCCCGATGCCGTTCGTGAAAGACCAGCGTTCCCTGCGCACCTCCGTATTCTGGGATGTGGGTAACGTGTTTGACACCAACTGCAAAGGTGATACCAAAGATTGCGATATCAGCTTTAGTAACATGGCCAGTTCTGTCGGTGTTGGTGTGACTTGGGTGACTGCGCTTGGCCCGCTGAGCTTCAGCTTGGCTATGCCGATCAAGAAACCGGATGACGCAGACACTCAGGTGTTCCAATTCTCCCTCGGCCAGACTTTCTAAAAGCCTGACTTTAGATACAGACAACGGATTTTTTAGGAGTGCATCGTGCGTAAGTTGACTCAATTGGTTCTCCTGGCTTCACTTTTGGCAGCAGGCCCAGCATTTGCAGACATGAAAATTGCAGTGCTGAACTATCAGATGGCCTTGCTTGAATCCGACGCTGCCAAGCGTTATGCCGTGGATGCCGAGAAGAAATTCGGCCCACAACTGACCAAACTGAAAAACCTAGAGAGCAGCGCTAAGGGTATTCAGGACCGTCTGGTCAGTGGTGGCGACAAAATGCAGCAAGGCGAGCGTGAGCGTCTGGAGCTTGAATTCAAGCAAAAGGCCCGTGACTTCCAGTTCCAGTCCAAAGAACTGAACGAAGCCAAAGCTGTTGCTGACCGTGAAATGCTGAAACAGCTGAAGCCAAAACTGGACAGCGCTGTTGAAGAAGTCATCAAGAAGGGCGCCTTTGACCTGGTGTTCGAGCGTGGTGCTGTGATTGATGTGAAACCTCAGTACGACATCACTCGCCAAGTCATTGAGCGCATGAATCAGCTGAAGTAACTATGACCGCGACTATTAAACTCGGCCAATTGGCCGAGTTCCTCGGAGCCACCTTGTGTGGTTCTGCAGAGAAAGAAATAACTGGGCTGGCCACTTTGCAAGAGGCCGGCCCATCTCAGTTGAGCTTTCTGGCTAATCCTCAGTACCGTAAATACCTCGTTGACTGCCACGCTGGGGCTGTATTGCTCAAAGCGGCTGATGCGCAGGAGTACGCTGGGGATTCGTTGGTGGTGCCCGACCCTTATCTGGCCTATGCCCGGATCTCCCATTTATTCGATTCCAAACCTAAAGCCTCTGCCGGGATTCACCCTTCGGCGGTCATTGCTGAAGATGCGTTGATTGACCCGACGGCCAGCATTGGTGCATTTGCTGTGGTTGAGAGCGGTGCGCAAATCGCCGCCGGAGTCACAGTGGGTGCTCATTGCTTTATCGGTGCTCGTTGCTCGATCGGCGAAGGCGGCTGGTTAGCCCCTCGTGTCACTCTGTATCACGATGTACACATCGGTAAGCGTGTCGTGATTCAGTCGGGTGCTGTGATCGGCGGTGAGGGTTTTGGTTTCGCCAACGAAAAGGGTGTCTGGCAGAAAATTGCCCAAGTCGGCGGTGTCACCATTGGTGATGATGTCGAAATTGGCGTCAATACTGCTATTGATCGCGGCGCCTTGGCCGATACGCTGATTGGTAATGGCGTGAAGCTTGATAACCAGATCCAAATCGCTCACAACGTTCAAGTGGGTGACCATACTGCGATGGCTGCCTGTGTGGGCATTTCCGGTAGCACTAAAATCGGTAAGCACTGCATGCTGGCAGGCGGTGTTGGTTTGGTAGGTCACATTGAAATTTGCGACAACGTGTTCTTGACTGGCATGACGATGGTGACTCATTCGATCACCGAGCCAGGAGCCTATTCTTCCGGCACTGCAATGCAACCGGCTGCCCAGTGGCGCAAAAGTGCGGCACGTATTCGTCAGTTGGATGACATCGCTAGACGGCTTAAACATCTGGAAAAGCAGGTTGGGGAAGTGACCTCAAGCGCTAAAGCTTCTTCAGAAGGCTAATACATTTTCCATATCAAGAGTGCATAGCCACTGGTTTGCTTCCTTGATTTGCTAGAGGAGCGCGCCTTAGTCGCGCGCGCCCAATCTTTATTACAGGCTTCCCCACCAAATGATGGACATCAACGAGATTCGCGAATATCTGCCCCACCGTTACCCGTTCCTGTTGGTGGACCGAGTGGTAGATCTGGATGTCGAGAACAAACGCATTCGTGCCTACAAGAATGTCAGCATTAACGAGCCTTTTTTCAACGGTCACTTCCCGGCGCACCCGATCATGCCCGGCGTATTGATCATTGAAGCCATGGCTCAGGCAGCTGGTATTTTGGGGTTCAAAATGCTGGATGTTAAACCGGCAGACGGCACCCTCTATTATTTCGTAGGCTCTGACAAACTGCGTTTCCGCCAGCCAGTGCTGCCGGGTGATCAGTTGATCCTCGAAGCCAAGTTTCTGAGTTGCAAACGTTCTATTTGGAAGTTCGAGTGCCAAGCATCGGTTGACGGCAAGCCAGTCTGCTCGGCCGAAATCATCTGTGCGGAACGCAAACTATGAGTTTGATTGACCCTCGCGCAATCATCGATCCGACGGCCGTTTTGGCCGACGACGTCGAGGTCGGCCCTTGGTCGATCATCGGCGCAGGTGTGGAAATCGGCGAGGGGACTGTGATTGGGCCGCATGTAATTCTTAAAGGCCCAACCAGGATAGGTAAACACAATCGCATCTACCAGTTTGCTTCGGTAGGCGAAGACACGCCTGATCTTAAGTACAAGGGCGAAGAGACGCGCCTAGTGATTGGTGACCATAACGTTATTCGTGAAGGCGTGACCATTCACCGCGGCACCGTCCAAGACCGAGCCGAAACCACGCTGGGTGATCATAATTTGATCATGGCCTATGCCCACATTGGGCATGACAGCGTCATTGGCAACCATTGCATTTTGGTTAATAACGCCGCTTTGGCAGGCCATGTGCACATGGGTGATTGGGCGATCTTGTCCGGTTTCACGCTGGTTCATCAGTTCTGCCATATCGGTGCGCACAGCTTTTCGGGCATGGGCACTGCTATTGGCAAAGATGTCCCGGCGTTTGTGACGGTGTTCGGCAGCCCGGCCGAGGCGCGCAGCATGAACTTTGAGGGCATGCGCCGCCGTGGTTTCAGTGACGAGGCTATCCAGGCCCTGCGTCGCGCTTACAAAGTGGTCTATCGACAAAGCCTTACTGTCGATCAGGCGCTTGCTGAACTGGTCGAGCCTGCTGTGCAATTCCCGGAAGTTGCCATGTTCGTTGAGTCCATTCGCTCCTCCACCCGCGGCATTACGCGCTAATCATGGCTAGATTGCGTGTTGCGCTGGTGGCAGGTGAAGCTTCTGGTGACATTCTCGGTTCAGGGCTAATGCGTGCGCTCAAGGCTCGTCACTCGGACATCGAATTTATAGGCGTGGGCGGTCCATTGATGGAAGCTGAGGGCATGACCTCCTACTTCCCGATGGAACGTCTGTCAGTGATGGGCCTGGTTGAGGTATTGGGTCGCTTGCGAGAGTTGCTCAAGCGTCGCAAAGCGCTTGTTCAGACGCTGATTGCCGAAAAGCCCGATGTATTTATTGGCATCGACGCGCCTGACTTTACTCTCAATATCGAGCTGCAATTGCGCCGCGCCGGGATCAAAACGGTGCATTACGTCAGTCCGTCCGTTTGGGCGTGGCGCCAGAAGCGGGTACTCAAAATTCGCGAAGGCTGCGATTTGATGCTCGCGTTGTTTCCGTTTGAAGCCAAATTCTATGAAGAGAAAGGCGTGCCGGTACGCTTTGTCGGCCACCCTTTGGCAGATGCAATCCCGCTTGAAGCTGACCGTGCAGCAGCACGCACCGAGATGGGTTTGCCAGATGGCCCGCTGGTTGCGTTGATGCCAGGCAGCCGTGGCGGTGAAGTCGGTAAGTTGGGCGGATTATTTCTGGACGCGGCACAGAAAATTCATCAAGCACGTCCTGACGTGCGTTTTGTATTGCCCTGTGCCAACAACGCACGTCGTATCCAGCTTGAACACCTGCTGGTAGGCCGTGACTTGCCCTTGACGTTGCTCGACGGGCAGTCGCATGTGGCGCTGGCGGGTTGCGATGCGGTATTGATCGCGTCCGGTACAGCCACCCTAGAAGCGCTGCTGTATAAGCGCCCGATGGTGGTTGCGTACCGCTTGTCGTCGCTGACGTTCTGGATACTCAAGCGTATGGTTAAAAGTCCGTACGTGTCATTGCCCAACCTGTTGGCTCAACGGCTTTTGGTGCCTGAGTTGTTGCAGGATGCGGCCACCCCGGATGCGCTGGCCAAAACACTGTTGCCTTTACTAGACGGTGGTGAAGAGCAGACGCAAGGCTTCGATGAGATCCATCGCACATTGCGTCTCGATGCCTCCAATCAGGCCGCAGACGCGGTACTGGGTCTGATCGCAAAATCTTAATGAGAACGGTGAATATGCAAATCGGATTGGACTTCAACCTAGTCAATCAGGTCGAAGACCTTGTTGCCGGCGTTGACGAGGTTGGCCGTGGCCCATTGTGCGGCGCGGTGGTTACCGCAGCGGTCATTCTTGACCCGATGCGCCCCATTACTGGGCTCAACGACTCGAAAAAGCTCACCGAAGCGCGTCGTGAAAAACTGTTCGATGAGATCTGTGAAAAAGCCTTGAGCTGGTGCATTGCGCGGGCTGAAGTCGAAGAAATCGACGAACTGAATATCCTGCATGCCACCATGCTGGCCATGCAGCGTGCGGTGGAGGGGCTGAGCATTACCCCTAAGTTGGCGATGATCGACGGTAACCGTTGCCCCAAGTTGGCCATGCCCGCTGAGGCGGTGGTCAAAGGCGATAGTAAGGTGCCTGCCATTGCCGCCGCTTCGATCTTGGCCAAAGTCAGCCGTGACCGTGAGATGGCAGCCTTTGAATTGCAATATCCGGGATACGGCATTGGCGGTCACAAGGGTTATCCGACCTCGGTCCATCTGCAAGCCCTTGAGCGTTTGGGGCCGACGCCTATTCACAGGCGTTCGTTTGGTCCGGTGCGTCGTGCCTATGAAGCTCAAGAAGCCCTTGCCAAGGTATAGTCGCCAGGCTGATGTTTTTGCCAAGGCCCGGTACAATCCGGGCCTTGTTGTTTTCCAAAGCTGAGAGACAGGATCACCATGCCGGCTTCATTCGTTCATCTACGCCTGCACACTGAATACTCCCTGGTCGATGGCCTGGTGCGGATCAAACCGCTGATCAAAACCTTGGCGAGCATGAATATGCCTGCCGTCGCGGTCACCGATCAGAACAACATGTGTTCCCTCGTTAAATTTTATAAAACGGCCATGGGCGGTGGCATCAAGCCCATTTGTGGGGCTGACCTGTGGCTGTCCAATAAAGATCCAGATAGCCCGTTGAGCCGTATCAGCCTATTGGCGATGAATGCCGTGGGTTACCGCAATCTGACTGAGCTGATCTCCCGAGGTTTTATCGACGGCCAGCGCAATGGTCAGGTGATTATCGAGCGCGAGTGGGTGGCTGAGGCCGCTGAAGGCTTGATCATGCTTTCAGCGGCCAAAGAGGGTGAAATCGGCCTTGCACTGCTCAGCGGTAACGCCGAAGAGGCGAAAGCCCTTGCGCTTGAATGGATGGCGGTGTTTACAGAGCGTTTCTATCTAGAAGTTCAGCGTACTCATCGTCCCAACGATGAGGAGCACCTGCATGCGGCCGTTGCGTTGGCCGATGCGATCGGCGCACCGTTGGTCGCCACCAACGATGTGCGCTTCATCAAGCAAGAGGATTTCGAGGCTCACGAAACTCGTGTTTGTATTGGTGAAGGTCGCGCGCTTGATGACCCGCGTCGTTCCAAGAACTACAGCGATCAGCAGTACCTGAAAAGCGCCGAAGAAATGGCCGAACTGTTCAGTGACCTGCCTGAAGCGCTGGCGAACTCGGTTGAAATCGCCAAGCGCTGCAATATTGATGTGAAGCTGGGTACTCACTTTCTGCCCAACTTCCCGATTCCCGATGGCATGACCATTGATGAGTATTTCCGCAAAGTCTCGTTTGAGGGGCTAGAAGAGCGCTTGTCTGTTCTGCTGCCTAAAGACACCACCGACGATTACGACGCTAAGCGTCAGGTGTATGTCGACCGGCTGAATTTCGAACTGGATATCATCATCCAGATGGGGTTCCCCGGTTACTTCCTGATCGTGATGGACTTTATTCAGTGGGCTAAAAGCAACGGCGTGCCGGTAGGGCCGGGCCGGGGGTCGGGCGCCGGGTCGCTGGTGGCTTATGTGCAGAAGATCACTGACCTGGATCCGCTGGAATACGACCTGCTGTTCGAGCGTTTCCTGAACCCCGAACGGGTTTCGATGCCCGACTTTGACGTCGACTTCTGCATGGATGGTCGCGACCGAGTCATTGAGTATGTGGCAGAAAAATACGGCCGCAATGCCGTTAGCCAGATCATCACCTTCGGTTCGATGGCTGCAAAGGCGGTTATCCGCGACGTGGCTCGGGTTCAAGGTAAGTCTTACGGCTTGGCGGACCGTCTGTCGAAGATGATCCCGTTTGAAGTCGGGATGACCCTCGAAAAAGCCTATGAGCAGGAAGAAGTGCTGCGCGACTTCATCAAAGTGGATGAAGAGGCCGCAGAAATTTGGGAAATGGCGCGCAAGCTTGAGGGCGTGGTGCGTAACGTCGGTAAGCACGCCGGTGGTGTGGTTATCGCACCGACCAAGCTGACTGACTTCTCGCCTATTTATTGTGATGAAGAGGGTGATGGTCTGGTCACCCAGTTCGACAAGGATGATGTTGAGTCAGCGGGTTTGGTGAAGTTCGACTTCCTCGGCCTACGGACCCTGACGGTCATCGACTGGGCGCTGAAAACCATCAACCGTGACCGCGCTAAGCTCAATGAGCCGCCGCTGGACATTGCCTTTATCCCGCTCGATGACAAGCCAACGTACCAGTTACTGCAAAAGGCTGAGACCACTGCGGTGTTCCAGCTTGAGTCGCGAGGTATGAAAGAGCTGATCAAAAAGCTCAAGCCCGACTGCCTCGAAGATTTGATCGCACTGGTCGCCCTGTTTCGTCCGGGCCCGCTGCAATCAGGCATGGTTGATGACTTTATCAACCGTAAGCATGGTCGCGCCGAACTGGCGTATCCGCACTCGGACTACCAATACGAGGGGCTAAAGCCCGTCTTGGCGCCGACCTACGGTATCATTTTGTATCAAGAACAGGTGATGCAGATTGCTCAGGTGATGGCCGGGTATACCCTCGGCGGCGCCGACATGTTGCGTCGTGCCATGGGTAAGAAAAAACCCGAAGAAATGGCCAAGCAGCGCGGTGGTTTCATCGAAGGTTGCGGTCAGAACAATATTGATGCGGACCTTGCCGGTAATATTTTCGACCTGGTAGAGAAATTTGCCGGTTACGGCTTTAACAAATCTCACTCCGCAGCCTACGGCTTGGTGTCCTACCAGACCGCATGGCTGAAAACGCACTACCCGGCGCCGTTCATGGCGGCGGTACTGTCAGCGGATATGCACAACACCGACAAGGTTGTGACCTTGATCGAAGAAATTCGCACCATGAAGCTGCGTCTCGACGCGCCGGATGTGAATGCCTCGGAATTCAAGTTCACGGTTAACGATGAAGGCCGCATTATTTATGGGCTGGGTGCAATTAAAGGGGTGGGCGAGGGGCCGGTAGAGGCGATAACTGAAGCGCGCAAAGAAGGCCCGTTTGCTGATCTGTTCGATTTCTGTGCGCGTGTTGATCTTAAACGCATTAATAAACGCACCTTAGACGGCCTGATCCGCAGTGGCGCGCTGGACCGTCTGGGGCCTTATTTCTATGACGAGCCAAAAGCCTACCAAGCCCATATCGACCAAAACCGTGCGGTGTTGCTGGCCGCTATGGAAGAGGCGATCAAAGCGGCTGAGCAAACAGCGCGAACCCACGATAGCGGGCATGCTGATTTGTTTGGCGGCTTGTTTGTCGAAGAAGACGCAGATGTTTACGCGAACCACCGTAAGGCGAAAGAGCTGACACTCAAAGAGCGTCTCAAGGGTGAGAAAGACACGCTTGGTCTGTATTTAACCGGCCATCCGATTGACGAGTACGAAGGTGAGATTCGCCGTTTCGCCCGTCAACGCATTATTGATCTGAAGCCAGCGCGAGACACCCAGACTGTCGCGGGTATGATCATTGCGCTGCGGGTGATGAAAAATAAAAAAGGCGACAAGATGGGCTTTATCACGCTGGACGACCGTTCCGGGCGCATTGAAGCTTCATTGTTTGCTGAAGCCTTCCATTCGGCGCAATCGTTGTTGCAGACTGATGCAATGGTGGTGGTTGAGGGGGAGGTCAGTAATGACGACTTTTCCGGCGGCCTGCGTCTGCGGGTTAAACGGGTGATGAGCATGGAAGAAGCCCGCACCAGCTTGGCCGAAAGCTTACGTCTGAAAGTGACGCAAGCGGCACTCAAAGGTGATCAATTACGCTTTTTAGGCGAATTGTTCAAGAAACATCGTGGGGCGTGCCCGATCACCATGGACTACACCGGCGCTGATGCCAAGGCGTTGTTGCAGTTTGGTGAAACCTGGCGGATTGATCCGGCAGACAGCTTGATTCAAGCGTTGCGTGACCAGTTTGGGCGAGACAACGTCTTCCTCCAATACCGTTGACGGTCAGGGAGCGATTCGCGCGCCCTGATCTCGACCTGAATTTTTAATCTCGACCTGAGAGCGCCTGTCCCTTAAGGTAGGCGCGATACAGACAACCGGCTGCCCCAGTCGGGTTGGACTCACCAGCAATTGCTGGGTTTCAAGCCCGCTGGCATGCTTTGCCGCCGACCGAAGACGGATGCTTATGAACCCGAATTTTCTTGATTTCGAACAGCCGATTGCTGACCTGCAAGCCAAAATCGAAGAGTTGCGCTTGGTCGGTAATGACAATTCGCTGAACATCGGCGATGAAATCTCTCGCCTGCAAGACAAAAGCAAAACGCTGACTGAAGATATTTTCGGCAAGCTGACCAGCTGGCAAATTGCTCGTCTGGCCCGCCATCCGCGCCGCCCTTACACCCTTGACTACATTGATCACATCTTCACTGAGTTCGATGAGTTGCACGGTGACCGCCACTTCTCAGATGACGCCGCCATCGTGGGTGGCATCGCCCGCCTGGATGACCAGCCAGTTATGATAATCGGCCATCAAAAAGGCCGTGAAGTGCGTGAGAAAGTGCGCCGTAACTTCGGTATGCCACGTCCAGAAGGCTACCGTAAGGCTTGCCGTTTGATGGAGATGGCTGAGCGTTTCAAAATGCCGATCCTGACCTTCATCGACACGCCGGGTGCCTATCCGGGTATCGACGCCGAAGAGCGCAACCAGAGTGAAGCGATCGCCTGGAACTTGCGCGTGATGGCGCGCCTGAAAACGCCGATCATCTCCACTGTGATTGGTGAAGGCGGCTCGGGTGGTGCATTGGCGATTGGCGTCTGTGACCAACTGAACATGCTTCAGTACTCGACTTACGCGGTGATTTCGCCTGAAGGTTGCGCCTCGATCCTGTGGAAAACCGCTGAAAGAGCGCCGGACGCAGCCGAAGCCATGGGCATTACCGCCGAGCGCCTGAAAGGTCTGGGTATTGTTGACAAAGTAATCACCGAGCCATTGGGCGGCGCGCACCGTGATCCGGCAGCGGCTTCTGCGACGATTCGTGGTGAGCTTGCCTCGCAATTGGACGTGCTGAAAAAGCTCGACACCGAAACCCTGCTCAAGCGTCGCTATGACCGCCTGATGAGCTACGGTCTCTGATTAAAGGTGTACAGGTAAGCTCGTAGGAGCTGCCGAGGCACGAAGGCTGCGATCTTTTAAAGATCAAAAGATCGCAGCCAGCGGCAGCTTCTACGAAAAGCCGGTCGCGCAGCTTTTGACCTTTTCGGCAGGATTGTTTGATGCCCAACCTTTCAATCCAACTGCTTCACGCTTTAAAACCTTGGCGCAACGCGAAGGCTTGGCACGTCGCACTTTCCGGCGGGCTTGATTCAACGGTCCTGCTGCACCTTCTCGTACAACTGCGTCATACCCATTCTCTGCCTGCGCTGACGGCTGTCCATGTTCATCATGGCTTGCAAGTGGCTGCAGATGCGTGGCCAGCCCAGTGTCAGGCACTGTGTGATTCGCTAGCGGTGCCGTTGCAGGTGTTTCACGTACAAGTGCGCAGTGGTGCAAGCCTTGAACGTGCGGCGCGAGAGGCGCGGTATCAGGTGTTCGAAGCGGTCACGCAGGCGCACGAAGTGTTGTTAACCGGTCAGCATCGTGACGATCAGGCGGAAACGTTGCTGTTTCGCCTAATGCGTGGGGCCGGGGTGAACGGATTGGCGGCTATGCCGCTTGAGCGTGCGCTGGGGCAGGGGTACTTGGCGCGTCCGTTGCTGGATGTGTCTCGTGCGCAGCTTGAAGCATATGCGCGAGCGCAGGGCCTGACGTGGGTCGAAGACCCTTCCAATTCGCAGACCGACTTCTCGCGTAACTACTTACGCCATGAAGTCTTGCCGAGGCTAACCAAGCGCTGGCCACAAGCAACTGCCAGCTTGGCGCGCACTGCTGCGCATTGTGCAGAAGCTCAACGTTTGCTCGAAGAATTGGCGCAACAGGACCTTGGCGCAGCGCGTTCAGGTTCCGAGTTTGCTTGGCTTGGCCTGCCGTCTTTAGCGCTCGCGCCCATAGTTGGGCTTACTGAAATCCGCCAGCGCAATGCACTGCGCCATTGGCTGGCAGGTTTCACTCGGCTGCCCGATACCGATCATTGGGCAGGCTGGGATGCGCTGCGCGATGCGCGTGGTGATGCGCACCCCGTCTGGGCGTTGGAGGCTGGTGAATTGCATCGTGCTGGCGGTCGCCTCTGGTGGTTGGCCGCAGATTGGCTTCGCCAACCGCTTGCACCCTCATTGTGGGAGCAACCCGCTTCGCCTTTAACCTTGCCGGGTAATGGCCACGTGCGTGTGATAGGCGAGATTCCCAACGGCCCTTTGCGCGTGAGCTATCGTCAAGGAGGCGAAGTGATGAAAGTCGCTGAGCGCGGGCATCGTGATCTCAAGCGCTTACTTAACGAACACGGTGTGCCAGCTTTTGTTCGTGGCAGATTGCCGCTGCTGTACCGTGACGAGCAGTTATTAGCAGTGGCAAACCTCGATGGATTGGCTTGCGGCCCTTGTGGGCGTTGGCAATTGCAGTGGTTACCAACTTCGAGCGATCAAGGTTTGAGCTGAAAGGGGCTTTCCGGTAGACTACGCTCCCTTCTTGATACAACTTCTGTAGATTCACCAGAATTGCAGATGTTGCCGATTACCAAGCAGTCTTTGCTGGGCGATTTTTAAAAAATGTGTGGCTTGTATCGAACCGTTGGTTTCCATCGGTCTGTTTCAACGCAGCAGTTTTTCGAAAGATGCACTGTGACTAATGCTGGTGATTGGGGGCTTCGGCCTTCCTTCGCTTTCCCCGGCGGCTCTGACCGCTTTAACGCAGACTTCTAGGGTTTTTCATGACGCGCTACATCTTCGTCACGGGCGGTGTTGTTTCTTCATTGGGGAAAGGCATTGCCTCGGCTTCATTGGCAGCCATCCTGGAGGCGCGGGGACTTAAGGTCACCATGCTGAAGCTGGACCCCTACATCAACGTTGATCCGGGCACCATGAGCCCGTTCCAGCACGGTGAAGTGTTCGTCACGCACGACGGCGCCGAGACTGACCTGGATTTGGGCCACTACGAGCGGTTCATCCGCACGACCATGACCCAGAACAACAACTTCACCACGGGCCGCGTTTACGAACACGTCCTGCGCAAGGAGCGCCGTGGTGATTACCTGGGGGCGACCATCCAGGTGATTCCGCACATCACTGACGAAATCAAACGTCGGATCATCAAGGGCGCCGGCGATGCCGACGTAGCGATGGTCGAGATTGGCGGCACTGTGGGTGACATTGAGTCCCAACCGTTCCTCGAGGCTATTCGCCAGTTGCGCATTGAAGTGGGCGCCAAGCGCGCCATGCTGATGCACCTGACGCTGGTTCCGTATATCGCCACTGCTGGCGAAACCAAAACCAAGCCAACCCAGCACTCGGTTAAAGAGTTGCGCTCCATTGGCCTGCAACCAGACGTTCTGATCTGCCGCTCCGATCACCACGTTGATGTGTCTTCGCGTCGCAAGATCGCGCTGTTCACCAACGTTGAAGAACGTGCCGTTATTTCGCTGGAAGATGCCGATACCATCTATAAGATCCCGGGCATGCTGCACGCTCAAGGTTTGGATGATTTCGTCGTTGAGCGTTTTGGCTTGCAATGCAACGGCGCCGACTTGTCCGAATGGGACAAAGTGGTCGACGCTAAGCTCAACCCAGAGCGCGAAGTCACCATCGCGATGGTTGGCAAGTACATGGAACTGCTGGACGCGTACAAGTCGCTGATCGAAGCGATGAGCCACGCCGGTATCTCCAACCGTACCAAAGTTAACCTGCGTTATATCGACTCCGAAGATATCGAAAACAAAGGCACTGAATTGCTTGAGGGCGTTGATGCCATTCTGGTTCCGGGCGGCTTCGGTCTGCGCGGCGTAGAAGGCAAGATCACCGCTGTTCAGTATGCTCGCGAGAACAAGGTGCCTTACCTGGGTATTTGCTTGGGGATGCAAGTGGCGGTCATCGAGTTCGCACGTAATGTGCTGGGCTGGAAAGATGCTAACTCGACTGAGTTCGATCGTAGCAGCGGCCACCCGGTTGTGGGCCTGATCACTGAGTGGGAAGACGCTACCGGTGCAGTTGAAACCCGTACCGAAACCTCTGATTTGGGCGGCACCATGCGTCTGGGCGCACAAGACTGCCAGCTTCAGGCCGGCTCTCTGGTGCACGATTGCTATGCCAAGGACGTGATTGTTGAGCGTCACCGCCATCGTTATGAAGTGAACAACAACCTGCTGCCGCAACTGATCGAAGCTGGGCTCAAAGTGACGGGTCGTTCCGGTGACGGTGCGTTGGTAGAAGTGGTTGAAGCACCGAATCATCCTTGGTTCGTCGCGTGCCAGTTCCATCCAGAATTCACCTCGACGCCACGTGACGGTCACCCTCTGTTCAGCGGTTTCGTTAAAGCTGCACTGGCTCAACACGAGAAGAAGGCTTAAACAGCATGGCGCAAAAAATTATCCGCGTAGGCAATATCGAAATTGCCAACGATAAGCCAATGGTCTTGTTCGGTGGCATGAACGTGCTAGAAAGCCGTGATATGGCCATGCAGGTGTGCGAAGAGTACGTGCGGGTTACCGAAAAGCTCGGTATTCCTTACGTCTTCAAGGCCAGTTTCGACAAGGCCAACCGTTCATCTGTTACCTCCTATCGTGGCCCCGGCCTCGAAGAGGGCATGCGGATTTTTCAGGATATCAAGCAAGCATTTGGTGTGCCGGTGATTACTGACGTCCACGAGCCTGCGCAAGCAGCCGTGGTCGCTGAGGTCTGCGACATCATCCAACTGCCGGCTTTCCTGTCGCGTCAGACTGACCTGGTCGTGGCGATGGCCAAGACCGGTGCCGTGATCAACATCAAAAAAGCCCAATTCCTCGCGCCTCAAGAAATGAAACACATCCTGAGCAAGTGCGAAGAAGCGGGCAATGATCAGTTGATCCTCTGTGAGCGTGGCTCCAGCTTTGGCTACAACAACCTTGTGGTCGACATGCTGGGCTTCGGCATCATGAAGCAATTTGAGTACCCGGTATTTTTCGACGTGACCCACGCGCTGCAAATGCCTGGTGGTCGCGCCGATTCCGCGGGTGGCCGACGTGCCCAAGTCACTGACCTCGCCAAGGCAGGTATTAGCCAGGGTCTAGCGGGGCTGTTCTTGGAAGCGCATCCGGATCCAGACAACGCCAAATGCGACGGCCCTTGCGCCCTGCGTTTGGACAAGCTTGAGCCATTCTTGGCTCAGTTAAAGTCGCTGGATGAGTTGGTTAAAAGTTTTCCGACAATAGAAACCGCTTAACCCGCAGTTCTCCGGTAAAATACCGCACACTTTTTCGGGCCCTTGGGGCCCGCGTTTTATCGTCCGCAAGGCTGCCCGCTTAAGATCCTTGCAGACGATGACACTATTTCCCTCAGCTGCGTCGTTTTCGTCAACTTTGGAGTGTTCACAACAATGGCAAAAATCGTCGACATCAAAGGTCGTGAAGTTCTCGACTCCCGTGGCAACCCCACTGTGGAAGCCGACGTGCTTCTCGACAACGGCATCATCGGCAGTGCATGTGCGCCTTCCGGTGCTTCCACCGGCTCGCGTGAAGCGTTGGAGCTGCGTGATGGCGACAAGAGCCGTTACCTGGGCAAAGGCGTTCTGAAAGCTGTTGCCAACATCAACGGCCCGATTCGTGACCTGCTGCTGGGTAAAGACCCAGTGAATCAAAAAGAGCTGGACCACGCGATGATCGCGCTGGACGGCACTGAAAACAAAGGTTCCTTGGGTGCTAACGCGATCTTGGCTGTATCGTTGGCCGCTGCTAAGGCTGCGGCTCAGGATCAAGACCTGCCGCTGTACGCGCACATCGCCAACCTCAACGGTACGCCGGGTGTTTACTCGATGCCGGTTCCGATGATGAACATCATCAACGGTGGCGAACACGCGGATAATAACGTTGATATCCAAGAGTTCATGGTTCAGCCAGTTGGCGCCAAGACCTTCTCTGACGCGCTGCGTATGGGCACCGAAATTTTCCATCACCTCAAAGCTGTGCTCAAGGCTCGTGGCCTGAACACTGCAGTGGGTGACGAAGGTGGTTTCGCACCGAACCTTGCGTCCAACGAAGATGCCTTGAAAGTGATCTCTGAAGCGATCGCCAACGCCGGTTACACCTTGGGTACAGACGTGACCCTGGCACTGGACTGCGCGGCCAGCGAGTTCTACGAAGACGGCAAATACAATCTGTCCGGCGAAGGTCAGGTGTTCAGCTCCGAAGGTTTCGCCGAGTACCTCAAAGGTCTGACTCAGCGTTACCCGATCATCTCCATTGAAGATGGTCTGGACGAGTCTGACTGGGATGGCTGGAAAATCCTGACCGACAAAATCGGTGAGAAAGTTCAGCTGGTCGGTGACGATTTGTTCGTTACCAACACCAAGATCCTGAAAGAAGGCATTGATAAGAACATTGCCAACTCGATCCTGATCAAGTTCAACCAGATCGGTACCCTGACCGAAACGCTTGAAGCCATTCAGATGGCCAAAGCAGCTGGTTACACTGCTGTTATTTCGCACCGCTCCGGCGAAACCGAAGACTCCACCATTGCCGACTTGGCGGTGGGCACTTCGGCTGGTCAGATCAAAACCGGTTCCCTGTGCCGTTCAGACCGCGTTTCCAAGTACAACCAATTGCTGCGTATTGAAGAGCAACTGGGTACTAAAGCCACGTACAACGGTCGTGGCGAGTTCCGCGGCTAAGCAGTTGGTGGTAAAAAGACAACAGGTTGTGTCAGAAAGCTCGCTATCGTGGGGCTTTTGACACTAATCTGATGCTCATCAAGTACAAGCCTGGTTATCCAGGCTTTGTACTGTTGGTTGTTTAAGTTTGTCGGCATGGCTGTCTTTTTACTGGATACCTGATATTCGATGCGCAGTCCCAATTGGTTGTTCCTCATTTTGCTCTTGCTTCTGGCTGGCCTGCAGTATCGCCTGTGGGTGGGGAATGGGAGTTTGGCGCAAGTGACTGATCTAACTCAGCAAATAGCTGACCAGCATGCTGAAAATGAAGTGCTGTTGGAGCGTAACCGTGTGCTGGACGCGGAAGTGCTTGAATTGAAAAAAGGCATGGAGACCGTTGAAGAACGTGCTCGCCATGAGTTGGGTATGGTTAAAGAGGGTGAAACTCTCTACCAGTTGGCTCAATGAGTAACTCATCACCGGCCTTCTGGGCCGTGATTCCTGCCGCGGGCGTGGGTGCCCGTATGGCCGCGGACCGTCCCAAGCAATATTTGCAACTGGGCGGGCGCAGTATTCTTGAACACAGCCTTGGCTGTTTCCTCGATCATCCTGGCCTTAAAGGTCTGGTGGTCAGTCTTGCGTTTGATGATCCATTCTGGCCGTCCTTGCAATGTGCTGCTGACCCGCGAATTGCCAGGGTCGATGGTGGTCGCGAGCGTGCAGACTCAGTGTTGAACGCTTTGTTGTACCTGCATGCGCAAGGGGCTGGCGATGATGATTGGGTGTTGGTGCACGATGCGGCCAGGCCCAACCTGTCACGTGAGGACCTCGACAAACTGCTCGCTGAGTTGGCGGATGATCCGGTCGGTGGTTTGCTGGCTGTTCCTGCGCGCGACACTCTCAAACGCGTAGACAAAAACGGGCGAGCGGTAGAAACCGTAGACCGCAGCTTGATCTGGCAGGCTTACACGCCGCAGATGTTTCGTTTGGGTGCACTTCATCGCGCCTTGGCTGACAGCTTGGTGGCCGATGCGAACATTACCGATGAGTCGTCGGCGATAGAGTGGGCAGGGCAGGCGCCACGCCTGATCGAAGGCCGTTCAGACAACATCAAAGTCACCCGCCCTGAAGACCTCGAGTGGCTGCGGCTGCGTTGGACGACATCGCGTCGATAGCTGCGCAGGCTGCGATCTTTTGTTTATGAAGACCAATAGATCGCAGCCTTCGGCAGCTCCTACGGGGGAGGCTGTGCATGTTTGGTGGCGTTATGGGGCTTGTGCAATGCGTAGGAGCTGCCGCAGGCTGCGATCTTTTGATTAGCTCAAATATTCCTCGCGTTTGGCTAACCCTTCCTTCAAATAATCCACCAGTTTTCTGACCTTTGGCGATAAGTGGCGTTGCTGCGGGTACAGGCCCCAAACGGCGGTGTTGGGCGGTTGATGAGCTTCGAGCAAAGACACCAACGTCCCGCTCTTTAGGTGTTCCAACACGTAATAATCCGGTAACTGACACAGGCCAACCCCCAATAGCGCTGCGTCCAACACCGCTTGCCCACTGTTGCAACGCCAATTGCCTTGAATCCGCTGCGAAAACTCTCGCTCATCCTGTTTCAATTGCCAGATGTCACTGCTGCCAATTAAGCAGTTATGACGGCTTAATTCCGACACGCTGTGCGGTCGACCGTAGCGCTCTAAATAAGACGGCGACGCACATACGTACATGCGTCTGGGCGCTAAGCGGGCTGCAACCAAGCTGGAGTCTTGTAATCGGCCCAGCCGGATTGCAAGGTCGAGACTCTCGTGGACCAAGTCCAAAGAGCGGTTGGTCAGTTCTATGTCGACTCTTAATTGTGGGTACAACCCCATAAAACGCGTCACCAACGGCACAATAAACCGCTCTCCGTAGGCCACTGCGCAGGTCATGCGCAGCATCCCTTTAGGCTCGCTAGCTAAATCACCTACAGCGCGCAGCGCTTCTTCGCGACCATCTTGTAGGCGCTGACAATGCTGTAAAAAGGTTTGCCCTGCTTCGGTGAGTGCGACACGTCGGGTACTGCGGTAGAACAGGCGGGTCTGCAAGCGTTCTTCAAGGCGCGCCACCTGACGGCTGATATGCGAGGACGACACTGCGAGACGCTCAGCGGCCGCCGTGAATTGGCCGCACTCGGCCACCGCTACAAATTCGTCTATACCTTCCCAGCGATTTTCGTTCACGGTTGATTATCCCTACAGAGCAATAATGTTTTGCTTTTGACCGGATTATTAATCACACAGTGCTGATTTACACTTGGCATCTTGTTTTTATTTAGCTGGAGACGATGGATGATTAAGTCACGTGCTGCCGTAGCGTTCGAGGCCAAAAAGCCACTGGAAATCGTAGAAGTGGATGTCGCCATGCCCAAGGCAGGCGAAGTGCTTGTGCGCGTTGTAGCCTCGGGTGTATGCCACACCGATGCTTACACTTTATCGGGCGCTGATCCTGAGGGTATTTTCCCGTCGATCCTTGGCCACGAGGGGGGTGCCATTGTCGAAGCCATTGGCGAAGGCGTTACCTCAGTTGCGGTCGGTGACCATGTGATCCCGTTGTACACCCCAGAATGCCGTCAATGTAAATTCTGCCTGTCTGGTAAGACCAACCTGTGCCAAGCCATTCGTTCGACTCAGGGCAAAGGCTTGATGCCAGACGGCACTACGCGCTTCTCTTACAAGGGCCAGCCAATTTTCCATTACATGGGTACGTCGACATTTTCCGAGTACACCGTGCTCCCGGAAATATCTGTCGCCAAAATTCAAAAAGACGCACCGCTGGAAAAAGTCTGCCTGCTGGGCTGCGGCGTAACCACCGGGATTGGCGCGGTGCTCAACACGGCCAAGGTTAAACCCGGCGACACCGTGGCGATCTTCGGTTTGGGGGGAATTGGTCTGTCAGCGGTGATTGGCGCGGTGAAAGCCAAAGCTGCGCGGATTATTGCGATCGACATCAACCCGGCTAAATTCGAAATTGCCAAGCAATTGGGCGCCACTGACTGCGTTAACCCTAAAGATTTCGATCGCCCTATTCAGGAAGTCATCGTGGACATGACCGATGGCGGTGTCGATTTCTCCTTTGAATGCATCGGTAATGTGCAACTGATGCGTGCGGCTCTGGAGTGCTGCCACAAAGGTTGGGGCGAGTCTGTGATTATTGGTGTGGCCGGCGCTGGTCAGGAAATTGCGACCCGTCCATTCCAATTGGTTACTGGTCGTGTTTGGCGCGGTTCGGCATTCGGTGGCGTACGCGGTCGTACTGAGCTGCCAAGCTATGTCGACATGGCGCAAACCGGCGAGATTCCGCTGGATACCTTCATCACCCACACCATGGGCTTGGAAGATATCAATAAGGCATTCGACCTGATGCACGAAGGCAAAAGCATTCGTACTGTTATTAAATTCTGACCAATAGCGGTAAGCGATAAGCCTCAAGCTGCAAGCGGGATTCATCCGCTTGCACTTGTGGCTTGGAACTTGCGGCTTGGAGCTGCCCGTATGCCCTTAACCAATCTTACCTGCCAGAAAAGTTTCGGCGGCTGGCACAAACGTTACAAGCATCGCTCGCACGTGCTGGGTTGCGACATGGTGTTTGCCGTGTACTTGCCACCGCAGGCGGAGCAGGGCGCTAAATTACCTGTGCTGTACTGGTTGTCGGGGCTGACCTGCACCGACGAGAACTTTATGCACAAAGCTGGCGCCATGAAGATGGCCGCCGAGTTGGGCCTGATTATTGTGTGCCCTGACACCAGCCCTCGTGGTGAAGGTGTGCCGGATGACCCTAATGGTGCATGGGATTTCGGTCTGGGTGCGGGGTTCTATGTGAATGCAACCCAGCAGCCGTGGGCGCAGCATTACCGCATGCACGATTATGTAGTGCAGGAATTGCCTGCGCTGGTTGAGGCTCATTTCCCTGCATCGCAAAAACGCAGCATCAGCGGCCACTCAATGGGCGGCCACGGTGCATTGGTGTGTGCATTGCGTAACCCAGGTCGCTATCAATCGGTGTCAGCGTTTGCACCTATCAGCAATCCAATGGACTGCCCTTGGGGGCAAAAGGCATTCACCCATTACTTGGGCGACGAACGTGCGCGTTGGCGTGAGTGGGATGCCTGCGTGCTGATCAGTGAGGCCACTGAGCAGTTGCCGTTGCTGGTGGATCAAGGTGATCGGGACGACTTTTTAGCCGTCCAGCTTAAGCCTGAGGCGCTGCAACAGGCGGCCAAATTGGCGAATTACCCGCTGACTTTGCGTCTACAGCCGGGCTACGACCATAGCTATTTCTTTATCGCCAGCTTTATTGACGATCACTTGCGTCATCATGCGCGTGCACTAAGCGCCTAAGTAGGTAGAATCACGCCCTGACTTAATCGGGGCGTTTTTTTATGCGTATTGGCCACGGCTATGATGTGCACTGTTTTGCTGAAGGCGACTTTATAACCTTGGGCGGCGTGCGTATTGCTCATAAATTCGGGCTGTTGGCCCACTCTGATGGCGACGTGCTGTTGCACGCGCTCAGTGATGCATTGCTGGGCGCGGCGGCGATGGGCGACATCGGCAAGCATTTTCCAGACACCGACCCGCAATTCAAGGGCGCTGACAGCCGTGCCTTGTTGCGCCACGTTGTGGGTTTGATCCATGCCAAAGGTTGGAAAGTCGGCAACGTCGACAATACTATCGTTGCTCAGGCGCCGAAGATGGCCCCGCACATCGAAACGATGCGTGCGTTGATTGCCGCAGATCTTGAGGTTGATTTGGATCAAGTAAACGTAAAAGCCACCACCACTGAAAAGCTGGGTTTTGTTGGCCGTGAAGAAGGTATCGCGGTGCACTCCATCGCGTTGTTGGTTCGCGCATGAACGAGTTTGATCTGCTGGGTCCGACTGCTTACGGCGAGCGGTTGGGCACGGCTGTGCTCAAGGCGACCGCTGAAGACTTTCAGGTCGACGAAGTGCTCGACATCCCCTTATCTGGCGACGGCGAGCACCTGTGGTTGTGGGTTGAGAAGCGCGGTCTGAACACTGAAGAAGCCGCGCGGCGTATTGCCAAGGCCGCGGGTGTGCCTTTGCGTACGGTGAGTTATGCAGGCTTGAAAGATCGTCAGGCGCTGACCCGACAATGGTTCAGCGTGCAACTGCCGGGCAAGGCAGACCCCGACCTGTCGGGTGCCGAAAATGACACGCTGAAGATCCTCAAGACTTCACGTCACAAGCGTAAATTGCAACGCGGGGCTCATGCTGCAAATGGTTTTACGCTGCGCCTTACGCAACTGAACGCCGACAAAGAGGCATTGCAGCTCCGTTTGGAACAGATCGTTAAACAGGGGGTTCCGAATTATTTCGGCATTCAGCGTTTTGGCTGGGAAGGTGGCAACCTGGGTGAGGCGCGAGAGTATGCTGCGCGTAAAGCCCTGCCTGAGCAGCGCAACGTCCGTTCGCGGTTGCTCTCCACTGCGCGCAGTTATCTGTTTAACCAAGTGTTGGCAGCCCGAGTCGCTGATGGCACTTGGCAGCGCGCTCAAGTGGGCGATCTACTGGCCTTCACTGACAGCCGTAGTTTTTTCCCGGCGGGCGAAGCTGAATGCAATGACCCACGACTGGCTATCCTTGACCTGCATCCGACCGGCCCGCAGTGGGGCGAGGGTGACTCTCCGACCACCGGCGCCACACACGCGCTGGAGCAATCCATCGCCGAGCGTGAGGCGGCGTTGCGCGATTGGCTGGTTCGGGCTGGGATGAGCCACGAGCGCCGCATTCTTCGGCTGCCCATTGGCCGATTGACGTGGCATTATCCGCAGCCAGATATTTTGCAACTGGAATTTGTACTGCCGGCCGGAACCTTCGCCACTGTTCTAGTGCGTGAACTTGTTGATCTGGTGTCTTTGGGGCAAACGGACAGCCTATGCGTATTCTGATTTCAAATGATGACGGGGTAAACGCTCCGGGGATTGTCGCGCTTTACGAGGCTATGGCTGACTATTGCGAGTGTGTAGTGATCGCCCCTGATCAAGATAAAAGTGGCGCCAGCAGCTCGTTGACGCTGGATCGCCCCTTGCATCCACACACTTTGAGCAATGGTTTTATCAGTATCAATGGCACGCCGACTGACTGTGTTCATCTGGGGCTCAATGGCCTGTTAGAACAGCAGCCGGACATGGTGGTGTCAGGGATTAATCTGGGAGCCAATCTGGGTGATGACGTGCTGTATTCGGGCACCGTTGCGGCAGCGCTAGAGGGCCGCTTTCTTCAGCACCCCTCATTCGCTTTTTCGCTGGTGTCGCGCCAGGTCGATAATTTG
Organism: Pseudomonas endophytica; assembly: GCF_001411475.1. Lineage (GTDB taxonomy): Bacteria > Pseudomonadota > Gammaproteobacteria > Pseudomonadales > Pseudomonadaceae > Aquipseudomonas > Aquipseudomonas endophytica. The sequence goes on along the minus strand of NZ_LLWH01000124.1, from coordinate 5,961 downwards.
CCGACCGCAGCGTATTTTGCGCGCAAGCTGGTAGAGGCTCATGGTCAGCTTGAACTACCACCGCGTACCGTGCTTAACGTCAATATCCCTAATTTGCCGCTGGATAAAATCCGCGGGATCCAACTAACCCGTTTGGGGCATCGTGCGCGTGCGGCGGCGCCAGTTCGCATGGTCGACCCGCGGGGCAAGGCCGGTTACTGGATTGCGGCAGCGGGCAATGCTGAAGACGGCGGCGAGGGCACCGACTTTCATGCCGTGATGCAGGGGTACGTGTCGATCACGCCGCTGCACTTGGATCGCACCTTGGGTGATGCTTTTAAAAGCCTTAATGGCTGGCTGGAGGGCTTGGGCTGATGGCGCGTGAGCAGGACGGCCTGATGCATCGTGGCATTGGCATGACCTCGGAGCGTACACGTGAGCGCCTGATACAGCGCTTGCGTGAGGAGGGCATCGTTAACCAGAAAGTGCTGGAGGTCATTCGGCGCACCCCCCGTCACCTGTTCGTTGACGAAGCCTTGGCCCACCGTGCTTACGAAGACACGGCGCTGCCCATTGGTAACAACCAGACTATTTCTCAGCCTTACATGGTTGCGCGCATGAGCGAGCTGCTGCTTGAGGACGGCCCACTGGACAAGGTCATGGAGATCGGCACCGGATCGGGTTATCAGACGGCGATACTGTCGCAACTGGTTGAGCGGATCTTCTCGGTTGAGCGTATTAAGGTGTTGCAGGACAAGGCCAAAGAGCGCTTGCTCGAACTCAACCTGCGCAACGTAGTCTTTCGCTGGGGAGATGGCTGGGAAGGGTGGCCAGCACTTGCACCTTATAACGGCATTATCGTGACCGCAGTAGCGACGGATGTGCCGCAAGCGTTGTTGGATCAATTGGCGCCGGGCGGGCGTTTGGTGATTCCAGTGGGGGCCGGGGACGTCCAGCAACTGATGCTGATTGTACGGGAAGAGCATGGTTATGCTCGGCGTGTGATTGGCAATGTTCGTTTTGTACCGCTGCTTAATGGGCCTCTGGCCTGATTCTTTAACGCGAACCGGCTGAATTATAGAGCCGGGTGCGGGTCATACAGCGCAATGGGCTGATCAGCCTAACGTCTGTTTAGATTTTAAACAGCACGTGTGCGATAGCGCTTTGCAGTCTGCAAAGCCGTACAGCCGGTTATACTTGCGGCCAATGAGCGCCGTGACTGGCGTTCTAATTTTTTGCCATCTTCAAAGGGAGCGGCGGGTGAGTCTCACAGTCATTACGCAGCGTATGGGGGCCAAAAGCTATCAAAGAATAGTGGTCGGGCTGGTGTTAAGTGCCTCCCTGGCTATGTTGGCGGCGTGTTCCAGCGCGTCAAGGAATGGTGCAAGTGTCGTTGATCGTAATGGGGTCGCCCAGCGTCCGGCAGTGACCACGGGTCAGTACGTCGTTAAACGTGGCGATACATTATTTTCGATCGCCTTTCGCTACGGTTGGGATTGGAAAGCGCTGGCTGCAAAAAACAATATCAACGCGCCGTATACGATCGTGCCTGGGCAATCAATCCGCTTCGATGGGCGCGCAGGGACAGTTCCGGCAGGGGGCACAACGACGACAGTGGTGTCGTCTTCATCCGGCAGTAAAACCACCGTGACTAAGCGCCCAGTAGCCAGTGCGTCTAGACCAGTGACCACAGCTCCCTTGCCAGCAGGCCCAGCGCCTAAAGGCTGGGGATGGCCAGCAGACGGGATTTTGATCGGTAAATTCTCTTCAAACGGTAGTTTGAATAAAGGTATTGATATTGCCGGAGATTTGGGACAGCCTGTTTTAGCTGCGTCAGATGGGACAGTGGTTTACGCTGGCAGTGGATTGAGGGGCTACGGCGAATTAGTCATCATCAAACACAGCGACACCTACGTTAGTGCCTACGGTCATAACCGCAGGCTTTTGGTTCGGGAGGGGCAGCAGGTCAAGGTCGGACAGAAAATTGCCGAAATGGGGTCAACTGGTACAGACCGGGTGAAACTTCACTTTGAAATTCGCCGTCAAGGTAAGCCTGTAGATCCACTGCAATTCCTTCCACGCCGTTGATCAGTTACCAGCCTGTTCCTGATGTAGACGAAAGGAACAGGCTCCAGCGTTGCCAGGGATAAAGGCGATGCTTGAGCTTGAGGTCGAACTCACCAAAGGACTAGAACAATGGCTCTCAACAAAGAAGCGCCGGGGTTTGACATCGACGATGAGGTGCTCCTTATGGACGCCAGCATCGATAGTGACTTGATGTCAGAAGAAAACGACTCAACCCCTACAGCTCGCACCAAGTCAAAAAAAGCACACGCTTCAAAACAGCACAAATACATTGATTACACCCGGGCGCTTGATGCGACTCAGTTGTACCTCAACGAAATTGGCTTCTCTCCGTTACTCTCCCCAGCTGAAGAAGTCCATTTTGCGCGATTGTCGCAAAGTGGGGATCCTGCTGGCCGCAAACGTATGATTGAAAGTAACTTGCGACTGGTGGTGAAAATCGCACGACGCTACGTCAATCGCGGTCTATCGCTACTGGACCTGATTGAAGAGGGCAACCTCGGCTTGATTCGGGCAGTCGAGAAGTTTGACCCGGAACGTGGATTCCGTTTCTCGACCTACGCCACTTGGTGGATTCGCCAGACGATTGAACGGGCAATCATGAATCAAACCCGGACCATCCGCCTGCCGATCCACGTTGTTAAAGAACTCAATGTCTACCTGCGAGCCGCGCGAGAACTGACGCAAAAGCTCGATCACGAACCCTCCCCTGAAGAAATCGCCAACCTGCTCGAAAAACCCGTCTCTGAAGTCAAGCGTATGCTTGGGCTCAACGAGCGTGTGTCTTCAGTAGACGTTTCTTTAGGCCCGGACTCTGACAAAACCCTGCTTGATACCCTGACCGATGATCGCCCTACAGATCCTTGTGAGCTGCTTCAGGATGATGATTTGTCGCAAAGTATTGATGAGTGGTTGTCCGAGCTCACGGACAAACAGCGTGAGGTCGTGATCCGCCGTTTCGGACTGCGCGGGCATGAGAGCAGCACCCTTGAGGATGTCGGGCTGGAAATTGGCCTGACCCGTGAGCGTGTACGACAAATTCAGGTTGAGGGTCTTAAGCGCTTGCGCGAGATACTTGAACGTAATGGTTTGTCGAGCGAGTCACTGTTCCAGTAAGAACAGTTCATAACAAAAACCCCGAAATTTCGGGGTTTTTTTATGGGACTTTATTTTCTGCGTCGCTTCAATTTCAGCCTGTTCTTTAAAACCTGTGGTTAGAAATGGAATGTCACGTACGAAGTTGAATTTTATCTGCGATAGGTTGTAAGCCTTTACTTACTTTTTCTGTAAGCCAAGAGCGAAAGTCGCAGTATCTGATGACTTTTTCTTACCTTTTTTATTTTTTAAGTCGTTGAAAATAAAGAACTATTTGTTTTTATTGGCCTTTTTTTCGTAATAAAAATCTATAACTGATGCGCTTGCAGCAATTTTAGAAGCCTCTAGTATCTTAACTGTGTCGACGGATAGACACGGCGTTCAAGGAGGAACGTTAAGGACATTGCAGGATGCAATTCATCAGGATGATGAGAAGGAACAAAAGGGATTAGGGAAAAAATGTGGGCGGGTCAAACCGCCCCTTTTTTGCCCTAAACATCGCTTGGATGTGCGACTTAAACGTTTAAGCCTTTTTCGATATTTAAAAAAACGCCCGAGGCAGTGATGCCTTGGGCGTTTTTTTAGCTAGTTGAGAAGCGGTCTACAAATAATCCGTTCTCTAAGCCAACTTACAGTGTTGGGTAGTCAATATAGCCAACAGGTCCTTTTGCGTAGAAGGTTTCTGGATGTGCTTCATTGAGCGGTGCATCAGCTTTCAAGCGAGCAGGTAGATCAGGGTTGGCGATAAAAGGCACACCAAACGCGACAGCATCAGCTTTGCCAGCTTGGATCCAAGCGTTGGCGCTTTCTTTGGTGAAGCTTTCGTTGACGATGTAGGGGCCGCCAAAGGCTGCTTTGAGCTGTGGGCCCAAGCTGTCAGACGCTTCGTGCTCACGCGAGCAGATAAATGCGATGCCGCGTTTGCCCAATTCTTTAGCCACATAGCCGAAGGTCTCAGCGAGGTTCTCGTCGCCCATGTCGTGCAAGTCTGCGCGTGGCGACAGGTGCACGCCGACGCGGCCAGCACCCCAGACGTCGATCGCCGCATCAGTGGCTTCAAGCAAGAGTCGAGCGCGGTTCTCTAGGGAGCCGCCATATTGGTCGGTACGCTGGTTGGTGCTGCTTTGCAGGAACTGATCGAGCAAATACCCATTGGCACCGTGTATTTCAACGCCGTCAAAACCTGCCGCTTTGGCGTTTTCTGCACCCGTGCGGTAGGCCTCGACAATGTCTGCGATCTCTGCCGTTTCCAGCGCACGAGGTACCTCAAAGCCGACTTTTGGACGGACTAAGCTGACATGGCCTTTGGCCGCAATGGCGCTTGGCGCGACCGGCAATTCGCCGTTCAGGTACAGCGAGTGGGAGATTCGCCCAACGTGCCACAACTGCAAGAAAATTCGCCCACCGGCGTTATGCACCGCTTGGGTGATGTTTTTCCAACCACGTACCTGATCGTTGGACCAAATGCCGGGGGTGTCTGGGTAGCCAACGCCTATTGGCGTGACTGACGTGGCCTCGCTAAGGATCAAGCCTGCCGAAGCGCGCTGAACGTAGTATTCAGCCATTAGCGCGTTTGGAACGCGGCCTTCATCGGCGCGGCAACGGGTAAGCGGCGCCATGACGATGCGGTTAGGAAGCTCGAGATCGCCTAGTTTGATCGGATCAAAAATCGTAGTCATATATATAGCCTTCTCAGAGATCAATGTGTGGCAGTAACCAGCTCGGGGTTACCGTTCTGGCGAAAAGTAATCAGGGTGACCAGCAGCGCCAGCACCGCCAATGCGGCAGCGGCAAGCGGCACGCTAGTGAGGCCGAAGCCATGAGCAATCACGCTGCCGCCCACCCAAGCGCCCAATGCGTTGCCGAGGTTAAAAGCGCCAATGTTCAGCGTTGAAACCAGGTTTGGGGCTGCTTTACCGAAGGTCACCACGTTGACTTGCAGGGCGGGAACAGCGGCAAACGAAGCGGTGGCCCACAAGAACAGCGTGATCTCGGTTGGAATTAAAGCCACGCTGGTCCAGGTCAGCACCGTCGACACCACGGCCATGGCGATAAAGACGCCGATCAAGGTCGCAGCCAAACGTTTGTCGGCGAGCTTGCCGCCAATGATGTTACCGACCGTCAGGCCCAGTCCGATTAAGAGTAAGGTCCAGGTCACGCCAGTGGGCGACACGCCCGTCACGTCACCGAGTAATGGGGCGACATACGTGAATAGAGTGAACATGGAGGCAGAAAACAGCGCTGTCATGCTCAGGGAAAGCCATATCCCAGCGCCTTTAAGGGCTGCCAGTTCGGCACGCATGTCGAGTTTTTCTTCGTCTTTTTTAGCGGGCAGAAAGCGGATCAAACCAATCAACGCCACCACACCAATCACCGTCACGGCAAAAAATGTAGAGCGCCATCCCGCGGCTTGGCCCAAGGCTGTGCCCAACGGCACGCCCAGTACGTTTGCCAGCGTCAGACCGGTAAACATCAAGGCCACGGCTGATGCACGCTTATTGGCGGGCACCAAGCCTGCTGCGACCACAGAGCCAATACCGAAAAATGCACCGTGGCACAGGGCCGTAATGACCCGGGCGAGCATCAAGACGTTGTAATCACTGGCCAGTGCGCAGAGCAGGTTGCCGATAATAAAAATGCCCATCAAAGCCACCAAAGCGGCCTTACGCGGCAATTTGGCGGTGGCCAATGCCATAAACGGCGCGCCAATGGCCACGCCCAGCGCGTAGCCGGTCACCAGCCAGCCAGCGCCCGGAATGGAGACGCTCAAGTCGGCTGCGACATCGGGCAACAAACCCATGA
>NZ_LLWH01000123.1 GCF_001411475.1 Pseudomonas endophytica | reverse complement strand
GCTTGCCGGTGTTGTTCCGGCTGTTGATCGGCCTGGCTGAAGCCGACTCAAACCTGCCGCAAATCGTGCGCGCGCATTTCGGCTTTGTCGAAGGGCGTTTGTCTAGCCGTGATGCCGCTTCTCAGGACTATTGGTTCGCTAAAGTGGTGGCCGGGCAGTTGTGGGGCGCGGCCATGGCTGAGCGCACCGACAGCAGCACCAACTCGGTGTCACTTGAACCCGCAGACCCGCAAAACGAACAGGCGGGCTGGGTGCTCAATGGCGAAAAGTATTACTGCACCGGCACGATTTACGCCGACTGGGTCGCAGCAGTGGCCATGCACGACAAAGATTTTTTCAGCGTCGTGGTGGCCGTCGATGCGCCGGGCGTGACCCGAGAAGATGACTGGGATGGTTTCGGTCAACGCCTGAGCGGCAGCGGCACCACGCGCTTCGACAAGGTCGCAGTGGCGCATGAACACGTGCTGCGCCGCTTCAAACCCAGTGAGTTGCGTGCCGAGTCGTATATCTCATCGTTCTACCAACTGTTCCACCTCGCCACCTTGGCCGGTATTGCCCGTGCCGCATTGCGTGATGCAACGGTCTTTGTGCAAGGGCGAACCCGTGCGTTTGGCGTGCCGGGCCAATCGAACCCTAAAGAAGACCCGCTGGTGCAGCGGGTGATTGGTCGCTTATCGAGCCTGGCCTACGCCAGCGAAACCCTGGTGCTGACCACGGCTGAGGTGCTGGAAGGGGTGCATCAAGCGGAACTGACCCAAAGCGCTCAAGAAGCGGATTACGTTGAAGCCGACATCCGCACGTTTCAGGCCCAGCAAGTGGTACTCGAGCAAGTCCTCGAAGCCACTACGCTGCTGTTCGAAGTGGGCGGCGCGTCGGCCACCAGCCAAGCCCGCCGCCTTGACCGACACTGGCGCAACGCCCGTACTTTGGCCTCGCACAACCCGGCCATCTACCGCGAGCGGGCGCTGGGTAACTACTACCTCAACGGCGTCAGCCCCGGCGCCGCGTGGCGTGCACTGCATGAGCAGGACGGCACGCACAGCGCCACCCGCGATGAAGCCAGCGCAGTTTGAGCCACCCAACAGGAGCTGCTGTCATGAGTCAGTCCACCCACCCAAGCTCCTCGGCGGGCTTGATCCAAGCCGAGTCATTGTTCGGCGCACCCGCGCGTGGCGCACGGCGTTGGGCGCTACGCCCGGGTCTGCTGCTGGCGGGGCTGTTTGTGCTGGTGTTGCTGATTGCAGCGATCCAGCCCAGTTGGCTGGTCACAGGCGATCCGCTTGCAGCCAACTCGCGATTGGCATTCAGCGCCCCCGACAGCTTTTTCTGGCTAGGCGCTGACGAAAACGGTCGCGACATCCTGACCCGGCTGGTCTACGCCGTGCGCCCGTCATTGGTGCTGGGTGTGGCCGCCACCGCCGTAGGTTTGCTGTTAGGCACCCTGTTGGGGCTGACGGCGGGGCTTGGCCCGCGCTGGCTAGACGGCGCTGTTATGCGCGTCATTGACGTGCTGCTGGCGTTTCCAGACCTGTTGTTGGCGTTGGTGATCATCACCTTCTTTGGCCAAGGCCAACTCAACCTGATTTTGGCCATCGGGATCGCCAACGTGCCGCGTTATGCGCGTTTAGTGCGGGCACAAACTTTGGTCGTGCGTGGCGCCGGTTACGTCGAGGCTGCCACCACCTTGGGGCTGCCCCGGCACTCGGTGATCTGGCGGCACGTGCTGCCCAATGCGATCAAGCCGATATTGATCCTGGCCACGATTGGCATTGGCGGCAACATCGTCAACGGCGCCGCGTTGAGCTTTTTGGGTTTTGGCGCTGCGCCACCCATCCCGGAATGGGGCGGGATGCTCGCCATGGGCCGCAACTACCTGGCCAATGCGTGGTGGTTGGTGGCATGGCCCGCGTTGGCAATTACATTGACCGTGGTGTCGATCAGCGTGATCGGCCGCGAACTGTTGCGTCGTAGCGAAGGTAAACGGGCATGAGTACAGAACCTCTGATTGACGTGCAAAACCTGCAAGTGCGCTTTGGCCCCCATGCGCCCCCGACCCTCAAAGGCGTCAGCTTTCAACTGCATCGTGGCGAGTGCCTAGCGCTGGTCGGAGAGTCTGGCTCGGGTAAAAGCGTGACTTCGCGCACCTTGGCCGGGCTGACAGGCGCTCGGGCGCACGTCCAGGCCAACCGTTTGACCTTTGCCGGGCAAGACCTGCGTCAGTTCGATGAGCGTACTTGGCGCAAGATACGCGGCGCGCAGATTGGCTTTGTCATGCAAGACGCGTTGGGCTCACTCGACCCTTTGCGTTTGGTCGGTCAAGAAATCGCCGAGCCGTTGCAACTGCACACCGACCTGAATCGGGCGCAGCGTGAAGCCAAAGTCATCGAGTTACTGCGCGCTGTGGGCGTGCCGGAGCCTGAGTTACGGGCGCGGCAGTACCCGTTTCAATTGTCGGGCGGTTTGCGTCAGCGGGCGCTGATCGCCTCGGCCATCGCCTGCAACCCGCGCTTACTGATCGCCGACGAACCAACCACCGCCCTCGACACCACCGTGCAGGCGCAAGTGCTGGCCTTGCTCGAATCTCTGCGCGGT
>NZ_LLWH01000122.1 GCF_001411475.1 Pseudomonas endophytica | reverse complement strand
CAAGCTCTAAGTCGGCATTTGGCCGAGCATTTGGCTTTATCCGGGCAGGCAGGTGAAGAGCAAATATTGCGACTCGAGAGCGATGAGCAACTGGTCAAAGTGGTGACCATCCACAAATCCAAAGGGCTGGAATACCCCTTGGTTTTCCTGCCGTTTATCTGCTCGACCAAACCGGTGGACGGTAGTCGTTTACCACTGCATTACCACGATGCGGCGGGCAATGCCCACGTAAGCCTAAAGCCAACCCAAGAGTTGATCACTCAAGCGGATAATGAGCGTCTGGCCGAAGATTTACGTCTGCTCTATGTGGCTTTAACCCGCGCTCAGCATGCCTGCTGGCTTGGCGTTGCAGACCTCAAACGGGGCAACAACAACCGGTCTATTTTGCACCTGTCCGCCTTGGGTTATCTCTTGGGAGGTGGGGCCTTATTAGCCGAGTCCGTTGCCTTGGAGCGCTGGCTGGCAGAGTTGGCGCAAGACTGCCCGGCGATTCAATACGAGCCCGTCCCGGCCGTTAGCGAGGAGCGTTTTTACCCACCGCTCAATCAGGCCACGCTGCTTAAGCCGTTGATCCCGACCCGACGGGCTGCGCAGAACTGGTGGATTGCTTCTTACAGCGCATTGCGTATTGGTGACAGCCTCAGCCCGGCCGAAGCCCCTGAAAGCGCCTTGGCGCAAAAACTATCGGACGATGAGCGACTGGATCCGAACGCGCCGCGTGATGCGTTACTCAGTGGCGGTGATATACACCGGTTTCCTCGTGGGCCTAATCCCGGAACATTTCTCCACGGCCTGCTGGAGTGGGCAGGTAGCGAACGCTTTAACGCCGACTTCGAACCCCTCAAAGACGCTGTGGCCCGGCGCTGTAACCGACGCGGCTGGCAAGGCTGGATCGACACGCTAAGCGACTGGTTACAGCACCTGCAACATGAGCCGCTACGTCTGAATAACGGTCAGCCTGCTGTGGTCTTGAGTGAACTGAGCCAGTATCAAATCGAAATGGAGTTCTGGTTCGCCAGCCACAAGGTTGATGTTCTGCAAATGGACCAACTCGTGCGTCAGCATACCCATAACGGTGCGCCGCGTGCCGGGGCTGAGCCGAGCCAGCTCAATGGCATGTTCAAGGGTTTTATAGACCTGACGTTTGAGCACGAAGGGCGCTACTACGTGGCGGACTACAAATCTAATTGGCTCGGGGCCGACGATTCGGCCTACACCGAACAGGCGATGAACGCTTCGATTCTGGATAACCGCTACGACCTGCAATACGTGTTGTACCTATTGGCGTTGCACCGTCAACTCAAGGCCCGCTTGGTTAATTACGACTATGACCAGCACATGGGCGGCGCGCTGTATCTGTTCTTGCGGGGCACTCGTTCGCAAAGCCAAGGGGTGTTCTTCACCCGACCGCCCAGAGTATTGATCGAAAGCCTAGACCTGATGTTTCAGGGCAAATCTCTGCCTAAACCCGTAGAACCGACGTGGGAACAGGGAGTGTTGCTATGAGTCGCTCGTTTGCCGAGCTGTTGCCGACGCCTTTAACGGCAGAAAGTCTGGCCCAACTCCAGCCATTGAGCCGCGCAGCCGATTTGCTGCTGTTGCTAGAGCGCTGGGTCGAGCGCGGCTGGCTGCGCGCACTGGACAAAGCGTTCGTTGCGTTTTTGCATGAGCGCGACCCGCAGGGCGATCCGTTGGTGCTGCTGGCAGCGGCACTGACCAGTCACCAACTGGGCCACGGTCACGTCTGTCTGGACCTGTTTGAAACCTTAAAACAACCTGACTTCGCGTTGTCGCTGCCTCCCGAAGGCGATGTACACACAGACGCCATGTTACTGCCCTCACAACTGCTTGAGGCATTGGACGGCGATACATGGTGCAAAGCCCTACACAACAGCCTATTGGTTGAACATGTGGAACAGTTATCCGCAGACGCTTCGAGCCGACCTTTGGTGCTCAGCGAGCGCCGTTTATACCTGCGCCGCTATTGGGCTTATGAGCGACGAATCGACAACGCATTGCGCCAACGTCTGTCAGTCATCGAAGCTACGCCTGATGATTTACCCGCGCGCTTAAATGAGCTTTTCGGCGCACCGAAAGCCAATGCCCCGATTGACTGGCAAAAACTAGCCTGTGCGCTGGCCACTCGCGGCGCCTTTAGTATCGTCACTGGCGGCCCTGGCACCGGCAAGACCACGACGGTCGTGCGTTTGTTAGCGCTGCTTCAAGCCCCGGCCGTTGAAGCGGGTGCGCCCTTGCGAATTCGTCTGGCCGCTCCTACGGGTAAGGCTGCTGCTCGCCTGACCGAATCTATCAGCCTGCAAGTCAAATCGTTGAAAGTGGACGACAAGGTTCGGGAAAAAATCCCCAGTGATGTCACCACCGTTCACCGCTTGCTGGGTAGCCGTCCCGGCACGCGGCATTTTCGTCACCATGCAGGCAATCGTCTGCCGCTGGACGTATTAGTGGTCGATGAAGCCTCTATGATCGACCTTGAAATGATGGCCAACTTGCTGGACGCACTGCCCGAACAGGCTCGGCTGGTACTGCTAGGTGACAAAGACCAGTTGGCATCGGTAGAGGCGGGTGCTGTATTTGGCGACTTATTCCGTGGTGCTGAG
>NZ_LLWH01000121.1 GCF_001411475.1 Pseudomonas endophytica | reverse complement strand
GCAGTTGCAGAGCAAGGCTGGCTTCCAGGCTTCTGGAGGAGTGCTCACCGATTTGTCGAGTCAACTTAGTGACTGAGTCTCGGCTCAGCAAATCCTTTTTGTCGATGTGATACGCCGCCAGTGTCCACTCGCCGCGCTGGTCCCAGAACAGTTGCTTGAAGCCGACTTCAGTCTGGCGCGCATGGGCCAGGCCAAAGTTTTGCTGGTTCTGGTCCAGGCTGATCAAACCGCCCACACCATCGACGCTGGTGGCTTGTTGCGCGTAAACCGAGGTATCCGGGGTCAGTTCGTACACCAGGCCGACTTTCCAGCTGTTGGCCGACAGGCTGCGGTCACTGTGGGTGGAGTCGCCCGTGACAGAGAAGTCATCGCGGTCCAGGTGCACCATGTCGCGGCGCACACCGGTGACCAGCGACAGTTGATCGGTCAGCTCGGTGCGGTTTTCGGCGAACAGCGAAAACTGCTGCGTGGTGGTGGTGAACTGGTCGCGGTAAGGCGAAGCACTTTGCCATTGGCCACGGTCCGGGTGGTACAGGTCGATTGGCTGGCCGTCTGCGTCTACGTCGTGGTACGGCGAGTTGCTGTGCAAGTTGAAGTGGATACGGTTGTAGTCCATGCCCACCAGGGTTTTGCTCTTGAGACCGAACAGGTCATGGCTGAGCGCGAAGGTCTGGCGGTCGCCGACCTGTTCCTGCTCATGCTTGATGCTGAAATAGCCGCCGCGCAGCAGGGTTTGGCTGGCCTCGTCCCAGGCGTGGTTTTCGGCGTTCTGCCAACGACGCTGGGCCTTGAGGTAATACAGCTCGTTGGTGGCGGTCAGGTTGTCGTTGATCCGCCATTCGCTGTTCAGGCGCGTCCACTGATCGTTGTAGTGCAGCTTGGCGTCACTGACGTTGTAGTTCTTGTCGCGCAGGCCCTTGTGATAACGGCCATTGATCAACGGTACGCCGAAATCGTTTTGCGGTTCCTGGTCGCCATAGTCGTGGCTTAGGGTGAACGCCAGTTCGTCGGTGGCCTGCCAGCGCAGGGCGGCGCTGACGAAGGTGTTTTCGGAGTCACCGTGGTCGATCCAGCCGTTGCTCTGGGTGTGGTTGATGTTCAACCGGTAGCTCAGGGTGTCGGTCAGCGAGCCGCCGCTGTCCAGTGCCTGCTGCTGGGTGTCGTATGAGCCATAGCCCACGCGGATATGGTTTTCGATCTCGCCGCTGAACGGTTTTTTCGGGATCACGTTGATCACCGCTCCGGTCGCGCCTTCGCCGTACAGCACCGAGGCGGGGCCGCGCAGTACGTCGATACGCTCCACCGACCAATCATCGACCGGGAATGTCACCGTGCCCGCGCCACTGTACAGACGCGTGCCATCGTAGAGCTGCATGACCGAGCCTTCGCCGACAAAGCCGCGCGCCGAGTAAGCCGAGCCGCCATTGCCCGGTGAACCGGTGAAGCTGATGCCGGTGGTGCGGGTGACAGCGTCTTGCACACTGCGGTCGCCACGAGCGCGGATCTGCGCACCGGTCAGGCTTTCGACGCTGGCCGGGGTATCGAGGCTGCTGAGATTCAGGCGCGAGCCCGCGGTGGTGGCGGTCTTTAAGTCGACACGCTCGGCATCGACTTCAGGGGCGGTGATGGTGGCGGCGGGTAGCATCAGAGACGACGCGCTGTCATCTGCGTGCGCACTGTTGATCGCCAGCAGGCAAAGGCTGAAAAGCAGGTACTTGTTCATGGAGGTTAACAATCGCTTTTTTCTAGAGATGTGCCCGCTGCCTCCTGGCGGCGGGGTGAGCGAGCTTAAATTGTTTTGTTACAAGGTAACAACAATTTCGTGCGCGATACTGGCGAGCCAGTATCCACATCTATCTAGGTCGCGCATCTCGGATGGTTCATGACGCCTATGAAACCTGTTCATGCTTGGATGTTGAGCGCATTAGCATCAGCAGTCGATCCAGCAACCACACGCCGATGAGCGAGGCGCCCACCAGTGGGAAAACAACCGCCAAGGCGAGGATAATCACCAGCCCGGACTTCCACGTCGGCAGATCGTGACGCATGGGCGGTACGCCTAAACCGCCTGTAGGCCGACGCTTCCACCAGATCACTAAACCACTGCTCGAACTCAGCAGAATCATCAGACACACCAGCAAAATTGCGATCTGGTTCAGTGAGCCGAACAGCTTGCCCTCGTGCAGCATCACGCCCATTTCTGTGGCGCGGGCGACGTTGCTGTAATGCTGCCACCGAACATCGGCCAGTACCTCACCGGTGTATTGATCGACATGCAGCGTGGCGTCATTGCGTGGGTCATCAGCGAATACGGCAATGGTGAACACGCCTTCAGCGGTGGTCGGCAGGGTGATGCTGTAGCCCGGTTCGACCTTGCGCTGAGTGGCCGTCTCGAACACTTGTTGCAGGGTGATGCCGGGCGCTGCTGGGCCGGAAGAGTGGGCCGCGTGAGCCATGTGTTCGGCATGCGCGCCCGAGACGGGCATCGGCGTGTTTTCCATGGCCCAAGGTACGGTCTGGCGAGTGGCGCTGTTGAGGGTGCCAGCGTCTACATTCGACGTGGGCACGTCGGTCCACATAGCAGCCGGGAACTGGTTCCACAGTTCTGCATATTGCTTGCCCCAAAACCCGGTCCAGGTCATGCCGCTGACTAACATA
>NZ_LLWH01000120.1 GCF_001411475.1 Pseudomonas endophytica | reverse complement strand
CTCCGGACTTTAGGAGCTGCCGCAGGCTGCGATCTTTTAATCTTGTTTGGGCGGTTCGCATGGTTTGCAACCGCTACGCGCTCGATCGCAGCCACAATACGGCGGCTGCAGATTGGACTGCCACAAAACCATCATGCCCTGGGGGCGCGAAGCGGTGCTCAATGTAACGCGCAGTGAGCAATTCGACGCCGCTTAACGGTGGCACCTGCCAAAAGTGAATGGACTCAGCATGCTCCACATTCATTAGCTCAACTCGGCGTTAAGGCTGGCCAGCCACTGAGGGATTCGCCGTTCAAGGTAGTACTGCGGGGCTCTCAGAGAACCTTCGACGAAGCCGACATGCCCGCCCTTGGCGTGCAACTCCAGTTCGGTGCTGGCTGATAGCTCGTCAGGTTCGGGAATGCTGTGCTTGAACACAAAGGGATCGTCCTCGGACTGGATAATCAGAGTCGGTGTTTCAATGGCGCCCAGAAAGTAGCGGCTGGAGGCGCGGCGGTAATAGTCATCCACGTTTTGATAACCATTGAGCGGGGCCGTAACCCGGTCATCGAACTCCCAGAAGGTGCGCAATTTACTCAAGGACTTGAGGGTGCCCAGTTTGGCCAGTGTGGCCAGCCCTTCATGCCGGGCCTCGTGTTGAAACTGAAGGCGTTTATTTTTAACGTAGGTCACCATCTGGCGCATGAAATGCGCTTGATACACCTTCGAAAACCCTAGCCCGATGCGGTCGGCGCATTGGTCGAGGCGAAACGGCACCGAGACTGCGACGCCACCTTGCAGACCACTGGCACTGCCCGATTCGCCCAAATACTTAAGCAAAACGTTGCCGCCCAGCGAGTAACCCACGGCGTAGATCGGTACCAGCGGGTAGCGAGCCCGTAGGTGCGCAACCGCGGCGGCCAAGTCTTCACTGGCGCCTGAATGGTAGCTGCGTGCCAGCAAGTTGGGCTCTCCTGAGCAGCCGCGCCAATTTAAGGCAACGCTGGCCCAGCCTAGCTTCGCCAAAGCGCTTTGTTGGCCCGCAATGTAATGCGAGCCTGAAGAACCGGTTAAGCCGTGCAACACCAATACCAGTGGCTCATAGGCAGACGGTGTTCCGTGCCAGTCTAGGTCAAGAAAGTCGCCATCCTCGAGCCACAGGCGCTCGCGCTGTAATTCAACAACCGGTTTGGTACGCCACAGCGGCCCCCACAAGGTTTGCAAGTGAGGGTTGCGCAGGCTTGATGCGGGTGTGAACGGTGCCAAGGGTGATTCAGGGGAAGCGAGGACGCGCACTTAAGTTCTCAATCGGTGACGGGTGTTAGAAAGTGCTTAAGTTGCCACAACACGGCCCTCTGCCCAAGCAGTGAGTGTGGCCCGGTGTTTGTCCAATTGGTCGAATTGCACAAGGGTTGGCTGCTGTCTTCACCACTGTTGATGTCGGGCAGGGGCAATTGGGCAACGCTGGGGCCCAAAGTCAGCGTGGTCCATTGACTGTGGGCCAAATGCCGATTCATGGCTGCCTTAATCTGTGCCGTGGTCATTTTTTGGATTTCATCGGTTTTATGGGAGAAGTTCAATGTTTGATCGAAGCGGTTGATGACCTCCAGCTCATCCAGCAGATTTTTGTTGGTCGCCAGCAGTTGCGGCAACGCATGACGCAAGTATTTTTTGAGGGTGTTCAGTTGTTCTTCACTGGGGCCCGACTTGAGAAAATCAGCAAACAGCGCTTGGGCATGGCGCATAGCCTCTTGGCTGTATTGGGGGGGCGTGTTGAGCTGGATGACCCAGGTCGCGGTACCTTGAGCGGGTTCGATATCGGATTTGACCCCGTAAGTCACGCTGTGCTTCTCGCGTAATTGACCATTTAGGACATGGTTGAATATCACGTTGGCGATACGGATGGCGATAGCGTCGGGGTGCTGATCGGGCAAGGCATTTTGCGCCAGCATCAGCAGTGTTTGACTTGACGGGTCCTCAAGGTGCAGCGCTTGGCCTGCATTAACAGCGCCGACCATCATCTGTGGGGCTGGCAGTGCTGGGCCTTGCGGTAGCGCATCGGCAAAGGTTTGGCTGAGTGATCGGGCTTGCTCAGGTGTGAGATCGCCCACAATCACCATTTTAAGGTTACCCGCAGTGTAAGCACGTTGGTTAAAGTCCCTAAGCTGCTTAGCTTCGATGCGCTCTAGGCTGTCGCTTGTGCCGTAGATTGAGTGTGACGACGGCTGGCCAGGGTACAAGTGGGCGCGAATGTGGGCCAATGCGCGCATCTGCGGGATGATCTGCTCCAGCTCGAGGTCTGTTTGCAGGGCACGTTTGATTCGAGAAAGGTTTGCTTGGCTAAACTTAGGGCGTGTAAGGGTTTCAGTGAACAAGGCCATGACCGGGTTAAAGACTGCTGGCTCGCTCAGGCTTCTCAGGTTGAAGTAGCTCTGCTCGGCATTCAAGCCATGGGTGATTTTCACTCCATAACGATCAAACTCCCGGGCGATTTCGTCCGCTTGTTTAAGCGCAGAATCGACACTGAAAAGGGCTTGGGCCATGGCCGCTAACCCTGGGGTTTTGCCGTCGTAGTAGCTGCCGGCTGCAAAGCTGATTTTCAGATCAACCATGGGCACGCTGTGATTCTCCACGAACAGCACGCGGCTGCCTTGTTTGAGCGTCCAAGACTGGATTCGGGGAGCGCTGGTCACGCCTGTGGGTTCGCTCAGTTCGCGCAGTGATTGCAACGGCAA
>NZ_LLWH01000119.1 GCF_001411475.1 Pseudomonas endophytica | reverse complement strand
AACCCGTGCCGCATCGTGATCATCCCGCGTAACAACAAGGTGGACGTCGATGAACTGATGCAGCACTTGTTCGCCGTGACTGAATTGGAGTCGACCTTCCGGGTCAACATCAACATCATCGGTCTGGACGGCAAGCCGCAACTGAAAAACCTGCGCGCTTTGCTGGTTGAGTGGCTGGAGTTCCGGGTCAACACCGTGCGCCGTCGCTTGCAGTTCCGTCTTGATAAAGTCGAGCGCCGCCTGCACCTGTTGGACGGCTTGCTGACCGCCTACCTGAACCTCGACGAAGTGATCCACATTATTCGTACCGAGGAACACCCTAAGGCTGAGCTGATTGCCCGCTTTGCGCTGACCGAAACGCAGGCCGACTACATCCTCGACACGCGCCTGCGTCAACTGGCCCGCCTTGAAGAGATGAAGCTGCGCGCCGAGCAAGACGCGTTGCGCAAAGAGCAAGCCAAGCTGCAAACCTTGTTGGGCAGCGAAGCCAAGCTGAAAAAGTTGGTGCGTAGCGAGTTGCTGGCCGATGCCCAAACCTATGGCGATGATCGTCGTTCGCCGATTGTGTCCCGTGCAGAAGCCAAAGCTCTGTCAGAAAACGAGCTGATTCCGACCGAAGCCGTCACCGTTGTGTTGTCTGAAAAGGGCTGGGTACGTTGCGGTAAAGGTCACGATCTAGACGCGACCGGTTTGTCCTATAAAGCGGGGGATGGTTATAAAACCTCGGCGGCGGGGCGTTCCAACCAATTTGCGGTGTTTATCGACTCCACGGGGCGCAGCTACTCGGTGGCGGCGCACACCTTGCCGTCTGCCCGTGGTCAGGGCGAGCCGTTGACGGGGCGCTTAGCCCCGCCGCCGGGCGCCACCTTTGAGTGCGTGTTGATGCCCGAAGACGATGCGCTGTATGTCATCGCGTCTGATGCCGGTTACGGTTTTGTGGTGAAAGGTGAAGACCTGCAAGCCAAAAACAAAGCCGGTAAAGCGCTGTTGACCCTGCCCAAAGGGTCGCAAGTGATGCTGCCGCGCCCTGTGGCTGATCGAGAAAACAACAGATTGGCCGCGGTGACCACCGAAGGACGATTGTTGATCTTCAAAATAAGTGATTTGCCGCAGTTGGGTAAGGGTAAGGGCAACAAGATCATTGGCATCCCAGGTGAGCGGGTGGCCAGTCGCGAAGAGTACGTCACCGATATCGCCGTACTGCCGGCCAATGCCACGTTGGTGTTGCAGGCGGGTAAGCGGACCTTATCTCTTAAGGCGGATGACCTCGAACACTACAAAGGTGATCGTGGGCGGCGAGGTAACAAGTTGCCGCGTGGCTTCCAGCGTGTAGACGCGTTGTTGGTTGAGACGCCTAACTAGCTGAGTACGCCGATCTGCTTTTTTTCATGTGGATCGGCGTTGCGGCGCTGGAGTCGTGCTGAATATTCGCGGATGATATGGCGCTCATTCGCACAGCTAATGGCGATGTGCTCCAAAATTTTCTGAGAATGACACTGTGGTGTGCCAAGTGGCAGCCACCTGGATGGAATGATGAACGTTCTGCGCCTTCCTTTAATTGCGTTGCTGGCCGGAGTACTGGGCTTGGCAGGGTGCAGCGTGCACCAGCCGGCGTCTTTGTACCAACTGGACAGCGGCAACCCCGGCCAGCCGAAACAAAGCGCTGGCATGGCCGTACTCCTTGGTCCGGTCACCTTGGCCGATTACCTGCAACGAGAAACCCTGTTGCAGCGTCAAGCCGATGGCAGCCTGAGCGCGGCGACCGATGGTCGTTGGGCGGGCAGTTTGTCGTCCGATATTGATCAATTGCTGGTACGCCAGCTTGCATGGCGTCTAGACAGCCAGCGCGTTGTATTGCCTCCGGCGACGGCGGGCTTTGCGCCGGACGTCCAAGTGCTGTTGTCGATCACACGCTTGGATTCGGGTAAAAACCAACCGGCGATTCTCGACGCCCAATGGCGTTTGCTTGATCGTCGTGGGCAAGTGCGTGACAGCCGCATGGTCCATCTGGAACAAAAGCACGATGGCAGCACGGCTGACCAAGTCAAAGCTCAGGGCGAGTTATTGCAACAGTTGAGTGAGCAACTGACGGTGGCGCTCAAGCCATTGGCCAACCAGCCGCCATTGATTGAGCCGCGCAAGCCCGACCCTAAGCCAGCGCCCAAGCAGGATGTGAACAGGCCAAAGATTCCGACAGCTTCACCGATTCGTACGGATATGGAAGTGTTTCGTTTCTGAGGTGATGGCCGAAAACAAAAAATCCCGCACATGTGCGGGATTTTTTTGTATCGTCGGCGCTGTTTCTGCTTTCTGGAGAGAGCTTGCTCGCGATCTTTTGATCTTTAAAAACAAAGACCGCAGCCTAGTGCTCAGGCCTTAATCGCGGTTCTCGTGCATGCGCGCCAGTTGGCGTTCGAGCATGGACGGGTAAGGTTCCATTAAGCGCTCAACGCAGCAGGCACCTTCTGGGCTGGCAATTGGGCGGATGCGGGCACGTTGACGAATCAATGCGTCGTCGCTGATTTTGCGCTCCACCAACAGCAGGTTGCGGCTGTGTTGCGACAGTGCCAAGGCGTCTTGTGCCGTCTCTGTCAGCAATAGGTCGATCTGGCTCATGCCGTTCAAACCTTCGCCTAACACCAGACCCAGTTGCAGTTGCAAGGTGATGCCGCTGTCCGCGACTTCGATCTGCAAGGCATGACCCAGGGCGCGCAGCA
>NZ_LLWH01000118.1 GCF_001411475.1 Pseudomonas endophytica | reverse complement strand
GCGGGGGTCGCGCGTGGTTTCAGAGTGGCGCAATGCACGCAGTTGGCGGGCTGGATCTGCGACATCCTCGATCACCTCGGTGACCCGGATATCGAGGCCGATGTGGCGCGCCAAGTGACGTCGCTGTGCAAAGACTTCCCGGTTTATCGCTGAGCGCGTTTTTGGAGTAAACCCTATGCAACGGTACTCAGGCTTCGGCCTTCTTAAGCACTCGTTCAGCCACCACGAAAACTGGCAAAAAATGTGGCGCACGCCGACCCCGAAAAAGGTCTACGACGTAGTCATCGTCGGCGGCGGCGGGCACGGGCTGGCCACCGCGTATTACTTGGCCAAAGAACACGGCATCACTAATGTGGCCGTGGTCGAAAAAGGCTGGTTGGGCGGCGGCAACACGGCGCGCAACACCACCATCGTGCGCTCCAACTATTTGTGGGACGAATCGGCGCACCTCTACGAACACGCGATGAAGCTGTGGGAAGGTTTGTCCCAAGACCTGAACTACAACGTCATGTTCTCGCAGCGCGGTGTGTACAACTTGTGTCACACACTGCAAGACATGCGCGACTCGGAGCGCCGGGTCAGCGCCAACCGCCTTAATGGAGTCGATGGCGAGTTGCTCAACGGCAAACAAGTGGCCGACGAAATTCCCTACCTTGATTGCTCCAAAAACACCCGTTACCCGATCATCGGTGCCACCGTGCAACGGCGCGGCGGTGTTGCCCGGCATGACGCCGTGGCTTGGGGCTTTGCCCGTGCGGCTGACGCCTTGGGTGTGGACTTGATCCAGCAAACCGAAGTGTTGGGCTTTCGCAAAGAAAACGGCGTGTGCGTTGGCGTTGAAACCAGCAAAGGCTTTATCGGCGCCAAACGCGTGGGGGTAGTCACCGCCGGTAACTCCGGGCACATGGCGCGTCAGGCCGGGTTCCGTCTGCCAATCGAATCGCACCCGCTGCAAGCGCTGGTGTCGGAGCCGATCAAACCGATTATCGACAGCGTGATCATGTCCAACGCTGTACACGGCTACATCAGCCAGTCCGACAAAGGCGACTTGGTCATCGGGGCCGGTATCGACGGTTGGGTCGGCTATGGCCAGCGCGGTTCGTACCCGGTGATCGAACACACCATTCAAGCGATTGTGGAAATGTTTCCGGTGTTGTCCCGCGTGCGCATGAACCGACAGTGGGGCGGCATCGTCGATACCACGCCAGACGCCTGCCCGATTATTTCCAAAACCCCGGTGCCCAATTTGTTCTTCAACTGCGGCTGGGGCACCGGCGGTTTCAAAGCCACGCCGGGCTCGGGCAACGTGTTCGCCGCCAGCTTGGCCAAAGGCGAAATGCACCCGCTGGCGGCGCCGTTTTCTATCGACCGGTTCTACAACGGCGCTTTGATCGACGAGCATGGCGCTGCCGCTGTCGCCCACTAATTAACAGGAGAACCACCCCATGTTGCATATCTTCTGTCCTCATTGCGGCGAGTTGCGCTCCGAAGAAGAATTTCACGCCAGCGGCCAAGCGCACATTCCGCGCCCGCTCGACCCCAACGCCTGCACCGACAAGGAGTGGGGCGACTATATGTTCTTTCGCGATAACCCACGCGGCTTGCACCACGAACTGTGGAACCACGTGGCCGGTTGCCGTCAGTTCTTTAACGCCACGCGCAACACCGTGACCTACGAAATTCTTGAAACCTACCTGATCGGCACAGCGCCGCAGTTCACCGAACAGGCCGCGTCCGTAGCGCCTACAGCCACCCGCGAGCAGGGAGAAAAGGTATGAGCCAGACCCATCGCTTGCCTAATGGCGGCCGCGTTGATCGCAGCAAAGTACTGACCTTTACCTTTAATGGCCAAACCTACAAAGGCTACCAAGGCGACAGCCTAGCGGCCGCATTGTTGGCCAATGGAGTGGACGTCATCGGTCGCAGTTTTAAATATTCCCGCCCGCGTGGCATTTACGCCGCGGGCGCTGAAGAGCCCAACGCGGTGCTGCAAATCGGCGCCACCGAAGCCACTCAAGTGCCTAACGTGCGGGCCACGCAACAGGCGCTGTACCAAGGTTTGGTCGCCACCAGCACCAACGGTTGGCCCAACGTTAATAACGACATGATGGGCATTTTGGGCAAGGTCGGCGGCAAGTTGATGCCGCCGGGCTTTTACTACAAAACCTTCATGTACCCACAATCGTTTTGGATGACCTACGAGAAATACATTCGCAAGGCTGCCGGTTTGGGCCGTTCGCCGACCCAAAATGACCCAGACACCTACGACAACATGAACCACCATTGCGACGTGCTGATCGTCGGCGCAGGCCCCGCAGGCTTGGCCGCAGCTTTGGCGGCGGCACGCAGCGGCGCACGGGTGATGGTTGCCGATGAGCAAGAAGAGTTTGGCGGCAGCTTGCTCGACAGCCGCGAAAGCCTGGACGGTAAACCGGCGATGGAGTGGGTGGCCAAGGCCACCGCCGAACTCAACGCCCTGCCCAATGTCGTGCTGCTGCCTCGGGCGACGGTGAACGGCTATCACGACCACAACTTTCTGACCATTCACGAGCGCCTCACCGATCACTTAAGTGACCGCGCCCCGATTGGCCAAGTGCGTCAGCGCCTGCACCGGGTTCGAGCCAAGCGCGTGGTGCTGGCCACCGGCGCGTGCGAGCGACCATTGGTGTACGGCAACAACGACGTGCCGGGCAACATGCTGGCGGGTGCGGTGTCGACCTACGTGCGTCGCTATGGGGTGGCGCCGGGCAAAAAACTGCTGCTGAGCACCAACAACGATCACGCCTACCGCGTGGCGCTGGACTGGCTCGACGCGGGCCAGCAAGTGGTGGCGGTGGCCGATGCGCGCAGTAATCCGCGTGGCGCGTTGGTCGAAGAAGCACGGGCCAAAGGCATTCG
>NZ_LLWH01000117.1 GCF_001411475.1 Pseudomonas endophytica | reverse complement strand
GTGGCGGGTGCTGGCTTCGGCGGCAAAGTGCTGAAACAGCACCAGCACGTCATCACCGCGCTCGCGCAGTGGCGAAATGCGCAGCGGCGCGACGTTCAGCCGGTAGTACAAGTCGGCACGGAAGCGACCTTGGTCAGCCGATTGGCGCAGGTCTTCTTTAGTCGCGGCAATCACCCGAATATCCAGCGGGATCAGTTGATTGCCGCCCAAACGCTCGACCACACGTTCTTGCAGTAAACGCAGCAGTTTGACCTGCACGTCTAGGCTCATGCTTTCGATTTCGTCGAGGAACAACGTCCCGCCATTGGCGAACTCGAACTTGCCGATACGGCGCTTTTGCGCACCGGTGAAGGCGCCGGGTTCATGGCCGAACAGCTCGCTTTCGACCACCGATTCGGCCAGCGCACCCGCGTTGATCGCGACAAACGGCCCGCTACGACGGCTCGACAGGTCATGCAGCGCCCGAGCAACCACCTCTTTACCAGAGCCGGTTTCGCCCAAAATCAGTACGTCAGCCTTGGTCGCGGCCAGTGCGCCGATTTGCTCGCGCAGGCGCAACATGGCTGAGGATTGCCCCACTAACCGAGCGCTCAATTGTTGCCGGTCACTGAGTGCCATGCGCAGACTGCGGTTGTCCAGCACCAGCGCACGCAAGGCCAACGCCCTGCGCACGCTGTCGAGCAGCGCATCGCTGGCAAACGGTTTTTCCAAAAAGTCGTAAGCGCCCGCGCGCATGGCTTGCACCGCCAACGGCACATCACCGTGGCCAGTGATCAACAACACGGGCAAATCGGAGTCTTGAGCGTGCAGGTGATTGAGCAGTTCAAGCCCGTCCATCCCCGGCATGCGGATGTCGCTGACCACCACCCCCGGCCAGTCGCGCCCAATGCGTTCAGCCAAGCCGTTCGCTTCGGCCAGCGGCAACACGTTCAATCCGGCCAAGTCCAGAGTTTGAGAGAGCGCCTGGCGCAGGTGCGGATCATCATCAATCAAGATGACCTGAACACGCGGATCAATGGGTTGGCTCATCACCTGGAGTCCTCTGAAGCTTGCACACTGACGCCCGGCGCACCGGCACGCAGTCGTAGGGTAATTAAGGCGCCGCCTTCTTTGTGGTTGGCGAACAGCAATTCGCCGCCGAACGCACGAATCAGCGTGTCGCAGATAGCCAGCCCTAAGCCCAAACCTTGGGTGCGGGTTTTAGTGGTGTAAAACGGCTCACCGGCGCGGCCCAACGCTTCCATGCAAAAGCCCGGGCCGTTAGCGCGAATGTACACAGTGACGCCTTCAGGTGTGGATTGGGCACTGAGCCACAATCGGCGCGGCGGGCCTTTTTCGGTCAGGGCATCAAGAGCGTTGGCCAGCAGGTTGCCCAATACTTGGCGCAAACGGGTTTCACCCGCTTCGACCCACAGCGTGGCCGCGGGCAGGTCGCGGATCAATTCGACTTCCATGCTGCGCCGCCGCTTGGCCAGCAAGGCCAATGCATCATCCAGTGCTGGTTGCAGCGCCACACTTTCTGGTGCGTGCCGATCACGCCGAGCGAACGCGCGCAGGTGCGCAATGATCGAGGACATGCGACCGGTCAACTCATTGATCAATTTAAGGTTGCTGCGCGCGTCTTCGGTGCGTTGATGGTCGAGCAAGACTTCCGCGTTTTCGGCATAGCTGCGGATGGCTGCCAGCGGCTGGTTGAGTTCATGGCTGATGCTGGCAGACATAGTCCCCAGCGCTGACAGCTTGCCCGCCTGCACCAAATCATCCTGAGCGCGCACCAACTCCTGTTGCGCCTGCTCGCGCTCCAGCACTTCTTTGCGCAAACGCTGGTTAAGCCCTTCGAGGTCGCTGGTACGTTCGGCCACACGCCCTTCGAGTTCGCGTCTGGCCTTCGCCTCGAAGGCGATACGCTCCAAGTAATGACGGCGACGCTGCATCATCAAACCGATTAACAGCATGACCACCAGTAAGGTGGCGGCACCGATGGCCACTACCGTGCGAACCGGGCGGTCAATCAAGGTTCGCGGGGCGAGAATGTTCACGCTCCAGTCGGTTTCGTCGATTTTTTGGGTTTGCACCAGCCACGCATCCGGGTTGATCGTCAGCGGCTGTAGATCGCGCGTCGGATACGGCAGGATGGCGAAAATGTCTTGCTGCTCTTGAGGCGATAATTCACGGGTGGCTCTGAAGCGCCAATCTGGTCGAGATGTCAGAATGACCACGCCGTTGTCGTCCGTCGTTAGCAATTGCTCCGGGGTGTTGCCCCACAAGCGTTCGGTGTGATCGAGGTCGACCTTGACCACCAGTACACCGATCTTTTTATCGCCCTCAATCGCCGGAGCCGCAAAGTAATAGCCGCGCTTACCGGACGTGGTCCCCAGACCAAAGAATCGCCCCAATTTGCCGTCCATCGCTTCGCTGAAATATGGACGGAACGCGAAGTTACGCCCAATAAAGCTGTCGCTCTTGTCCCAGTTCGACGTAGCCACTGTGTCGCCGTGCGCATCAAGTAGGTACATGACTTCAGCACCCGTCTGATGGTTGAGATCAGCGAGCAACTTATTGGCCGTGCTCAGCGTCTGCGGGTTTTCAGGGTCGGCCAGCACATTACGCAGTGCAGGCAGTTCGCCGAGGATTTGTGGCAACACCTCATAGCGATGCAACGTGCCCAACAAGTTGGCCACGTAAAGGTCGAGGGTCTGACGATTTTGCCCGGCCAGTTGGCTGCGGTAATAGCGTTCTGCAAGGTGTTGCAGTGGCCACAGCAATGGCGCCAAACACAGCGCTAGTAAGGCCAGGCTGCGCCAACGGGGACGGCGAGGAGTTGAGGAGGTCGAGATCATACGGCGCAGTATACCTACGCTTAAAAACTGTAGGAGCGAGCTTGCTCACGATCTGTTGATCTTTAAAATGATTGCCCGG
>NZ_LLWH01000116.1 GCF_001411475.1 Pseudomonas endophytica | reverse complement strand
TGAATACATCCACTATTACAACCATCACCGCATCAAACTGACGCTCAACAACCTAAGCCCTGTGGAGTACAGGACCCGGGCTGCGCAGATTGCTAGCTAACCTGTCCAACTTTTGGGGGGCAGTCCACCCCAACTTGCTTGCCGATGCTGGAGCGGGTTTGGCCTGAGTACAGTTACAGGCCGCAGTAGCGCTTAAGTGCTGATCTTGAGCCCGACCAAACCGGCAATGATCAGCGCCACGCTGGCCAGCCGGAACAGCGCCATAGACTCACCAAACAAAATGATCCCGGCAATGACGGTGCCGACGGCGCCGACGCCTGTCCAAATTGCGTAAGCGGTGCCCAGCGGCAGTTCCTTCATGGCCAAACCGAGCAAACCAAGGCTAATGACCATGGCGCCGACGGTGAGAGCCGTAGGCAGGGGGCGGGTAAAACCATCGGTATATTTAAGGCCGACGGCCCAGCCAACTTCAAACAGGCCAGCAAAAAACAGAATAATCCAGGACATGGTTATCTCCATCAATTGATGGGGTCGTCCCCAGATTAATCACTCAGCGAGTCGCAGGGTCGTCCCTGCAGTGCGCACTATATTGCCCACGATTTTTCTGACGATCAACCCCGACTTTTCAGTCTTTAGATGGCTGGCTTGCGTTCAGACGGTCTTCTTTTTCGCTCATCCGGCGGAAGTAGGTTGAAAGCAATGCGCCTGAGATGTTGTGCCACACACTGAACAGGGCGCTCGGCACAGCGGCTAAGGGCGAGAAATGCGCACTGGCCAACGCGGCGCCCAGCCCAGAGTTCTGCATGCCTACTTCTAAGGCTAAGGATTTACGCTGAGCCAGCGGTAGCTTAAATAGGCGGCCCGTGAAATAGCCGAGCAAGTAACCAAAGCTGTTATGCAGCATGACCACGGCCATGATCAGCAAGCCCGACTCGGCGATTTTTGCTTGGCTGGCGGCAACCACGGCGGCAACGATAATCACAATACTGACCACCGATACCAGCGGCAGCACGTCGACTGCAAAATGCACCCGTGCGCCGAGCACTCGTTGAGCCAGTACCCCGAGCACAATTGGAAACAACACCACTTGCAGAATCGACCAGAACAGTTCCATGAATGAAACCGGTAGCCAGGCCGACGCCAGTAGCCAGATAAGTGCCGGGGTTAACAAGGGAGCGAGGAGGGTAGTGACCGCAGCAATCGCAACTGACAGTGCAAGATCACCCCGCGCCAGCCAAGTCATCACATTAGACGAGGTGCCACTTGGGCAGCAGCCCACTAGAATCACTCCAACCGCGATTTCAGGAGGTAGGTGGAACATTTGGCAGAGCAACCACGCCACACCAGGCATGATCACGAAATGAGCAACCACACCCAGCGCTACACGCCAAGGATGGCGGGCGACTTCGGCGAAGTCTTCGAGTTTGAGCGTCAGGCCCATGCCGAACATCACTACACCCAGCAGCGGCACGATGGCGCCTTTTAGACCGATAAACCAACCGGGCTCCATAAATGCCAGCACAGCAAAAATCAGAACCCAATAAGCAAAGGTATTGCCGACAAAGCGGCTTAAAGCAGCAAGTGCACGCATGGTGTTCCTTTTTATGGTGTAGGGGGTGTGGCGTCAGGTTGTCATTGTTGCCGTAGGCTGCGAGCGGGGCGCAGCCTACGGTCGCGGCTAAAGGGGTTAGAGACCTTGAGGGATCTCTTCACCGCCCAGTGCTTCAAACAGTTGCGGCAAGAATTCGCCAAAGGTCAGCATCATCAGCGTGAAGCTGGCGTCTTGCTGGCCGAGGTCGTCATCACCGCCGTTCTGTTCGGCTTCATCTTGCAACAGGTCTTCAAACTTTAGGCGTTTAACCACCAGCTTGTCGTCCAGAACAAATGACAGCTTGTCTTGCCAGGCTAGCGACAGTTGAGTCACAACTTTGCCAGTGCTCAAGTGCAACTGGATTTCATCGCTGGTCAGGTCCTGACGTTTGCAGCGGATGATGCCGCCGTCTTCGTGGGTGTCACGTAGCTCACATTCGTCCAGTACAAAGAAATTGTCGGCGGCTTTTTGGGTTTTGACCCATTCAGTCATGGTGGCGCTTGGCGCTACTTTTACGCCCAGTGGTCGAACTGGCAGCGAGCCGATCACTTCACGCAGGGTAGACAGTAGGTCTTCAGCGCGTTTTGGGCTTGAAGCATTAACCAGGATCAGACCTTGTTTGGGGGCGATGGCGGCAAAGGTTGCCGAGCGGCGAATAAAGGCACGCGGCAAGAAAGCCTGGATGATTTCATCCTTGAGTTGATCACGCTCCTTCTTATAGACCTTGCGCATTTGCTCGGCCTCGATCTCGTCGACCTTCTCCTTTAAGGCATCGCGCACCACGCTGCTTGGCAAGATACGTTCTTCTTTGCGAGCGGCGATAAGCAGGAAGTCTTGGCTGGCATGAACCAGAGGTGCGTCTTCGCCTTTACCGAAAGGGGCGACGAAACCGTAGGTGGCTAATTCCTGACTTGCACACGGGCGGGCCGGTTTGCTGGCCAGAGCCGTTTCCAGCACCTGCGCATCGAAAGGCAGATCTTGGGTCAGGCGATAGATAAGCAGGTTTTTGAACCACATGGGGTGAATCACTCCTTTATACAAAGAGGGCATTATTCGCTTGATAGCCTTAATAGGCCAACCCTGCGCTAAGCCTTTGTCATGCATAAGAAAATTATTTTAAAAAGTGCTTGCCAGAGCCTAGGTCGCTCCGTAGAATGCGCGCCACACCGAGAGTGAAAGGGTGATTAGCTCAGCTGGGAGAGCATCTGCCTTACAAGCAGAGGGTCGGCGGTTCGATCCCGTCATCACCCACCATTCGCTCACAGTGTTACGCGCAGCGGTAGTTCAGTCGGTTAGAATACCGGCCTGTCACGCCGGGGGTCGCGGGTTCGAGTCCCGTCCGCTGCGCCATATTTTTA
>NZ_LLWH01000115.1 GCF_001411475.1 Pseudomonas endophytica | reverse complement strand
GGATGACCAAGCAGCCGGTGGTGGCTTGCAGCTTCTCGATCAGTCGAGGGTTACTGGCGCACGCTGGGTGAACGTGCAGGGTTGCTGTGGTGTGCATGGTGTTGCCTCGCTCTGTGGTGGGAGAGTGCGAGAAATATTAACCCTAAAGGTTATTTTGTCAATTTATTTACCCTTTTGATTATTTTTCTCAGGTGCAAGCATCGGGTTGAGAGCCAAAGTCTAGAAATTTCTAGATTAAGTGAGAGCATTGCCACAGACAGTTACGGTTAAGCTAGTCTCGACGTGTGTCGTAAAGGCTCGAGATTCGAGAGTGACCTAATATTCAGCTCGCATTTGCAAGGTGAGCAGACCGAGAGCTAGTGGGTTTTCGGTTATGGAGAGATGAAAGTGGCGAAAGCGATACGCTGTGAATCTAGTAGGCGGTGGTTTGCTCGGAAATTTCCTGACAAGGCTCAATGGCCTCGTATCAAGCGGCTGCTTCGATTCAGTGGAATCGTCTGTATTATTCATGGTTTAACTTGGGGGTATTATTACGCAACTCACGCTATGAGTATTATGGCTTTATTGCTGTTTATGCTCGTATTGTTAGGTGTCGGATGTATTTTCATAGCGAAAAGGTTCGAGCTCTTTTCGCTAACATTGATCGCGCATGTTTTTTTGATTATCGCAGTTTTTGCCAGCCTGGCTGATGTGTCTTCGGCGTATAGTGCTAGGTCTGCACATTTATTCCTATTGCCGATTGGTATTGCAGCTTTTTTCTTGTTTCGTGGTGATGGCTTTTATTTGCGATGGGCGTTTCCAATAATATGTTTTTCAGCGTTGGTTTTAATCTCAAATCTCGCTATAAGCTTGAGTCCTGGTTTGGAACTTTTGCCGGCGGATGTGAGTAAATTAGGTCATGATTTGAACCGTGCTACTGCTATAGCACTTACTGTTTGTGTGTTGGCAATTTTTCGTGAAGACTTAAGCTCGAAAGTAGAGTCATATAGATCGCTCGCCAGAGCCATATCTCAACGTGAGTTATGTTCGTATATGCAGCCGCAGGTTTCTGGCGATGGTAAAGTAATCGGTGCTGAAGTTTTGTTGCGATGGGATAGGCCGGGTCACGGTGTTCAGTCTCCTTCTGAATTTATTCCTCTTGCTGAAGAAACTGGTCTGATTCACGAGATCGGTCTAATGGTTATTGAGGATGCTTGTCGGCATCTGAAGTATTGGTCTGCAATTCCAAGTGTAAATCAATGGGTGCTTTCAGTGAATGTCAGTCCTTTACAACTTGCCTCTCAAACATTTGTCGATGATGTGCGTGAAGTTATGCGAAAAGTTGGAATCTCAGGAGATAAGTTGTGCTTGGAAATTACCGAGTCTGTTTTTGCCGGCGACCTAAATTCGACAGTTGCCAAAATGAGAGCATTGAGTGACGATGGAGTTTCATGGTCGCTGGACGATTTTGGAACAGGATTCTCTTCTCTATCATTGTTGCAGACTCTACCTTTGCATGAACTTAAGATTGATCAATCTTTTATTTTTGATATTGAGAATGACGCCAGTAAGCGGGAGCTTGTGAGAAAAATAATAGAAATAGCAGATATATTGCGCGTTTCTACGGTTGCAGAAGGAATTGAAACAAAGCAACAGCGTGATTACCTTCAAGATATGGGTTGCGTCGTATTCCAAGGTTATCTTTTCGGTCGCCCGATTGCAGCCACAGAATTTCTTAAAGAGCACTGGCCCGCAGTGAATATTACCGGTTAGAAATAACTTCAATCACAAATCAGAAATTTTCCACCTAGCCCGCCCGCAGATACTCCACTCTTCAGTCATCCGAATAATGCGCTCTGGCCAATCAGGGTTGAGCGCGTACAGATACAGCTCATTCCCTTCCTGCTTTAGCTGTTTCAGCGTAGTGGCCTCGTCGCGGGTGCGCTTGGCTGCCACAAAGTGCCCAGGGAAAGCTTCGAGCGATGGATCTATCACCACCTTATCGCCTTCCATAAACTTGGGTTCCATGCTGATACCTTCAACGCGCAGGATGAATGCACGTGGCCCAACTGGCCCCGGTGCTTCAATCCATTCTTCCGCCTCGCGTGGATCAAAGCTGTCATCTGAACAGCACCATGAGCCTGCTGCAATCGAACCGATCACAGGCAGTTTTTTGCCGGTGTAGCCCAGTACAGAGCCGTTATCGAAGTTTGCGAAGCCATGCGGGATGTCGAGTGAGCCGTTAGGCAGGCTGAGGGCTCTTTCAATTTCGCGCGCAATTTGGTCGCCAATTCCTTTGGTGGGGTTCTTTCCGCCGAATGCGCTCACTTGCGCAGGCGCTTTGCCGAGAATCTCGGCAATGTCGATCAGGCGTAGTTTCTTCTCGGCCAAGATGTGGCGGAAATTGTGCAGTCGGGTATCAGAAATTCTCATGCTGCGATTGTGCCCAGATTAACCTATGGGGTGAATGTCCTTCTAGGTATTGCAATAGTTAACCCTTATGGTTAAATTGCATCTCCCGGAGGTACACCACATGAAATTGCGTGACTACATCTACAGCTTAGATTCAGAAGCACTGCAGGCTTACGCCGGGCGTTGCAAGATCGCGGTCAATTACCTACGTCTTCACGTTAAGTACGCCAGCAAAGACCCAAGCGTTTCGCTTATTAAGTCACTGACTCGTCAAAGCGAGGGCCGTGTATCGCTCGCTGAGGTTTTGGATCACTTCGGTGTGACAGAAACCAAAGCAGCATAGAAAGAAAAAAGGCGACCCATAAGGCCGCCCAGTTCCTCCCGGCACACACCACCACAGTGTCGCCGGGTCGCGGTAAAGGTAGGCGGGCACACCACATGCAATTCCGCCTCCTTTTACCGCGCTTTCCAAGGCTCGGAAGCTTTGGGTTGCTGCCTTCTCCACCACAGATCTGGCAGCTGTTGCGCCAGAGGTGAGCGACGGATCGCTTGCCTCGGCACGG
>NZ_LLWH01000114.1 GCF_001411475.1 Pseudomonas endophytica | reverse complement strand
CCGTCAAAGCCAAGACCGAATTGCCGATGTTGGCAGCTACGTGTCGGAGGCCTTGACCCAGATCAAAACCGTTCAGGCTTACAACCACCAACAGCAAGACCAGCGGCGCTTTGCACACACGGTGGAAGAGGCTTTTGCCACAGCGCGCAAGCGGATTTTGCAGCGTGCTTGGTTGATCACGCTGGTGATCTCACTGGTATTGGGCGCGGTGGGGGTGATGCTCTGGGTGGGCGGCATGGACGTGATAGCCGGGCGAATCACCGGCGGTGAATTAGCAGCGTTTGTGTTTTACAGCCTAGTGGTTGGCAGTGCGGTAGGTACGTTGAGTGAAGTCATTGGCGAACTGCAACAGGCGGCTGGCGCAGCACAACGGATTAGCGAACTGCTGCAATCCAAAAGCCAAATTGTGGTGCCAGAAACGGGGTTGCAGATGCTGCCTGAACGGGTTGAAGGTCATTTGCGGCTGGAAGACCTGTATTTTTCTTACCCTTCGCGTCCAGAAAATTACGCGATAGCGGGCCTAAGCCTGACGATCAATGCAGGCGAAACCTTAGCCTTGGTTGGGCCGTCTGGCGCCGGTAAAT
Organism: Pseudomonas endophytica; assembly: GCF_001411475.1. Classification (GTDB taxonomy): domain Bacteria; phylum Pseudomonadota; class Gammaproteobacteria; order Pseudomonadales; family Pseudomonadaceae; genus Aquipseudomonas; species Aquipseudomonas endophytica. The sequence goes on along the minus strand of NZ_LLWH01000114.1, from coordinate 2,477 downwards.
CGACCTTGCTCGACCTGCTGTTGCGTTTCTACGATCCTCAGCAAGGGCAGATCCTGCTTGAAGACCGGCCCATTCAGCAACTTGACCCGCACGATCTGCGACGTTGTTTTGCCTTGGTGTCGCAGACCCCTGCACTGTTCTTTGGCTCGGTCGAAGACAACATTCGGTATGGCAACCCGAACGCCACCGATGCTCAAGTAGAAACGGCAGCTCGCATTGCTCACGCTCATGAGTTCATCTTGCAAATGCCTCACGGCTATAAAACCCATTTGGGTGATGGTGGGCAGGGCTTATCGGGGGGGCAGCGTCAGCGACTGGCAATCGCTCGGGCGCTGCTGGTTGATGCGCCCATTTTATTGCTGGACGAAGCCACCAGTGCGCTGGATGCGCAAAGCGAGCATTTGATCCAAGAGGCGTTACCCAGCTTGATGAAAGGGCGGACGACGTTGGTGATTGCTCATCGTTTGGCGACGGTGCAGAACGCGGATCGTATTGCCGTGATGGACCAAGGCAAGCTAGTGGCGATAGGCACTCACGCCCAGTTGATCGTCAGTAGCCCGCTGTACGCGCGATTGGCGGCGTTGCAATTCAACACGGGGGCTTAAAGATCACAAAAATGGGCTAGCGATGGGCTGTAGGAGCGAGCAAGCTCGCTCCTACATGATCTACTTAATCAGCGGTATTCACACAGGTAAGCAGTTTCGACCGCGACCTTAAGCTGAAACTTGCTATTTGCCGGTACGTTGAACTGGCTGCCGGTTTTGAACGTTTCGAATTCGTTGCTGCCCGGCAGTTTGACCTGCAGCTCGCCAGATACGACGTGCATGATTTCACGCTCAGCAGTACCGAATTCATATTCCCCCGGGGCCATGACGCCAATAGTGGCTTTGCCTTCAGCTTGTGCGAAAGCAATCGACTTGACGGTGCCGTCGAAGTATTCGTTAACTTTAAACATGGCGATTCCTCGGAATGGGCTAAAAAGGGCGGCCAGTATGCAGAAGCCGTTTTATCCCGTCACGCCCTTTTGTGTCGGCTCAACAGCGTCTTAAACCCTAAGCACCAGTGGCAGTAAACGGGCGGTATTGCGGGCATCCTCTAGGGCACGATGCTGCTGCCCACTGAACTGCATGCCTGCCAGTTGCAATGCACTGTTAAGACCCAGCGGGTGCTTTAGTTGGCGGGCGTTAGCAAATAGCTGCTTGAGATTGGTGTGCGGTAAATGCTCTAGGGCACTGTTCAGCTGTTTTTGTTGCCATTCTTGTTCCAGTTGCTTGCGATCGTAATCGCCCCAACTGGCCCAGCCTTCGAGTTTGGGTAGGTGCTGGCCGAGCCAACGCTCGAATTGCCCCCAAACATGCTTGGTAGGGCTGGCATGGTCGATGTTGGCTTGAGTGATGTGGGTTAACTGACGACAAAAAGCAGTAAGCAGCGGCCGCCGTTGCGGGCGTATGAAGCGCTGAAAGTGGTCGATCTCACGTCCTGCACGAGTGACGATGCTGGCACCGATTTCGATGACTTCCATTTCTTCTAGAGGCCAGCCGCCGTCATCGGTGGTGGCTTCCAAGTCAATTACCAGCCAGTGAGGCATGTGCAGCTTTCCTTAAACAACATCAGCGTTGAGGATGCAGCGTAGCTAAAGTGCAGCCACGGGGCACTTAATTTATAGAGCGCCAGCGCCACGCTTGCTTGCTTGTCTGGGCGCGATTAAATTACGGGCGTACTAGGATCTGTACATCTCTCAATCAATAAGTTCCAGTCATAGGCGTCCCGATGTGCGCAGCGTTAAAGTGTTTGCCTAAGTGGATGGCGCGTAGCGTGCTTTTGCCACTGAGTGTCAGCTTTATGGCACCTGTTTGGGCGGTGCAAGAGGTGCGAGTGGGTGCGGCGCACTTTCCGCCGTATATCGTGCACCCAGAGCGGGGTGGCGATATAGGGTTATTGCAGCAATTGCTGAGCGCAATGAACCAGTTGCAACCTGACTATCACTTCATAGTGGTCCCCACCTCTTTGGCGCGACGGGTGCGCGACTTTGATCAGGGTCGAGTCGACCTGACGTTCTTTGAGTGTGAATGCTGGGGCTGGAAAGGGGTCGATTACGAGTCTGTTGATCTTGGCCTTGAAGACTCGGAAGTGTTTGTCGCTAAACAACAGCCGGGACGTGATCAAACTTATTTTGATGACGTGAGCGGAAAACGGATGGCGCTTTTCACCGGTTACCACTACGCATTTGCCGACTTTAATCTCGCGCCAGCCTATTTGATCAACACCTTCAACGCGACGTTGACCTACTCACATAAAAGCAATCTGCAGATGGTCTTGCGTGGTCGTGTAGACATAACGTTGTTAACGCGATCCAACCTGACCGATATATTAAGGCGCAACCCGCAATATAGAGCTCGTGTATTGGTGTCTGAGCGGGTTGATCAGTTTTACCACCACCGTGCGTTCGTTCGACGGCAAGGCCCAATCAATGCAGA
>NZ_LLWH01000113.1 GCF_001411475.1 Pseudomonas endophytica | reverse complement strand
CATTGCGCCCCTTGGAGACCACGCGTGGTCACCGCCGGGGTGCCGATGCGCAGGCCCGAGGTCACGAAGGGCGATTGCGGGTCGTTGGGCACCGCGTTTTTATTGACGGTGATGTGCGCACGCCCCAAAGCGGCGTCGGCGTCTTTGCCGGTCAGGCCCTGACGAATCAGGCTGACCAAAAACAGGTGGTTGTCAGTACCGCCCGACACCACGTCGTAACCGCGTGTGATAAACACCTCAGCCATCGCTTGGGCATTGTCGATGACCTGCTGCTGATAGGTTTTAAAGCCTGGCTCCAGCGCTTCCTTAAAGCACACGGCTTTGGCCGCAATCACGTGCATCAACGGACCGCCTTGGCCGCCGGGGAATACCGCGGAATTGAATTTCTTCTCCAGCGCCTCGTTGCTCTTGGCCAGAATCAGCCCGCCACGCGGCCCGCGCAGGGTTTTATGGGTGGTGGTAGTCACCACGTCGGCATAAGGCAGCGGATTGGGGTACAGACCCGCCGCAACCAACCCGGCAACGTGGGCCATGTCGACAAATAGGTAAGCCCCGACTTTGTCTGCAATCTCACGGAAACGCGCAAAGTTCAGGGTTTTGGAGTAAGCCGAAAAGCCGGCAATGATCATCTTGGGTTGGTGCTCGACCGCCAGACGTTCCACCTCGTCGTAGTCGATCAAGCCGGTGGCGGTGTCAATGCCGTACTGCACCGCGTTGTACAACTTGCCCGAGAAGCTGACGCTGGCGCCGTGGGTCAAATGGCCACCGTGGGCCAAGCTCATGCCCAGCACCGTGTCACCGGCATTGAGTAGGGCCAAGTAAACGGCCGCATTGGCTTGGCTGCCGGAGTGCGGTTGCACGTTGGCGTAATCGGCGCCGAACAGTTGTTTGGCCCGGTCGATGGCCAATTGCTCGACTTTATCCACATGCTCGCAACCGCCGTAATAACGCTTGCCGGGGTAGCCTTCTGCGTACTTGTTAGTCAGACCGCTGCCTTGGGCTTGCATGACGCGTTGGCTGGTGTAGTTCTCGGAAGCAATCAGCTCAATATGATCTTCCTGACGCTGATCCTCAGCGTTGATCGCCGCTAACAAGGCATCGTCATAACCTTGGATCTGATCGTGTTTGCTGAACATTGCGTACTCCCAGCGCCAGCGCGCCATTCGTCTCGGTGAGGCTTATGCCCTTTGAGCCAGATGGTAGAGCTGGCGCTGGCCGATCAAATGCCTACGCACGCCACGCAATGGCGCGTTTACGACATCAAGCCAACGCAAATCTCTGCTGCCGTTGCCGCAGGCGGTGATAAAGCCCGCTGCATTTTGCAGATTGCGATCCAGTCACACGTTGAGAACCCCCTGCTGATTAATAAAAATCTTTGGGAATATTCCTACGCGCTGAGGGTGCTCAACGCTTCAGGGTAGTGCCTGCGGATTACATCCTTTCACATGCCGCCATCGGCAGAGACACACCAGACTTATCGCTATCGTTGAGCATGGTGGCTCAGTGTCACGCTGTCCGAATGATGTCGTCACTGACAGTCAATTTACGGTCGCAAACAGCTTGGTTTCGACCAGGCCGACAGGGAGGAAAATCAATGAGTGTTGGTTATTTCATTGGCTTGGGTGACAAAACCACCTGCGGCGGTGAGGTGTTGGATGGTGATAAGAGAATCAACATCTTTGGGCTTCTACATGCTTGCGCAGGTGATCGGGTTTCTTGTGGTCAGGACGGAAAAACGTATCGGATCGTCGGCGGGATTGCGCATATGAAAAGCCATGGCAGGCTAATGGCCGGTACGCTGGATAGCTTCAGCGATTGCCCCTGTAGGGCCCGACTGATTCCCTCGATATTTACTGCCACCTATAGAAACGGAAAGTCTGCACCACCAGCGGCCCGCAGAACGGCTCAACCGGCCTCTTCAACGGTAACCAACCCCTCGGTAGCGTCGCGTCAATCCAGTTTCACGCCTTCGAGCCATTCAGCGCCAGCGGCATTCAACCGCCTAGAGGCCCAGGAGCCGGGCTTTTATGTGGCGCCCAAGAGCATGACCCGTGAAGCGCTGGAGTCCACGCTTTTCCCCCTGCGCGATTCGGCTGTAATGAGCAAGTTTCGGGCGCTCAACCCGCATCTGGCCGAGGTTAAAGCCGGCACGATGATCGTACTGAGCGACCCGAATAACGCTCAGTGCACTCGTGAAGAAGCGCAACTGATGGAGGCCGCTCAACACGTCAAGAAGTCCCTTGAGCCCCTAACGCCGAGCGAGGCCGATTTTTTACAGCGCCATGCGGCTGAAATCGCCAGCTTTACCGGCCAGACCTCAACGTGGCTTGGCGTCAGCGCAGTGGTGATGGAAACGCACCTGACTAGCTTGCGCGACACCCTTCAAGCCATGGAACGCTTGCATCAAGCAAGCTATCGCCAACACGGCCACCTAAAGTCGCCGCAGTTCTTCGCCCATCGCCAGAGCCTGCTCGCCCAGTTGGATGCACACCTGCTGAACTCCACTCGTTTGCGTGGCCAGACAACCTTGGGCGACCACCCCAAGTTGAAAACGGCCCTTGGCATTTCCAGCCGTAGCTTGGTGCACCACTGGAGCAAGGCCGGTGCGCCGGGCCAGATCCCGGGTTACGCCACCCACGTGGACGCAACCAGTCGTGCGACCCAGTACATGAAGGCAGGTGGGTACATCGGCATTGGTATTGGCGGCGTCTCCTCGTTGTTGGCTATCCAGCAGGTGTGCAACGGCGACTCTGGAGCGGCTTGTGAGAAGGTTAAGTTTACTGAGGGGGGGAAGTTTGGAATGTCCACCTTTGGTGGTGCTGTGGGCGGGGAAATAGGCAAATTAGCGGGTATACCGATATGCCTAGCGCTTGGCGTTTCGACAGGTATTGGTGGTGTTGTCTGTGTTGCGGCCTTAGTAGGTACTGGCGCATGGGTGGGTACGACTGTCGGTGGTCAGGCTGGCGAGTATATAGGGGATAAAGTTTATCAGGCTGCACAACCATGACCAGTATCGACACTTGGCATCCTTGGGTTGCGATCTTTGTTGCGGGTGGGTGGGGTCTGCTAACAGCTGTAAGTCTTGCATTTAGTCTGTACCTGAGTCGCCGTCACCTAGACGCAATAAAAGAAGCCTTGAAGAACAGCCGTTATATTTATATATGGGGGCCGAGTCTGGGGAGGCGGGGGGTGATTTGGTCCCTCTTGGAGATAGCAAAAATCACCCAAATGATCATGATGCCGAGGGCATCACTTACCATCGGAGAACTGGACCCTGTCGATCTTGAGAACTTTCCCACTCATCTTAAACGGCTACTGAAGATCAAATTAGTGATGCTTCTGAGTTGTGCTACTTGGCTAGTGATTGTGGCTGTACTACTGAAGCTTAGATAACTTGACAGACGACTACTCCACATTGAAAACGGCCCTTGGCATTTCCAGCCGTAGCTTGGTGCGCCACTGGAGCAAGGCCGGTGCGCCGGGCCAGATCCCGGGTTACGCCACCCATTTGGATGCAACTCTTCGTACTACCCAGTATCTACACTTGGCATCTCTAGGTTGCGATCTTTGTTGCGCGTGGGTGGGGCCTGCTCGTAGTTGCCGGTAGCATCCACCGCCACGTGGACGCTATAAAAGAGGCGTTGAAGAACAGCCGTTATATTTGAGGAGATAGCTTGGGTAAACGAGATTTGATTGGGTCCCTCTTGGAGGTAGCAAAAATCACCTAAAGCCCAGCTGATTATTCCTCTTGGATAGCGTGGAGTTCTCGAAGAACACCGACTTGCCCTTTAAGGTCGCAACGTTGACCCTTATGTAATCACTCAGTGGCACAGACGTGCGATCGGCTCTTAAGGATGTTGCATATGTATCACGGAGAAAAACTCAACGCCTGGACCCACTTGGTAGGGGCTGTTGCGGCGGCTGCAGGGAGTATTTGGTTGTTGGTCGTGGCCTGTCTGGACGGCAGCCCGCAAAAGATTATCAGTGCCGCTATTTATGGTGTGACGCTGGTGCTGTTGTACAGCGTGTCGACCGTGTATCACAGCGTGCGTGGGCGCCCCAAGGCGATCATGCAGAAGATGGATCACCTGTCGATTTACTTGCTGATTGCGGGCAGTTACACCCCCTTTTGTCTCGTGACCCTGCACGGGCCGTGGGGTTGGTCGCTGTTCGGGATTGTTTGGGGCATGGCGGTGATTGGCATGCTGCAAGAGATCAAACCGCGCTCTGAAGCACGCATTTTGTCGATTGTGATCTACGCGGTGATGGGCTGGATTGTGCTGGTGGCGGTCAAGCCTTTGCTGGCGGCGCTCGGCACCGCCGGTTTTGTTTGGCTGGCCACGGGCGGGGTGATGTATACCGTGGGCATTATCTTTTTTGCCCTTGATCATCGTCTGCGACATGCCCACGGTATTTGGCATTTATTTGTGATCGCTGGCAGCCTGCTGCATTTTGTTGCCATTGCGCGTTACGTGATTTAAACGAAGCTGACGAGCAACCGCGTAGGATCTGCGGGGCGGGCCGATGGTAGCGCTGCATTAGCCGCGTCACGACGTCGAACGATAACCCCCGTAGGAGCTGCCGCAGGCTGCGAGCTTTTGACCTTAAACATCTAAAGCTCGCAGCCTTCGGCAGCTCCTACGCTGTGGGCCGGGCAGATGGTCGCGCTGCATCAGCCGTTAGTTTTTTTAGGCGGATAGTTGGTGTCACTGCGAATTTGAGCGTGGCTGATCAGGGCGAAGATACAACTGCCACCGATGATATTGCCGGCCAGTGTCGGGCCGGCAAAGATCATCCAGAAGTCATGCCATGACAACTCGCCAGCAAACACCAGGTAAGACACTTCAGCGGAGCCGACTACGATATGGGTGAAGTCGCCCAGTGCCATGAGGTAGGTGATGAGGATGATGATCCACATCTTGGCGCTCTCCATCGACGGGATCATCCAGACCATGGTTGCAATCATCCAGCCCGAGACGATGCCTTTGGCGAACATTTGACTGGCGTCGTTCTCCATCACCTTGCGTCCGATTTCGAGGAAAGCCTCGTCGGTCGGGGTGTCGAATATCGGCAAATGCAGCATGACGTAGGCCACCAGCAAGGTGCCCACAAGATTACCCACCAATACCACGCCCCACAGCCTGAGCAACCGACCGACGTTTTTTACGGTGGGTTTGCTCATGATCGGCAATACCGCCGTCAGGGTGTTTTCAGTGAACAACTGCTGGCGAGCTAGAATAACCGCCAAGAAACCCGCGCAATAACCAAAGCTTGTGATGACCTTAAACGTTTCCTCGCTGGGCAGCCTTGAAGTGAGCAAACCCATGCCCATCAACGACAAGCCCATGGTCAAGCCAGCGGCCAGCGCGGACCAAAAAAGTGCGGCGATGCTGCGCTCTAGCTCCTGATCGCCTTGCTGGCGGATGATTTCGTGCAAGACAGCGGCGCGCGGTGGTTGATGTTTGTTGATGTCGTGCTCTTCATCCGCCGACAGATTGGGGGTTTTACCGCTGTTTTCAGTGTCCATGAGCTTCATGACCGAGGGTGTGTATAGCGTACGACACGCCCGATCAGAAGCTGTTCACTGAAAAGAGTTAGCCGTTTTGCTGATCGTCAAACTGGTCTTTAACGTACTTGATTTCAGTGCGGCCATGGGCGGCTGGCAAGCCGTCTTCACCCAAGTTGACGAAGACCATTTTGTCGACCGTCAGAATGCTTTTGCGGGTGATCTTATTGCGCACTTCACAGGTCAGGGTGATCGAGGTGCGACCAAATTCAGTGGCTGTGATCCCCAGTTCGATGATGTCGCCTTGGCGCGAGGCGCTGACAAAGTTGATTTCTGAGATGTATTTAGTGACGACGCGCTGGTTGCCCAGTTGAACAATGGCGTAGATCGCGGCTTCTTCGTCGATCCAGCGCAGCAGGCTGCCCCCGAATAAGGTGCCATTGGGGTTGAGGTCTTCGGGTTTAACCCATTTGCGGGTGTGGAAATTCATATTCACTCCTGACCGTCTTGCCTTAGAGGCCTGCCATGATGTCAGACCTTAGCGCCTAGCTCTATTAACCTTGGACTATGGTCTCGATTAAACAATTAAAAAAGCCTTGGATTAAGCCTTGGGAACCACGGCGTGGATGGCTATAATCTCCCTCGCTTTAAAAACGGTCATGTTCACCCAGTACCGTTTTCCCGCCACCTGTCCGAGGGGCGCTGCAGCAGGTTCAACCTGTCAGGCTCGGATGGGGCGTTGTTTGTTCAGGGTCCCTGAGCAAGCATTAAACGCACAACGGCGCCCATTCGCGATTAAACGAATGGAGGCTCTTAATGAGCGCTGTAAACACGCCTGCAGGTTTTACCGACTACAAAGTCGCTGACATGTCCCTCGCCCCGTGGGGCCGTCGTGAAACCTTCATCGCTGAGTCCGAAATGCCAGCATTGATGGGCCTGCGCCGTAAGTATGCCGCTGAACAACCGCTCAAGGGCGCGAAGATTCTGGGCTGCATTCACATGACTATCCAGACTGCCGTACTGATCGAAACCCTGGTTGCCCTGGGTGCCGAAGTGCGTTGGTCGTCGTGCAATATTTTCTCGACTCAGGATCAAGCCGCTGCCGCTATCGCTGCTGCTGGCATCCCGGTTTTTGCTTGGAAAGGCGAGACAGAAGAAGAGTACGAATGGTGCCTTGAGCAAACCATCCTCAAAGATGGCGAGCCTTGGGACGCCAATATGATCTTGGACGATGGCGGCGACTTGACCGAGCTGCTGCACAAGAAATACCCGGCCATGCTGAAAAAGATCCACGGCGTGACCGAAGAAACCACCACAGGCGTACACCGCTTGCTGGACATGCTGGCCAAAGGCGAGCTGATGATCCCGGCAATCAACGTGAACGACTCGGTCACCAAAAGCAAAAACGACAACAAGTACGGCTGCCGTCACAGCCTGAACGATGCCATCAAGCGTGGTACTGACCACCTGCTGTCCGGTAAACAAGCGCTGGTCATTGGCTACGGCGACGTGGGCAAAGGCTCGGCTCAGTCCCTGCGTCAGGAAGGCATGATCGTTAAGGTTTCCGAAGTTGACCCGATCTGCGCCATGCAAGCCTGCATGGACGGCTTTGAAGTGGTTTCGCCGTTTATCAACGGTCAAAACGACGGCACCGAAGCCAGCATCGACACCGCTCTGTTGGGCAAAATCGACCTGATCGTGACCACCACCGGTAACGTCAACGTGTGCGACAAAAACATGCTCGCTGCGCTGAAAAAACGCGCTGTAGTGTGCAACATCGGTCACTTTGACAACGAAATCGACACCGCTTTCATGCGCAAAAACTGGGCATGGGAAGAAGTTAAGCCACAAGTGCACAAAATTCACCGTACGGGCGCTGGCGAGTTCGACCCACAGAACGACGACTACCTGATCCTGCTGGCTGAAGGCCGTCTGGTGAACTTGGGTAACGCCACAGGTCACCCAAGCCGTATCATGGACGGCTCGTTTGCCAACCAAGTGCTGGCGCAGATCTTCCTGTTCGAGCAGAAGTACGCTGACTTGCCAGCCGCGCAACAAGCTGAGCGTCTGACCGTTGAAGTACTGCCGAAGAAACTGGACGAAGAAGTGGCCTTAGAAATGGTTCGCGGCTTCGGTGGCGTGGTCACTCAACTGACCCCGCAGCAGGCCGACTACATCGGCGTGACCGTCGAAGGCCCGTTCAAACCTGAAGCGTATCGTTACTGATTAGACCCTCTTGCCCGCTCCCTTTTGGGAGCGGACTTGTATTCGGCTCTTGTATTGCCAAGGATTTGACCATGTCCCAAGACCGTCGTTACAGCTTCGAGTTCTTCCCGACCAAGACCGATGCTGGGCATGAAAAACTGATGAACACGGCTCGCCATCTGGCGACCTTTAACCCGGATTTTTTCTCTTGCACCTATGGTGCCGGTGGCTCGACTCGCGACCGCACGATCAACACTGTGTTGCAGTTAGAGAGCGAAGCCAAGATCCCTGCGGCTCCGCATTTGTCGTGCGTCGGTGACAGCAAAGACGATTTGCGCGGCCTTCTGGCTCAGTACAAAGCAGCAGGCATCAAACGTATTGTCGCGCTGCGTGGCGACCTGCCTTCGGGTATGGGGATGGCCAGTGGCGAGTTGCGCTACGCCAACGACTTGGTGAGCTTTATTCGCGAAGAAACCGGCGATCACTTCCACATCGAAGTGGCGGCGTACCCAGAGATGCACCCTCAGGCCCGCAATTTCGAAGACGACATCGCCAACTTCGTGCGCAAAGCCAATGCTGGCGCCAACAGCGCGATCACCCAGTACTTCTTCAACGCCGACAGTTACTTGCGTTTCGTGGAACGCGTTGAAGCCGCAGGCGTAACGATTCCAATCGTGCCGGGCATCATGCCGATCACTAACTACAGCAAGCTGGCGCGTTTTTCTGATGCGTGTGGTGCAGAAATCCCACGTTGGATTCGTAAGCAATTGGAAGCTTACGGTGATGATGTGCAGAGCATTCAGGCCTTTGGTGAGCAAGTTATCAGCGAAATGTGTGAGCGTTTGCTGGATGGCGGCGCGCCTGGCCTGCACTTCTACACCTTGAACCAGTCTGAGCCGAGCTTGGCAATCTGGAACAACTTGAAGCTGCCACGGTAAAACTGTGTGGCCGCTGCCGCAGCCTGCGGTAGCGGTTTGAGGTGTTGTGGCCTACAACGGAACAAAACCGTTGAGCAGCATGAAATCGGCGCGCCGTGATTGCTCTGTTATACTCCGGGCTTTCCGCCAGGCTTACGCCCGGCCGCTCGTCCTAGTACCCGGCATTCAACCCCGTTACTGCGCAGCTTTCAGCCAGCGCGAGCGCTGTTGATAAGCCTTCTGGACTGGAGCAGGACCGGACGGGATTGCGTCCCCTTAAACGCCATTCACGCCCGGCAAGACTATCCCTTTGGGCCACGCCCTAACTTAAAACAGGATTACTCATGTCCTTTGCTTCCCTCGGTCTCTCCGAGGCTTTAGTCCGTGCAATTGAAGATGCGGGCTATACCGAGCCTACTCCGGTGCAACAGCGGGCTATTCCCGCCGTGTTGCAAGGTCGCGATTTGATGGTTGCGGCTCAGACAGGTACGGGTAAAACCGGTGGTTTCGCTCTTCCAATTCTGGAAAAGTTGTTTCCCAACGGCCATCCGGACAAATCCCAGCGTCACGGCCCACGCCAACCTCGCGTGTTGGTCCTGACCCCGACCCGTGAACTCGCCGCTCAGGTGCACGAGAGCTTCAAGCTTTATGCGCGCGATTTGAAGTTTGTCAGTGCTTGCATCTTCGGCGGCGTAGGCATGAACCCACAGGTTCAAGCCATGTCCCGTGGTGTTGACGTGCTGGTGGCATGCCCAGGTCGTCTGCTCGATCTGTGTGGTCAAGGCAGTGTTGACCTATCCCACGTTGAAATTCTGGTGCTTGATGAAGCTGACCGGATGCTCGACATGGGCTTTGTCCACGACGTGAAAAAAGTCCTCGCCCGTCTGCCCGCCAAGCGTCAAAACCTGCTGTTTTCGGCGACGTTCTCCAAGGACATCACCGACTTGGCCGGCAAACTGTTACGCAACCCTGAGCGTATTGAAGTCACGCCGCCAAACACCACGGTTGAGCGCATCGAACAGCGCGTTTTCCGCCTGCCTGCGACGCACAAGCGTGCGTTGTTGGCCCACTTGATCACCGCTGGCGCGTGGGAGCAGGTACTGGTCTTCACCCGCACCAAGCACGGCGCTAACCGCTTGGCAGAATACTTGGATAAACATGGCCTCAGCGCTGTGGCGATCCACGGTAACAAGAGTCAAAACGCCCGAACCAAAGCCCTTGCCGACTTCAAAGCCGGTTCAGTGCGGATCTTGGTAGCCACCGATATTGCGGCCCGCGGTCTGGACATCGACCAGTTGCCACATGTTGTCAACTTCGAACTGCCTAACGTCGATGAAGACTACGTTCACCGTATCGGTCGTACTGGCCGTGCCGGTCGTTCGGGCGAAGCGATCTCGCTGGTCGCGCCGGACGAAGAAAAACTGCTGAAAAGCATTGAGCGCATGACCAAGCAGAAAATCGCTGATGGCGATCTGATGGGGTTTGACGCCAGCGCTGTAGAAGCCGAAAAACCAGAAGTGCGCGAGCGTCCGGACGTGCGTAACCCACGCAATCCGCCACGCGGCCCGCGTGGTGATGGCCCCGGTAATCCGGGCGGTGGCGGAGGTCGTAAAGACAAAGGCAAAGACAAGGGCAAAGAAAAGAGCAAAGAAAAGCCAGCCGCTGCACGCAGTGAGCGCCCGGTACGTGAGCGCAAACCACGTGAGGGGCAACCTGCTCGTGAGCCGCGTCAATCTATCCCGCGTCCTGACGCCAACCGTGCGCCAGACGAGTTCCGTGATGATGATGTGGACAACTTTGGTAACCGCGCTGATTACGTCAGCCCGTACCAAAACAAAAACAACCAAGGCCGCGACCGTCGTCCGGGTGCTCCCGCGCAAGGTGCAGGGGCTACCAACCGTTCGGGTGGTCGTCAAAACACCCCACGTACTGGCACCGGTGCAAGCACGGGCACCCCGCCAGCCAAGCGCAGCGGCCCACGCAGTGGTGCCCCTCGTGACGGCCAAGCCCGTCGTGACAGCCGCCCGCCGCGTGATGCTGCGCGCCAAGAGCCTGCGGTTAAAGGCCAACGTGAGAACCAGCCGAAAATCATGCACAAGGAGTCCAAAAGCGATCGCTTTTTGACCCCGGAGCAGCTGGATCAACTGCCGAACCGCCCTCGCGGTGAGAAGCCTGCACTGTTGACGCGCAACCGCTGAGCTTTATGACAGTGGGGTTCACAGTAGGAGCTGCCGAAGGCTGCGAGTTTTAAAAGTCGCACCCCCCGGTAGCGCCTACAAACATGCGCAAAGTTATATTTTTGCCTAAGCATGAACAATAGCCTCCGTAGGAGCTGCCGAGGAACGAAGGCTGCGAGCTTTTGATCTACCGGGCCGCCCTAAAATCTAAAGATCGCAGCCTTCGGCAGCTCCTACGGGGCATGCGCAAGTCATATTTTTGCCTAAAAAAACGCCCCGGCTCTCACAAGCCGGGGCGTTTTTTTAGCCGTATAAAAGCGCTATTACTTAGCTTTCACGCCTTCGAGCGAGATGTCCAAGTCCAGCGTCTGGGAAGTTGGGCCTGGGCCTTTGATGCCGAAGTCGCTCAGGTTCAGCGTGGTAGTTGCGTTGAAGCCAGCGCGTTCACCGCCCCAAGGGTCTTTGCCTTCGCCGTTGAATGTGGCCTTGAAGGTCACAGGCTTAGTCACGCCGTGCAGCGTCAGGTCGCCAGTCACGTCAGCGGTCTTGTCACCGGTGGCCACAACCTTGGTCGACTTGAAGGTCGCTTCAGGGTATTTGGACACGTCCAGGAAGTCTTTGCTGGCGATGTGCTTGTCACGTTCGGCGTGGTTGGAGTACAGGCTGGCGGTCACCAGAGTCACGTCAATTTTGCTGTCCGCAGGCTTGGCCGCGTCCCACGAGAAAGTACCTTTCCAGTCTTTGAACGTGCCATGAATGAAGCTGTAACCCAGGTGGCTGATTTTCCAGTCGATGAAGGCGTGTTGGCCTTCTTTGTCGATCGTGTAATCCGCAGCCATTGCTTGACCGGCGGTCAGCAGAGCAGTCCCAAGTGCCAAAGCGGCGAGCGTCTTTTTCAACATGCGTTCTATTCCTTTTGAATTGAGGTTGAGCATCAGGCTTTGCGACCCAGCATACGAGTCAAGGTCACATCACGATCAATAAAGTGGTGTTTAAAGGCGGCTAGACCATGCAAAACAGCGAAGATCACCACAGTCCAAGCCAGCCATAGGTGCACAACGCCGGCAACATCAGCCTGATCGGGCAGGCTGGATATCAGTGCCGGTACTTCAAACAGACCGAAGACAGGAATACCAACGCCCTCGGCTGTAGAGATCAAATACCCCGCGGTCATGAGGGCAAACAAGCTCAGGTACAGAAAAAAATGACCAAACTTGGCGCCGACACGGGTGGCAGGACTATAGCTTGCGAGCGCAGGTGGAGGGGGGCTAATAAACCGCCAGACCAGGCGGATCACCATGACCGCTAGCAGCGTCAGACCGATGCTTTTATGCAGGTCGGGCGCTTCTTTGCGCCAAGGGTCATAGTAGTCAAGACCTACCATCCACAAGCCCAACGCAAACAACCCAAACACGGCCAGAGCTACCGACCAGTGCAGGAAAATGCTAACCGCACCATAGCGGGAAGATGAGTTACGTAGCTGCATTGCCAACATCCTGTGGGAATTGACGATAAGACTAATGGTTTATCTATCGAATGAAAGCGCATTTTTTTGCTGCAAACCATCGACAAATACGATGCTTAGACTGTGTGTGGAGCATTAAGCAAGCGTTAACAATAGCCGCACGAAGTGTTTTGTGCCGAACTGTGTCCCGAATGTATACACGATAATGACCGGATAGTCGTAATGGCTTGTTACAGGGCTGTGCATTGCATAGGCTTGCAGGCTTATTCACCCGCAGACGCCGGGAACCAGCGCCAGGAGAGTGTAAATGGGCCTGAATAATCAGTGGATGCAGCGCGACCTTGCGGTGTTATGGCACCCCTGCACCCAAATGAAAGATCACGAACAGTTACCGCTGATCCCGATCAAGCGCGGCGAAGGCGTGTGGCTCGAAGACTTCGAAGGCAAGCGTTACTTGGATGCCGTGAGCTCTTGGTGGGTCAACGTGTTTGGCCATGCTAACCCGCGCATTAACCAACGCATCAAGGATCAAGTTGACCAGCTAGAGCACGTGATCTTGGCGGGTTTCAGTCACCAGCCAGTCATTGAATTGTCTGAGCGTCTGGTAAAAATGACCCCCGAGGGCTTGAACCGCTGCTTCTACGCCGACAATGGTTCGTCGTGCATCGAAGTGGCGCTGAAGATGAGCTTCCACTACTGGCTCAATCGCGGTCAGCCCGATAAAAAACGCTTCGTGACCCTGACCAACAGCTACCACGGCGAAACCATGGCGGCGATGTCTGTGGGCGATGTGCCGCTGTTCACCGAAACCTACAAAGCCTTGCTACTCGACACGATCAAAGTGCCGAGCCCTGATTGTTACTTGCGCCCTGAAGGCGTGAGCTGGGAAGAGCACTCGCGCACGATGTTTCTGGCCATGGAACAGACCTTGGCCGAACACCATGAAACAATTGCCGCAGTGATCGTCGAGCCGTTGATTCAGGGTGCAGGCGGCATGCGCATGTACCATCCGGTGTACCTGACCTTGCTGCGCGCGGCGTGTGATCGTTATGGCGTACACCTGATTCTCGACGAAATCGCGGTCGGCTTTGGTCGCACCGGAACCATGTTTGCCTGCGAGCAAGCCGGTATCACCCCAGACTTCTTGTGCTTGTCCAAGGCGTGGACCGGAGGCTACTTGCCGTTGGCGGCTTGTCTGACCACCGATGAGGTGTACAGCGCGTTCTACGACGACTATCCAACCCTACGCGCCTTCCTGCATTCCCACAGCTACACCGGTAACCCGCTGGCGTGTGCGGCGGCCTTGGCGACGCTAGATATTTTCGAGGACGACAACGTCATCGAAAACAACAAAGCACTTGCCCAGCGCATGGCCACTGCAACTGCTCACTTGGTCGATCATCCGCATGTCTCGGAAGTACGTCAGACCGGTATGGTGTTGGCGATTGAAATGGTGCAGGACAAAGCTACTAAAACGGCTTATCCCTGGCAGGAGCGGCGAGGCTTGAAGGTCTTCCAACATGCGCTTGAGCGTGGTGCGTTGTTGCGCCCATTAGGCAGTGTGGTGTATTTCTTGCCGCCTTACGTGATCACCCCTGAGCAAATCGACTTCTTGGCTGAAGTGGCCAGTGAAGGGATCGACATTGCCACTCGTACGGACATCAGCGTGGACGTGCCTGCGAACTTCCATCCTGACTTCCGGGACCCGGGTTAATTTAATCTTCTGTGGGCGCAGCCGGTCGACGCGCCTACAGGAGGAATTTCAGAGAATTTAAATGAGAGTGTCCCGCTTCTTTATTGATGCCCCACTGAGCCTCGGTGAGCATGAACTGCCTGAAGCTCAGGCGCATTATATTGGCCGCGTGCTGCGTATGGCCGAGGGCGATGCCCTGCAAGTGTTCGATGGCTCTGGCCAAGAGTTTCTGGGGCGCTTGCTAGAAGTTGGCAAAAAACGTGTACGCGTTGTGCTCGATCAAACCATCGCTGGGCAAGTTGAATCGCCATTGGCTGTCCACTTGGGGCAAGGTTTGTCCCGGGGTGAGCGCATGGACTGGGCGATTCAAAAAGCCACTGAATTGGGGGTGGCAGAAATCACGCCGATCATGAGTGAGCGGTGCGAAGTGCGGCTCAAGGACGAGCGTGCCGACAAACGCTTGGCGCATTGGCGGCAAGTGGCGATCAGTGCGTGTGAGCAATGCGGCCGTTCGCGGGTGCCGGTAATCCACCCTCCGGTGCTGCTCAGCGAGTGGATCAACACCACCCAAGCAGACCTCAAATTGGTGCTGCACCCCGTGTCTGAGCCGTTGACCGCCCATGCAAAGCCTGCGCGGTTGGCATTTTTGATCGGCCCAGAAGGCGGTTTGACTGACAACGAAGTGGCCCACGCCCAAGCGGCTGGTTTCCAGTCTGCACGCCTCGGCCCCCGTGTGCTGCGCACCGAAACAGCTCCGGTCGTGGCGTTAGCCGTTGCCCAACAGCTGTGGGGTGATTTCTAAGCCCACCCTTTACCCGCGCCGCGAGCCAAGGGGCGATAGGCTCATCGCCCCACGGCTAAGCCGATGAGTCTTGCGCCTTACTCCACCGGATCACTGACCGGCTTGGCGATGATCTGTTTCAGTTCGGCGGTCATCGGGAATTCCAGGTTGAGGCCATTCGGTGGAATGGGCTGTTCGAACCAGCGCTGGTAGATCCCATTGATTTCGCCCGACTGATACAAGTCCGCGAGCGCTTGGTTTACCGCGGCGAGCAATTGCGGATCATCTTTGCGCACCATGCAGCTGTAGATTTCACGGGATTGCTCATGGCCTACCACGACCCAGTTATGCGGATCGCGGGCTTTGGCACGTTCGCCGTACAGCAGCGCGTCATCCATGTAAAAGGCCACGGCACGACCTGTTTCGAGCATCTTGAACGCCTCGCCGTGATCTTTGGCACTGACCACGTTCATGTTCATGGCGTGATCAGCGTTGTAACTCTTAAGAAAGCGCTCATTGGTGGTGCCCGCCGTGGTCACTACGTTTTTATCGCGCAGATCGTCAAAGCCTTTGATACCGCTATTTTTCGCGGTCAACAGTTGGCCTTTGACGTAGATAAATCCATACGAGAACGCCACCTGCTTTTGCCGCTCGGCAGTCACGCCGGTCGAACCGCATTCCAGATCAACCGTGCCGTTTTGCACCAGCGGGATACGGGTTTGCGAGGTGACTAGGTTGTATTTGACCTTGAGCGGCTTGCCGCCCGTTTGCTGTTGGATGCGTTCGACGATTTTGTTCGCCAAATCAACCGAATAGCCCATGGGTTTACCGCTGTTGTCGCCCACATACGAAAACGGTACAGATGCATCGCGATAACCCAGGGTTATGCTTCCAGAATCAGCGATTTTCTTAAGCGTGCCTTGCAACGGCGCTTCATTGGCGTGCAGTGAGTGGCTGAGTAAAAGACCCAGCGTACAACTGATCAACGTGAGTTTTTTCATCTTCTTATTCTCCGGTTCAAGCTGATTAACGGCGCACAGCAATGACGCTGATTTCCACCAGCACCTGTGGCCGCGCCAGTTGGGCTTGCAGCGTCGTGCGCGTAGGCGCTTTGCCTTCGGACAACCAGGCTGACCACACCGCGTTCATGGGGGCAAAGTCGCGCTCAATGTTTTGCAGATAAATCGTGGCGTTAAGGATGTGGTCTTTATCGCTGTCGGTTTCGGCCAGCAAGGCGTCGATTTTATTCAGGACCTCTTGGGTCTGCGCCGCGATGTCTTCACTTTGGGTCGGAACCTGTCCAGACAGAAACACCAGCGCCTCAAAGGTCGCAGCGGCGCTTAAACGGTCATTGCTGTGAATGCGGTGAATCGTCATTGGACATTTCCTTGTTGTGTAGGTGATTTTTCAGGCGGCATGCAGCGCCAAACCTTGTAGGTCGATGGAGGTTTTACGTTGTGCAATCAACTCGCTCAGCAAGCGCCCGCTGCCGCAGGCCAAGGTAAAGCCCAGCGCGCCATGCCCCAAGTTGAGCCACAGATTGCGATAACCACTGGCGCCCAAAATGGGCACGCCGCTGGGCGTCGCAGGGCGCATACCCGCCCATTCAATGGCGTGCTGGTAATCACCGGCTTCGGGGAACGTGCTCTGCGCCAGTTGGCGCATTTGCGCGAGGCGTTTTGGGTCGAGCGAGGCATCGAAACCGACGATGTCGACCATCGCGGCAATCCGCAGTTGGCTGCCAATCCTGGCGTATACGATCTTGCGATCGTAGTCGGTGATGCTCACATTGGGCGCTTTGGTCAGGTCATCTAGGGGCAGGGTGAGGCTGTAGCCCTTGAGCGGATACAACGGCAGACTCAGCCCTGGCACGCTCAAGGCTGGGCTGTTATGGCCCGCAGCCAGCACCACTTGATCCACCGGCAGCACGTCATCGACCATGTGTACTGCTTTGATCTCGCCTTGAACATGCTCAAGGTGGGTAACGGTTTTACCCAGCAAAAAGGTGCAGCGCCCTGACGCCTGCAAGCGTGCGTAAAGCTGTTGGCAGAAGGCGTGGCAATCACCCACTTCTTCATCGGGTGTGTAAATACCGCCGACAAAAGCTGAGCCCTGTAAGCCAGGCTCTAACGCTGAACATTCGTTGGCGGACAGCGCCTGCTGAAATGAACTGTGGATAACTTTCTGACGAGCCTTGTCGAAGTGGGACTGCTCGCGAAAGGTCACCAACTTACCGTTCCGACGCCATTGGAAGCCGTCGAGATGATCTTCCTCGCGCCATTGCTGCAAGGTGGCTTGGCTCAGCAATGCCAAGCGTAATAGATGTGCGCCATTGCGCTGGTTAACCGAACCACGACACGCCGCCATAAATGACGCCAGCCAGCGCCATTGTGCGGGGTCCATACGCGGGCGCAGTTTGAGCGGCGAATCGCCACGCAACATCCAGCCCAGCGCCTGCCACGGCACGCCAGCATCTGCCAGCGGCGCGACGTAGCGGTAAGACAATTGGCCGCCATTGGCAAAGCTGGTCTGGCTGGCGAGTGTCGGCCGGGCTTCGATCAAGCTCACTTCAAAGCCATCACGCACCAGCGCATACGCTGTTGCCAGCCCGATAACTCCGCCGCCGATGATGCAAACGCGCTGTCCCATCTCAGTTCTTTCCTACAATTGTGCGGGTTTCAGATTAGGGGCAGGTGACAGCACTTGAACAATGATTAAAGATGCCTAACCCATAAACAAAGGTTATGGACTGCCCTTATGCGCTTGCGACACATCGAAATTTTCCAGGCGATTCGACAGACCGGCTCGATCAGCGCTGCTGCTCAATTGCTGCATGTCTCGCAACCTGCGGTGAGCAAGGTGTTGCAGCATGCAGAGCTGCAACTGGGGTTTCCGTTATTTTTGCGTGTGCGTGGCAAATTGCAGCCCACCCCAGAGGCGCTGCTGCTGGAACGCGAAGTCGAAAAAGTCAGCGAGAGCGTACAAGGTGTACAGCGGCTGGCCGAAAGCTTGCGGCGCACGCCGGGCCATCGTTTACGGATTGGCAGCACCCCGGCGCTGGCATTGTCTTTATTGCCGCCTGTGATTGGCGAGTGGACGCGCCGTTATCCCGACACGCGATGCGAATTGGCGAGCGCTCACAGCCGTGAGCTGGTGCAAAACCTGTTGATGCGTGAGCTGGATGTGGCGTTGACCTTCAAACAGCCCGACCACCCAGGGCTTAAAGCGCAGGCGTTGGCTCACGGCGTACTGGTCGCGCTGGCGCCACGAGGTTACTGGGCACACGACCGCGAAGGCGTGCCGCTGGAGTTGCCTGAATTGGCGGATGCACCGTTGATTGGTCTGAGCAGCGCCGATCCGTTGTTTTCGCGGCTGGACAGCTACCTCAAAGCCATTGAACCGCCGCCTCGCATCAGCATTGCGGTGCAAACCTATTCATTGGCGCGGGCGATGGTGGAGTCTGGGGCGGGGTTGGCCGTGATTGACCCGTTTACCGCATTGGGCGCCTCACGGGCCAGTACGATCATTCGTCCGCTGAGTCCGGCGTTGCCGATCACGCTCTACGCGCTGACCCGAGCCGACGAGGCGCCGGTGCATGTATTGGAAGGGTTGCTGGAACTGTTCGCCGAGCGTGCCAATGAACAATTACAGCGAATAGAGAAAGGCCAAGAAACCCTGTAGCCGCAGGCGACTACAGGGTTGCGTGCTTACTTCGGCAGTGCGTACACCACCACTTGGTCACCCACTTGATCTTTCATGATCGAGTTGCCGCCTGCGACAAAGGCGACATATTGCTTGCCTTTGTACTCATACACCGCAGGGTTGGCGACAGCAGGGGCCATGACGATGTCAGACCACAGCTCTTTACCGTCATCCAGTGAGTAGGCGCGAACCTTGGCGTCCATCGAGGCACCAATGAACACCACGCCACCGGCTGTTACCGCTGGGCCACCAATGGTAGGCGAACCCATGTCTTCGGGCATGTACCAGCCCCACTGTTGAACCGCACCCATCGGCCGACGCCATTTCACGTCACCGGTTTGCATGTTGATGGCCACCAATTCCCCGAACGGTGGCGCCCAGCAAGGCATACCGGCCCAGTTCTGCGCGTTCAACAACGACATGCCGTAAGGCGCGCCGATTTGCGGGTAGAAGCCGTTTTCGTTACCAGCATCTTTAGGCTGTTTATCGTAGGACGCACGATCCCACAGCTTGATCATTTGCACGATGTGCGAGGTGTTGACGATGGCCACTTGGCTGACCGGGTCAAACGCTACACCGCCCCATTGCACACCACCGGCGCTGTCTGGATACGCCAGCACGCCGTTACCTTTGGTGGTCGGTGGCGAGTACATGCCGTCGTATTCCAGGCCGTCCCACATTTTGCTGCACTGGCCAAAGCCGACGATGTCAGCGATTTTCCAGATGGCAGGTTTTTTCGACTGATCCAGTAACGGAGCAGGCTTGGTGGGGAACGGTTGAGTCGGTGAATAGACTTCGCCTTCAATGATGCCTTTAGGCACCGGGCGCTCTTCAATCGGCCACACGTCTTCACCGGTACGACGGTCAACCGTGAACAGGAAGCCCATTTTGGTCGCTTGAACCAGCGCCGCGACAGGTTTGCCGTTAACCGTGATGTCCATCAGGGTCGGTGCAGAGTTGATGTCGTAGTCCCACAGATCGTGGTGAACCCACTGACGTGACCAAACGACTTTGCCCGTGTTGATATCCAACGCAGTGGTCGAGGTGCCGAGTGGGATCGGGTTAGTCCGGTTGCCGCCCCAGTAGTTAGGTGACGGAGAGGACACAGGGATATACAGCAGGCCCAGAGCTGGATCATAGGACATGCCGGTCCAGATATTGGCGGTCCCGGTTTTCCCGGCTTCTTCATCAGGAATAGGCTTGAATTCCCACTCCAGCTCGCCAGTACGAGCGTTCAGGGCAAACAGTGAGCCTGGCGATTCGACTTCGTATTCCCAGTCTTTACCGGCCCAGCCGACGATCAACTTGTCACCGATAACGGTTGGCGGCTGCAACTGCGACAACGGCCATTTGTTGTTCTGCTTGTTCCACTGGTTAACATCCACAACGCCGTTTTTGCCGAAGTTTTCACATGGCTTACCGGTATCCGCATCGACTGCATACAACTGCGCGGTCATGTTGCCCAGGTACACCATCTTTTGGCAGGCCACACCCGCTTGCGGGTCTTTCTCTTGCCAGTAAGACACACCGCGTGACTTCAGCGCAGGCTGTGTTTCTGCCACTAGCGCAGACTTGGTGTCGTATACCCACTTCTCTTTACCACTCTCGGGGTCAAGGGCAATGATCCGGTAGAAAGGCGTGCCCACGTAGAGCGTGTCGTTGGCAAAAATGGGCGTGGCAGACCAAACAGTTGCGGGTGTTTTGCCCGCGCCGTCAGACATGTCCCCGGTGAAATACTGCCAGACCTTCGTCAACTGACCGACGTTGTCCTTATTGATTTGAGTCAGTGGCGAATACTTCTGCGAACTGAGCTGGCCGTGAAAGGTGTCCCATTCTTTACCGGAAGGCACCGGCAGCTTGGCCTCTTCAGCCGAGAGGGTCGGCGCAGCGAGAAGCGGCGGTGGAACTACGTAAGACGTGTCTGCATGTGCAGTAGAAATGCCCGCCAGCATGCAGAGGGCGGGTGCTGCCAATAGAGTTTTTTTCATTGCGCTCATCTCACGCTCTCCTTGTCGGCTGGCTGCCAAACGTTTCAATGAGGACACCTAAAGCGCACACAATTAGCACAGCGACTGTCCACCAGCCATGTAGCAACAACGCGGCAAAAAACGTCCCGATAACACCGACCCAAGCCAGAAACAGGAAAAAAGCTCTCGCGCCTCCGGCCCCGGTCTTGATCAATAAAAGCCCCAAAATAAACAGTACAAACTCGGCCAACATGGCGACCATTGCGCCACCTGAGTCTGTAATCCCGGATAACGGGGTGAAAAATCTATACGCAGTGATGCATAAAGCGACCAGCGCAGTGATGATCACGATATAAGCGCCGGTATGGCGCCGTGGGGGGGTAAAGGCAGCAGACGTACTCATCACTCTCTCCTTTTGTGACGTGCTTTTTACATTTTGAAACCAGTGTAGCCAAGCTTACAAGAAACGCATGCAAGAGAGCGAAATGACTTTTTGGAGGTCAAGGCTGCGATTTTTTGACTTGAAAATCGCAGCCTTGGCCAGTACTTGCGGGGGGAAAGAGGATTAATGCGTGTGTTCGGACTCAGCGGGTGCAGGCGTATCTTTTGTGACGTGGCTGACCAACTTGCCGATGGTCAAGCCCTGGAGCAGGATCGAAGACAGCACCACGATGTAGGTGATACTCAAGATCAGGTCACGCTCTGGGCCCAATGGCAACGCCAAGGCCAACGCGACTGAAACGCCGCCCCGCAGGCCGCCCCACGTCAGAATGCGGATGGTGCCACGTGGCACCGTACGCCAGCGACGCAGCAGCACAATGGCTGGGGCCACAGTGAGTAGGCGAGACAGCAAAATCGCCACGGCCAACAGGCCAGCAGCCATCAAGTGCAGCCAAGAGAACGGCAGCAGCAACAGTTCCATACCGATCAACGCGAAGAGCAGCGCGTTGAGCATGTCATCCAGCAACTCCCAGAAACCGTCCATGTAGCGACGGGTCATGTCGTTCATGGCCTTGTTGCGGCCCAAATTACCAATGATCAAACCGGCCACCACCATCGCAATCGGCGCAGACACGTGCAGCTCACTGGCCATGGCCGAGCCACCGATGACCAGCGCCAGCGTGAGCATGACTTCGATTTGATACTGCTCAATACTTTTGATCATCAGGTACACCAAGTACCCAATCAGGCCGCCAAACACCACGCCGCCAATGGCCTCGTGAGCGAATAGCATCGCGGTGGCGCCAAGGCTCGGGGTTTCGCCCAATTGCACGATGCCCAGCAACACGGTGAACACCACAACCGCGGTGCCATCATTGAACAGCGACTCGCCAACAATCGTGGTTTTCAGTGGCTTAGAGGCGTTGGCTGTACGCAGTACACCGAGCACGGCAATCGGGTCGGTGGGTGAAATCAATGCGCCAAACAGCAAGCAATACATGAAGCTGACATGCCAGCCGAACAGTTCAAAAATCCAGTACGCGAGGCTGCCGATCACCGTGGTTGCGATCAGCACGCCGAAAGTCGCCAACAGACCAATCGGCCAGCGATAGCTGCGCACATCATTGATATTGACGTGCAAGGCGCCCGCAAACAGCAGGAACGAGAGCATCCAGTTCATGAGCAGATCGCCGAAGTCGATCTGGCCGATCAGCTCTTGCACACGGTCTTCGAGCCCTGGAAAGCCGATGAAGCTCAAACCTTGCAACAGTAGAGAAAACATCAACGCGGTGACCATGACGCCAATCGTTGGCGGCAGGCCGATAAAACGGTAGTTCACGTAAGTGAGGAGTGAAGTCAGACAGATAAACGCAGCAACAAGCTCAAGCATCCGGGATCCTGTGGTGGCGTGAGTGAATGGAAACCCGACGGTGCGGGCTTTTAGTTTGATGTAACCATACTTGTCAGGGACACATCTTGGGTAGGTATGTGTTTTTAGAGGAAGGGGTTTTAACCGTCGAGTCACTGCGAAGAACCTTTTGCCGCCCCGAGGCTCTTAGGCTCTGTAGACCGGCGCTGATTAGCATGCGCGTGACCCCACTCTAAAAAGGAAAACTCCAATGACGGTTGCCTTCTGGTGTGTACTGATTGCTCTGTTTTTGCCGTATGTGTGCACCGGTGTTGCCAAGTTCAGCCAAGGCAAATTCGGGCCTCGTCAGAATCACGATCCGCGAGGGTTTCTAAGCACCGTTGACGGGGTCGCCAAGCGCGCCGACAACGCTCAACTCAACAGCTTTGAAGTGACCCCGGCCTTTGCGGCGGCGGTGATCATTGCCGACATCGTCGGCAACGCCCAGCCCGTGACCCTCGACGTACTCGCGGTGTTATTTATCACCAGTCGCCTGCTGTACATCATCTGCTACCTCGCCGATTGGGCGATGTTGCGTTCGATTGTCTGGGTGATTGGCATGGGACTGATCGCTAGCTTCTTTTTTGTGTCGATGTGAATCAGCGCACGATCGACAGGGGCGAGGCAGCGCGCCCCTGTAACAGAGCTAAGGTGTTTGCCAGTCAAGAAGTTAGGCGTTTTGTTGCTGCTTAGCCCGTAGGCTTTGGCGAACGCCAGCTTTGTCGTTCAAGTAGTCCTCTAAGCCTTTTGAACGTAGGCTGCAGGCTGCGCAGTGGCCGCAGCCGGCGCCTATGAGGCCGTTGTAGCAGGTCAGTGTCTGGTCACGAACCAGCTCAAGTTGGTGATGGGTGTCAGCCAATGCCCATACTTCAGCTTTGTTTAACCACATCAGCGGCGTTTTAATGTGTACGTCGTAGGCCATGCCTAATGCGATGGCTTGGTTCAGTGATTTTACAAACTCATCCCGACAGTCCGGGTAGCCCGAAAAATCAGTTTCACACACGCCGGTGATTACGGTTTTAGCTTGCACTTGGTAAGCATAAATAGACGCCAGTGTCAGAAACACGATATTGCGCCCCGGCACGAATGTACTCGGTAAACCGTTTACAGGCGCCGACGCGTCAGGCACTGGCATGTCATCACGGGTCAGGCTGCTAACAGTGAGTTGGTTCAGTAGTGAGGCATCCAAGACAGTGTGTTTTGTGGCACCCAGTTTTTTTGAAAGCGCTGAAGCAACGTCTATCTCCGCTCGGTGACGTTGGCCATAGTCAAAAGTGACGCAGTGAACTTCGTCATACAGAGGCAGTGCCTGTAATAAACAGGTGGTCGAGTCTTGCCCGCCACTGAAGACGATAACCGCTTTGTTAGTCATGTTTTTCACTCGATAAGTGCTGCGCAGGAATGACGCTAGACAGCGACGCCTGAGACTATTCCGCGATACGGGCAGGAACAAGCAGGCAGGAATGTCTAGGTACTTTCCAAGCTCAGAAGAGGATTTGCCCTACCGATCACTGTGTAGGAGCTGCCGCAGGCTGCGATCTTTTGATCTTTAAACGATCGCAGCCTGCGGCAGCTCCTACGCGTGGTCAGTCGTTACTGCGGCAGTTCGGCACCTTTAGGCCATAACAGCCAGATGTTGCCTTTCTGTTTCATGTCGCCCGCTATTTGCCCGGCTTGAGGGCCGGTGCCGACGAAGAAGTCAGCGCGCACTTCACCCGCAATTGCGCCGCCCGTGTCTTGGGCGGCGACCGGGCGAATAATCGGCTGGCCATCTGCTTGTGTGGTCGACAACCACAGCAGGCTGCCCAGTGGGATCACTGAACGATCCACCGCCACGCTGTATCCGGGTGTCAGCGGCACGTTGAGAGAGCCGCGTGGGCCTTCGTTGCTGTCAGGGTTTTGGGTGAAAAATACATAGCTGGGGTTGCTTGCCAGCAACTCATGCACGCGCTCAGGGTGAGCCATTGCCCATGCGTGAATAGTGCCCATGGTGACGTCTTCTTTTTTTAGTTCGCCCTGTTCGACCAGCCAACGGCCAATAGGCTTGTAGGGATGCCCATTTTGGTCAGCGTATCCGATGCGCAGTTGGCGGCCATTTTCTAGCTGTACTCGGCCCGAACCCTGAATTTGCAAAAATTGCAGGTCCATCGGATCGGTCAGCCATGCCAGCACCGGAGCGTTCAGCCCTTTGCTGTAGATGGTTTCGGCGGTGTCATAGGGCTTGAGTACTCGCCCTTCAAGACGACCGCGCAGGCGTTTACCTTTGAGTTCAGGGTAAATGCTGTCTAGGTTCACTACGATCAAGTCAGACGGAATACCGTAAATCGGCACATTGGCATTGGCGGTCTGTTTTAGGCTGCCGGGGTAAACCGGCTCGTAGTACCCGGTGATCAAGCCGTCACTGCTGCCTTCGGCCGAGCGCAAGCTGTACACATCCAAGTGAGTTTGCAGAAAGCTGCTGACCTCGGCCACGCTCGGGTTGGCGGGCAAACTGGCGGCAGCGCTGCACAGGCTCCCCCAGTTGGGGTCGGCTTTGAGCCGGGTACACGCACTGCGCCATGAGGCAAAACCGTTTTGCAGATCGACACCGGTCACTTCGGGGAGCGCACTCCAGTCGGCTTTGCTGTACGTGGTGTGAGGGGTAGGTTTGTCGGTGTCTTTGTCGGTGCCATTGCAGCCCGCCAGCAACATGACAATCGGCAGCGCCCAAGCCAGAGGCTTGAAAAGTGATTTCATCTGCGATGTTCCTTCAAGGGTTGCCGAGGTCAGATAGCCGTCGAGGCAACCGTATATTTAATAGGGGTATTGGTCTTTGCAAGTGACCCGAGGATGCTGGCAACCGTTTTTTGTGACGTGAAGCCACCATGACTTTTAAATATTGTTCCATTGTGTTGCTGGCTTGCTTGGTGCTGTCGGCGTGCGGCGGCATTGATCCCGATTCACCGCTGGGTCAGCGCAAAGCGATCTTTAAACAAATGCTCAGTACCAGTGAGGAACTGAGCGGTATGTTAAAGGGGCGGGTTGCGTTCAATGGCCCGCGCTTCGCTGAGGCGGCCGTGCAGTTGGATGCATTGGCTTACCAACCGTGGACGCATTTTGCGCAGGCTAAAGATTCAGATCAATCCAGCGCGACAGATGCCGTTTGGCACAAGCAAGCGCGTTTTCAGGCGTTGGCGCGTGAATTGGAAGCTGCGACGGGAGAGTTGGTGATTGCCAGTCAATTACAACCTTATAAGGCCAGCCACCTGACGCCAGCGGTGCAGAAAGTCCAAGACACGTGCAGCGCGTGTCACAAAGTCTTCAGAAATCACTGAACCCGTAGGAGCTGCCGCAGGCTGCGATCTTTTGCTTTTAACGATCAAAAGATCGCGAGCAAGCTAGCTCCTACAGGGCGTTCAATGGCTCACTTATCCAACTGTTCCAGCGCTTCTTGTAGCTCTTTGCGCGACTCAGCAAGCTTGGTTTTGCGCTTGTCGATTTTTTCTGGATCGCCTTTTTTCATGGCTTTGTCCAAGTCTGCCTGGCGCTTGCTGACGTCGTGCTTGGCTTCCAGCACTTTGTTTTCGCGCTCTTTCTTCAGGCCCGCATCGGTGCAGTTCGCGGTAACTTCGCTCAGGGCTTTTTCCAAACCCGCCACTTGGTTGCTGTTGTTGTGGGCACGTGCTTGTTCGAGTTGCACGCTGATGGCGTGCTTTTTAGCCGCACAACCAGTGAGTTCTGGGGTTTGATCAGCAGCCATCAATGGAGCAGCCAGCAGGCCGCAAACAGTAAACAGGGCGAGCGGTGAAAAACGTTTCATAAAAAGCTCCGTGACAAAAATAATGACAATACACACAATTCAAAAAGCTGAGACGCAGCATACGCCTCGGGTGAAGCGACGGCGCGGTTTCTAATCAAAACCGGCAACCCCCGCAGCACGTAACTGTTTGCTTAACGCTTGGACGTTGGGCTCGCGCAAAAACTTAACCAGTTGCGTTGCACGCTGCGGCCCAATTCCTGGGTAAGCCTGCCAAGCCCTTTCGTCACGAGCAACCAATGCTTGCCATGACTGCCCCAGCGGCGCATCCGCGCTGGGTGGCAAGCCAAGGGCTCTGACCCAACGTTCAAACGGTTGTTGCCGTGCCGCGTGCACACTTGTGAGCAAGCGTTCGCTGCTACGTTTGCCGAAGCCGCTAATGTTAGCAAGCTGTGCGCTATCAAGGGTCAGCCAATCCAACAGGTTGTTAACGCGGCCCGCTGTAACCAAGGTTTTCCACGTGCCCGGCCCGACAGATGGCATCGCCAAGCCCTTTTTACCGCTCAGCCAACTAAGCCGCGCTAAAAACTGACCTTCGCATCCCGGTGTTGCCTGCCAGCAACTCAGCTCATGGAAGTCCGTGGGGTTGGGTGTTTTGACTTCAATGCGCTCGCTGGCCCGCACGGCCACGCTGTCCAGTTGAGGAATGGTCATGCCTGCCAAGCTGATGACGACTTGATCACCGGTTCGAATATCCAGTTGTCGCCAGCGCTGTAGCGAACCCACGCTGATGCGTTTTATTGTGCGGTCATCGAGGCGCACCGGAGTCAGTTCCAGCATGGGCGTGATACGCCCTGTACGACCCACATTGAAGGTAACTGCACGCACCTCGGTTAGTGCCTGAGCCTGCGGGTATTTCCATGCCGCGGCCCAGTCAGGTGGCTTGGCTTGCCAACGTTCGGCCGCAGGGCGCGGGCCTTGGCGCAACACCACACCATCGCTGGCGAAAGGCAGCGGGCTATTAAACCAATACTCGCGCCAATGTCGCGCGTGCTCGAGGTGTTCGATGGGCTGGCTGTAGGTTCGGCTGTCGGTAAACCCCAGCTCCGCCAACTGAGCAAACCGTTCGCTTTGAACACGCGGGCCTTGGGGCCAGTCCCACACAAACAGCCCAATACGTTGACCTTGTGCCGGGCTCAGTTCATGCCGCGCCATCAGCCCGGCAACGATGCTGCGAGCATTGACGCTGCCCGCCTTGGCTTGGATATGGTCGGGCAAGCGCCAGTAAAGTTCGCCTTGCAGCAACATATCCACAGGCTGCGGCAAACGTTGAGGGATGGCGCTGATCGCTCGGGCAGAGCCTATCCAGTTCTGGCCCTTTAGTCCGTCGCCCCGACTGATGACGTGCTGGAGTTGCCCTTGGCGGTAGATCAATGTGACGGCCACGCCATCCACCTTGGGTTGAATCCACAGGTCTTGGCGCCCTTTGAGCCAGTCTTGAACGGCGGGTTCATCAGCCAGTTTGGCCAAACCTGTTTGCGCCACGGGGTGCGAGAGCGGGCCACTGGCAGTCTGTAGTGGGTTGTGCGCACCAAGACAGTGTTCAAGGCGGCTGCGTAGTTGGTCGTAAACCGAGTCGCTGACCAACGAAACCCCCAGTCGGTGGTAACTGTCATCCCAGACCTCGAGCTGCTGGCGCAGAGCTTGAGTCTCGTCGCAGGTGTTGGCGAATGAGTTGAAGCTGAGGACAGCGAGCACAAGCCCACTGAAAACACGGAGTATGGCCAGCATCTTGAGCGTCCTTGCTCGGAGTGAATGCTTAAGGCTAGTGGAGGATTTTTAGCGCGCGCGGGTAGAGGATTGCCGCGTGTGTCGGGCACAAAAGCCCCGAACAGTCGCCTGTCCGGGGCTTGGGTGCAGCAGTCTGACTTACAAGCCAGCGGCAGTGCGCAGCTCTTCAGCGCGGTCGGTACGCTCCCACGTGAACGTGGTGAAAGTATCGTCACCAACCGTTTTGGTTTGCGGGGTACGGCCAAAGTGACCATAAGCTGCGGTTTCTTGGTACATCGGGTGCAGCAGGTCGAGCATGGTGGTGATCGCGTAAGGACGCAGGTCGAACACTTCACGCACCAGCTTGATGATTTTGTCGTCGGCGATCTTGCCAGTGCCGAAGGTGTTCAACGAGATCGAAGTCGGTTGAGCGACGCCGATAGCGTAGGAAACCTGGATCTCGCAACGCTCAGCCAAGCCAGCAGCCACGATGTTTTTGGCTACATAACGACCGGCGTAGGCCGCCGAACGGTCAACCTTGGATGGATCTTTACCCGAGAATGCGCCACCGCCGTGACGGGCCATGCCGCCGTAGGTGTCAACGATGATCTTACGACCGGTCAGGCCGCAGTCGCCCACTGGGCCACCGATGATGAATTGGCCAGTCGGGTTGATGTGGAACTGAGTGTCTTTGTGCAGCAGTTCGGCAGGCAGCACGTGCTTGACGATCAGTTCCATCACGCCTTCGCGCAGATCGCTGTACGACACTTCTGGGTTGTGCTGAGTCGACAACACGATGGCGTCGACGGCCACGACCTTGCCGTTTTCGTAACGGCACGTCACTTGAGACTTAGCGTCCGGGCGCAACCAAGGCAGCAAGCCAGATTTGCGGGCTTCAGCTTGGCGCTGAACCAGTTGGTGCGAGAACGTGATCGGTGCCGGCATCAGCACGTCAGTTTCGTTGCTGGCATAGCCGAACATCAGGCCTTGGTCACCGGCGCCTTGATCTTCAGGCTTGGCACGGTCAACACCTTGGTTGATGTCTGGGGATTGCTTGCCGATGATGTTCATGACGCCGCAGGTCGCGCCGTCGAAACCGACGTCGGAACTGGTGTAACCAATATCGGTGATGACGTCGCGAACGATCTGTTCCAGATCAACCCAAGCCGAAGTGGTCACTTCGCCTGCGATGATTGCTACGCCGGTTTTCACCAGAGTTTCGCAGGCCACACGGGCGTGCTTGTCTTCAGCAATGATGGCGTCCAGCACCGCATCAGAAATCTGGTCGGCGATTTTGTCCGGATGCCCTTCAGACACGGACTCGGAGGTGAAAAGGGAGTATTCGCTCATCTCGACGGTTTCCTAATATTTACCGATGGTGAGTGTCGCCAGCTGGCCGCTGAAAGTGGCGGACCTGAATCTGGAAACCATTACGTAAGCCTACATAGAGGCTTTCCCCGGGAACGAGTCCCGCAGCGGTGGCCCAATGGGCCAGATCATCTTGTTCAAAACCTAACCACAAATCGCCGCAAGCCTCACGGGCCCACACCTGATTATGGCTACACAACTCTGTTACCAGCAGGCTACCGCCAGGTTTTAGCAAGGTGGCCAGTTGCTTTAGTGCTTCAGCCGGTGCCGCGAAATGGTGCAAAACCATGTTCATGACCACGCAATCGGCTTGGATAGACGTATCGTGCAGCGCGTCGGCTAATAGCAGGCTGACGTTATTCAATGACTCGCGTTCACATAGCTGGCGGGCCAGCTCAAGCATCACCGAGCTGTTATCCAGCGCCGTGACTTGCTGGAAGCGGCGAGCCAAGTCTGGCAAAAAACTGCCATCACCGGGGCCGACCTCAAGGGCCGTGGCGGCTGAGCTAAAGCTCTGTTTGTCGAGCAACGCCAAGACGCTATCCCGATACTGTGGCAAGCCTGCGATCAAATCCTGTTGAGCTCGAAATTTCTCAGCGATACGTGAGAAAAAGTCTTGGCTGGCCGCTGCTCGTTGTCCATGTACGGCGCTGATGCGTGCTTGCACATCGGCAGGCAAGGTCAGATTGTCGACCTCTTCTAGCAACGCCGCATGCAATTTGCCGCCTAGCAGCGCGGTGTGGGGCAGGGCACGACGATAAAAAATGGCATTGCCTTCACGACGCGTGGCCACCAGTTGCGCTTGAGACAACACCTTGAGGTGGTGGCTCATGCCGGATTGGCCCGTGGCAAAGATTTGCGTCAGTTCCAGCACTCCAAATGAATCGTTGGCCAGCGCACGCAGCACATTGAGCCGCAGCGGGTCGCCCCCAGCCTTGCACAATGCGGAGAGCTCGTCGCAATCGTCATGGCGGATTGAAGGCACGCGTAAGTTCATAGCGCCGCAGTCTAGTTACCCGCACCCTACCTCGCAAGACCAATATCAAAACTTTTTGATATTGGTCGATAACTGGTTCGTTGGTCGGATGGCTTGCACGTAATAACGAAATGAAATGTCCGATCTTCAACAGGTTGAACGGTTAAGCGCAGGAAAAACGTTTCAAGCGACTATCTGTCATTGCCCCGAGGGCGGTGGGTGAGGGAAAATGCTCGCCTTTTTTCCGTTTCGATTTAACTTTCAATACCCAGGAGAACAGCGATGCCCAGCCGTCGTGAGCGTGCCAACGCCATTCGTGCACTCAGCATGGATGCCGTGCAAAAAGCCAACAGCGGCCATCCAGGTGCCCCTATGGGTATGGCGGATATCGCCGAAGTACTGTGGCGCGATTATCTGAAGCACAACCCGAGCAATCCATCGTTCGCTGACCGTGACCGCTTCGTGCTGTCCAACGGCCACGGCTCGATGCTGATCTACTCGTTGTTGCACCTGACCGGCTATGACCTGTCGATCGACGACCTGAAAAACTTCCGCCAACTGCACAGCCGTACGCCGGGCCACCCAGAGTTCGGTTACACGCCGGGCGTTGAAACCACCACTGGCCCACTGGGTCAGGGCTTGGCCAACGCTGTGGGCTTTGCCCTGGCTGAAAAAGTCATGGGCGCGCAGTTCAACCGCCCAGGTCATAACATTGTCGATCACCACACCTACGTGTTTCTGGGTGATGGCTGCATGATGGAAGGCATTTCCCACGAAGTGAGTTCGCTAGCCGGTACGTTGGGCCTGAGCAAACTCATCGCGTTCTATGACGACAACGGCATCTCGATTGATGGTGAAGTTGAAGGCTGGTTCACCGACGACACGCCAAAGCGTTTCGAAGCCTACAACTGGCAAGTGATCCGCAACGTTGACGGTCACGACCCGGAAGAAATCAAAACCGCGATCGAAACGGCCCGTAAAAGCGATAAGCCAACGCTGATCTGCTGCAAAACCACCATTGGTTTTGGCTCGCCGAACAAGCAAGGCAAAGAAGATTGCCACGGCGCTCCGCTAGGCAACGATGAAATCGCCCTGACCCGCAAAGCGCTGAACTGGGACCACGGCCCGTTTGAAATCCCGGCCGATATCTATGCCGAATGGGATGCCAAGCAAGCCGGTGCCGCCGCTGAGTCCGAGTGGAACCAGCGCTTTGAAGCCTACGCTGCCGAGTTTCCGCAGTTGGCCAACGAGTTCGGCAGCCGCATGAAAGGTGATCTGCCACTGGACTTTGATCGTAAGGCTAACGAGTACATCGCCGAAGTCGCTGCTAAAGGCGAAACCATTGCCAGCCGTAAAGCCAGCCAAAATGCGCTTAACGCTTACGGCCCTCTGCTACCAGAACTGCTGGGCGGCTCGGCTGACTTGGCCGGTTCTAACCTGACCCTCTGGAAAGGTTGCAAAGGTGTAAGCGCTGAAGACGCCAGCGGCAACTACGTGTACTACGGCGTACGCGAGTTCGGCATGAGCGCCATCATGAACGGTATTGCCCTGCACGGTGGCTTGGTGCCTTACGGGGCGACCTTCCTGATGTTCATGGAATACGCTCGTAACGCCATCCGCATGTCGGCTCTGATGAAGCAGCGCGTGATCTATGTGTTCACCCACGACTCCATTGGTTTGGGCGAAGACGGCCCGACGCACCAGCCGGTTGAGCAACTGACCAGCCTGCGTACTACGCCAAACCTCGATACTTGGCGCCCAGCTGACGCGGTTGAATCCGCAGCGGCTTGGAAGTTCGCACTGGAGCGTAAGGACGGCCCTTCGGCGCTGATCTTCTCTCGTCAGAACCTCAACCACCAAACCCGTGATGCCGGTCAAATTGCCGACATCAACCGTGGTGGTTACGTGCTCAAAGATTGTGAAGGCGAGCCAGAGCTGATCTTGATCTCGGCCGGTTCCGAAGTGGGCTTGACCGTGCAGGCGTACGAAAAACTGACTGAGCAAGGCCGCAAAGTACGCGTTGTTTCGATGCCGTGCACCAGCGTGTTCGAAGCCCAAGATGCAGGCTACAAGCAGTCGGTTCTGCCGCTGCAAGTGAGCGCTCGTATTGCCATCGAAGCCTCCCATGCAGACTACTGGTACAAGTACGTGGGCTTGGAAGGCCGCGTCATTGGCATGACCACCTATGGTGAGTCGGCGCCTGCACCAGCCTTGTTCGAAGAGTTCGGCTTCACCCTGGAAAACATTCTGGGTCAGGCTGAAGAGCTGCTGGAAGACTAAGCAAGCCCCTCGTAGGAGCTGCCGCAGGCTGCGATCTTTTGATCTTAAAAGATCGCAGCCTGCGGCAGCTCTTACGGGGATTGTTTTGCTAATCCCTTAATAAGAGAACCCCATGCCTCAACCGCGTCCTTACAAAGTTGCACTCAACGGCTACGGCCGCGTGGGTCGTTGCGTCTTGCGTGCGTTGTTTGAGCGAGGGGCAGCTGCTGGGTTCGAAATCGTTGCATTGAATGACTTGGCCGATATGGCCAGTCTCGAATATTTGACGCGCTTCGACTCCACACATGGCCGGTTCCCCGGCGAGATAAGGATCGAAGGCGATTGCCTGCATATTAATGGCGACTGCGTGAAAGTATTCCGCAGTGCCACCCCCGAAGGCATCGACTGGGCTGCGTTGGGCGTAGATTTAGTGCTGGAGTGTTCCGGCGTCTACAACACGCGCGCCGATGGCCTGCGCTTTCTTGATGCCGGAGCCCCGCGTGTGCTGTTTTCGCACCCGATGGCCAGCGAAGCAGATGTCGACGCGACCATCGTGTATGGCGTTAACCAGCACACCCTGAGCGGCGACGAACGTTTGGTGTCCAACGCGTCTTGTACCACCAACTGCGGCGTACCGCTGTTGCGCTTGCTCGATGAAGCGTTTGGCCTTGAGTACGTGTCGATCACCACCATTCACTCGGCGATGAACGATCAGCCGGTGATTGATGCCTATCACCATGAAGACTTGCGTCGAACCCGCTCGGCGTTTCAGTCGGTGATTCCGGTTTCTACCGGCCTTGCCAAAGGCATTGAGCGTTTATTGCCAGAGCTGGCAGGCCGTATTCAGGCCAAAGCGGTACGTGTGCCGACGTTGAATGTGTCATGTCTGGATATTACCTTGATCACCGCGCGCGATACCGACGCCGTAGAGGTTAACCGCGTGCTGCGCGAAGCGGCGACCAGCGGCCCGCTCAAAGGCTTATTGGCTTATACCGAGTTGCCACACGCCAGTTGCGATTTTAACCATGACCCGCATTCGGCCATCGTCGATGCTAGCCAAACCCGTGTTTCCGGCCCTCGGCTGGTGAACCTGCTGGCGTGGTTCGACAACGAATGGGGTTTTGCCAATCGAATGATTGATGTGGCAGAGCATTATTTGCACGCCACCCACCCTAAACCCGCTCTCTAACAGTAGATACTCAGGAACTGCGACCCATGACCGTGTTGAAGATGACCGACCTCGATCTGCAAGGTAAGCGCGTGCTGATCCGCGAAGACCTCAACGTCCCAGTAAAGGACGGTGTTGTTGCCAGCGATGCCCGTATCCTTGCTTCGCTGCCGACCATCAAGCTAGCGCTGGAAAAAGGCGCAGCACTAATGGTCTGCTCGCACTTGGGGCGCCCGACTGAAGGTGAGTTCTCGGCTGAAAACAGCCTCAAGCCTGTTGCTGACTATTTGAGCAAGGCCTTGGGCCGTGACGTACCGCTGGTCAGCGACTACTTGAACGGCGTTGACGTGAAAGCGGGCGACATCGTGTTGTTCGAAAACGTGCGCTTCAACAAAGGCGAAAAGAAAAACACCGACGAACTGGCCAAGCAATACGCCGCCCTGTGCGACGTATTTGTGATGGACGCGTTCGGCACCGCCCACCGCGCTGAAGGCTCTACCCATGGCGTCGCCAAGTTCGCCGAAGTGGCCGCGGCGGGCCCTTTGCTGGCCGCTGAGCTGGACGCGCTGGGCAAAGCCCTGGGCGCCCCGGCCAAACCAATGGCTGCCATTGTTGCCGGTTCCAAGGTGTCGACTAAACTCGAAGTCCTCAACAGCCTGAGCCAGATCTGCGATCTGCTGATCGTGGGCGGCGGCATTGCCAATACCTTCCTGGCCGCTGCCGGCCACCCGGTCGGCAAGTCGCTGTACGAACCCGATCTGTTGGACACGGCTCGCGCCATCGCCGCCAAGGTTAACGTGCCGCTCCCAACTGACGTGGTAGTGGCCAAGGAGTTCGCCGAGTCTGCTGCGGCCACTGTCAAACTGATTGGCGACGTGGCGGCTGACGACATGATCTTGGACATTGGTCCGCAAACCGCTGCGCACTTCGCTGAGCTGCTGAAGTCGTCCAAGACCATTCTGTGGAACGGCCCGGTGGGTGTGTTTGAATTTGATCAGTTTGGCAACGGCACCAAAGTACTGGCTCAAGCCATCGCCGACAGCTCGGCTTTCTCGATTGCGGGCGGTGGCGACACCTTGGCTGCTATCGACAAGTACGGCATTGCTGATCAAGTGTCCTACATCTCCACCGGCGGCGGTGCATTCTTGGAGTTCGTCGAAGGCAAGGTACTGCCTGCGGTCGAAATCTTGGAAAGCCGCGCCAAAGCCTGAATATGATTCGGGCCCTGAAAGGAAGCATGGACATGGTCAAGTTGTTACCGCTGTTGATTGTTGCGGGCTTTTTGGCCGGTTGTGCGGGTTCGGCCGAGCCATCTGCAGAACCCGCCACTCCCGAAGAGAGTGGTTGTTACCAAGCTGAGTGGCAGGCGCAGAGCGTGCCGCTGGTCAATAAGCGCTCAGGGCCTGAAGCACTGGAAAAATACGAGAGACCCCAACCTTCAAAAGAGCACGGATGTCCCTGACGGTTACAGATGTAGGAGCTGGCGCAGGCTGCGATCTTTTAATCTTTTAATAGATCGCGAGCAAGCTAGCTCTTACAGAAGGGCGTGCAGCTATAGCTAGAGCTGTAACGTTTCAGCTCTATCGAATTCGTAGAGTCTGGGCTAACCCCCGATCTGCAATAACTTGAATCGCAGCCGCCGCTACGGCAGGCTTGCACGATTAACGACCCTTGTCCGGGAGAGACATACACAATGGCACTTATCAGCATGCGCCAGATGTTGGACCACGCCGCCGAATTCGGCTACGGCGTTCCAGCTTTCAACGTCAACAACCTTGAGCAGATGCGCGCGATCATGGAAGCCGCTGACAAGACTGACTCCCCGGTGATCGTTCAGGCTTCGGCCGGTGCGCGTAAGTACGCGGGTGCTCCTTTCCTGCGTCACCTGATTCTCGCGGCAATCGAAGAATTCCCGCACATCCCGGTGTGCATGCACCAAGACCACGGCACCAGCCCTGACGTCTGCCAGCGTTCGATCCAACTGGGCTTCAGCTCGGTGATGATGGACGGTTCTTTAGGCGAAGACGGCAAAACCCCAACCGACTACGACTACAACGTTCGCGTCACTCAGCAAACCGTTGCCATGGCGCACGCGTGTGGTGTGTCGGTTGAAGGCGAGCTGGGCTGCCTGGGTTCCTTGGAAACCGGTATGGCGGGCGAAGAAGACGGTATTGGCGCTGAAGGCGTTCTGGACCACAGCCAAATGCTGACCGACCCGGAAGAAGCGGCTGACTTCGTAAAACGTACTCAAGTGGATGCTTTGGCCATTGCCATTGGTACGTCCCACGGTGCTTACAAGTTCACCAAGCCGCCTACCGGCGACGTATTGGCGATTGACCGAATCAAAGAAATCCACAAACGCATCCCGAACACTCACTTGGTGATGCACGGTTCGTCTTCTGTGCCACAAGAGTGGCTGGCGATCATCAACCAGTACGGCGGCGACATCAAAGAGACCTACGGTGTGCCGGTTGAAGAAATCGTTGAAGGTATCAAATACGGCGTGCGTAAGGTCAATATCGACACTGACCTGCGTCTGGCATCTACCGGTGCAATGCGTCGCCTGATGGCCACCAACCCAAGCGAGTTCGACCCGCGTAAATTCTTCGGCGCCACTGTAACGGCCATGCGTGACGTGTGTATCGCTCGTTACGAAGCGTTCGGTACTGCGGGCAATGCCTCGAAGATCAAGCCGATCTCTCTGGAAGCCATGTACCAGCGTTACCTTAAAGGTGAGCTGAACGCCAAGGTCAATTAAGCCTTAGCGTTATGAAAAGCCTGCAGCGATGCGGGCTTTTTTGTGCTTCTTGGGACCTCGTAGGAGCTGCCGCAGGCTGCGATCTTTAGATTGTTAAAAGCTCGCAGCCAGCGGCAGCTCCTACAAGGTAGGGTGTGTTTTTTCGGGATCTATGCCATTACCCTTGAGCAGCGCATCCACCAGCGAGCGAGCCATTTCGACAGAATGCACCAGCGACCACACCAAGCCGCGTTCTACGCCGCTGGCCAACTCGGTGATTTCATCTGACACCTCTTCTGCGCTTTTGAGCATGATCGAGACATGCTGCAACGCCTCCAGGGCACGCACATCGGCCTGTACCGTAAACGGTGACTGTGGGCTGATTTCGTGCGCTTGAGTGGGTTTTAGTGTGTCCACATTGGCACGCGGGTTTTGTTGCAGGCGTTTGAGAATCTGCCGGGTGGCGTCATCGTGCTGGTGATCATCGCGCTGGGTGCGCTTTGGCTTGGGACCGGCGGGTGTCGGATTTTTCATGTCTCATCCACGGGGCTCGTCAGCGACGGGTGAAGATAGCCCCGACTCTTTCCAAGTCGCAAGCAGCGCTTGCAGGCACTCAGTTTTCTCGGAAACGTCTGTCTCTTAGCAGCGTAAAAGTCCGACAAAGTAGCCATAAAAGCTGAATTCGCTACACTGGCGAACTTTACGCTGTGCGTTGGCACCTCATGACTGTTCTCAAATACCTCCAGGCTTATCCTCAGACGTTGCAGGATCAGGTGCGTCAACTGATTGAGCGCGACCAGTTGGGCAGCTACCTAAGCGAGCGTTATCCACAGCGCCACGCGGTGCAAAGCGATAAAGCCTTGTATGCCTACGCCCAAGAACTCAAACAGGAATACCTGCGCAACGCGCCGTCCTTTGACAAGGTGTTGTTTGATAACCGACTGGACTTGACTCACCGTGCGTTGGGGCTGCACACCACCATCTCGCGGGTTCAGGGTGGCAAACTTAAAGCCAAGAAAGAGCTGCGCGTAGCCTCATTGTTCAAAGAGACGGCGCCTGAGTTTTTAAAAATGATCGTGGTTCATGAGTTGGCGCATCTGAAAGAGTCCGACCACAACAAAGCGTTCTACAAATTATGCGAGCACATGTTGCCCGGTTATCACCAACTGGAGTTTGACCTGCGGGTGTACCTCACATGGCGAGATCTCAACCCAGGCCCGCAGGTATTGTTGCCCACAAAGACCAATAAGGAGTTCTGAATGGAAGTCAGTAAAACCAAAAGCAGTTTTTATCGGCGTTTGTATGTGGCTTGGTTAATCGACAGCCACATCGCCAGTAATGTGCCAGCGCTGACCGAGGTCACCGGCATGCCGCGGCGTACCGCTCAGGACACGATCGCGGCCTTGGCTGATCTAGACATTGTGTGTGAGTTTGAGCAGCAGGACGGCGCCCGAAACCATGCCGGGCGCTATCAGATTCGCAGTTGGGGCCCCGTCGACAAAGCCTGGGTGGGGCAGCATCTGGAACAGATTAAACAGGTGCTTGGTTACCCTTAATCGCGGCGCATGGCGATGTGCGGGATGTCATCTTCAAGGTACTGCTCGCCCTCAGCATGGAAACCGTGTTGCTCATAAAACGGCTGTAAATGCGCCTGTGCAGACATGAAAATCGGTTGCCCCGACCAGTACTCTTCGATGTTGCGCAGCGCCACTTTGATCAGGGTGTGCCCAAGTTTTTGCCCGCGGCCATCAGGTGCAATGATCACCCGGCCTATCACCACGTCACCGCCCTGAGACTCGGGGTCAAGCAAGCGTGCGTAGGCCACCAGTTGGTCGTCCTGCCAACCCATCACATGCAGCGTATCGCCGCAAAGATCTTGCCCATCGACGTCTTGATAGGCGCATTCCTGTTCGGCGACGAACACCTTTGAGCGCAATTCCAGAATGGCGTAGAGCTGTTGTTTACCTAAGTCGTTGTGGTGCTTGCAGATCCAGTCAATGGTCACGGTGTTGTCCTTGAGATCGAAACGATGAGTCGATAGTAGGCGTGATGCTGACGGCCGCCAAGCTGCGATAAATCCTACGGAGCTTTGACCAAATGCGCGGCCAAGGTGCGTAAGGGGCCCAGTTGACGGCAAATAAGGGCCAATTGGGTTTGCACTAATCGCTGGTCTTCATCGCTATCGTCTGGCATCTGCTCCAGTTCGTTGGCCATTGCCTCTTCCTCGTCGCTCTGCACCGCCACCGGGAGTTTAGCGCTCAGACCTTTGGCTATCAGGTCAATACTGTCTGCAATACGTCGCCCTGCGCCCTCGATCAATTGCTCGCGTAACTCCACCGGCAACTCAGTACCGCGGTGCGCGCCCAAGCCCGACAAATAGCTGAGCAAGGTGTGCGACATCACCAAAAAGCGGAAGCCCATGTCAGCGTCTTTACGAAAGTGCCCAGGTTCCATCAGCATGTTAGCCAGTGTGGTCGAGAGTGCCGCGTCAGCGTTGTGGGCGTTACGCCTTGCCAAGCGATAAGCCAGGTCATCTCGTTTGCCCTGCGCATATTGCTGCAAAATCTGGCGTAGGTACTGGCTGTTGCAGCTCAACGTATTAGCCAGCGCCTGATTGAGCCGACGGCCCTGCCAGTCAGGCAGGAACAGGAAAACTGCCGCAGCGGCAATCACGCTGCCCACCAACGTGTCGAACAGCCGAGGCAAGAACAGCCCGTAACTGTCGCCCACCTGATTGAAGCAAAACAGAATCATCAAGGTGATGGCGGCTGTGCTCAGGGTGTAACGCGTGGTGCGGTTGATAAAGAACACCACCCCGGCCACCACCGCAAACATAGATTGCACCAGCGGGTTTGGGAACAAGTCGAATAGCGCCCAACCCACGGCTAGGCCGATGGACGTACCGATGATCCGCTGGCTGAACTTGCGCCGTGTGGCGCCGTAGCTCGGTTGGCAGACGAACAGCGTAGTGAGGATGATCCAGTAACCTTGGCTTGGGTGAATCCAGTGCACCATCGCAAAACCGATGCTCAGGGCCAATGGCAGGCGCAAGGCGTGGCGAAAGATCAGCGAGGTGGGCGTAAGGTGCTGACGCAAGCGCGCCCCTACATCCTTGAGGTTGCGAGGCGAGCGGTCCAGCAGGCTGCTGTCCGTCGCATCGGCTAGGGTATCGGGGTTGCTCGCATCACTGAGCAGGCGATCGAGCGTACCTAGGTTAGCTGCCAATGCGCGTAATGAACGCAGTAGCCCGCGCCAGGCCGGATTGCTTTGGATGCGCAAGTGTTCGAGCGAGGCGTGCAAGTCGGCCAG
This sequence comes from Pseudomonas endophytica, assembly GCF_001411475.1. Taxonomy (GTDB): domain Bacteria; phylum Pseudomonadota; class Gammaproteobacteria; order Pseudomonadales; family Pseudomonadaceae; genus Aquipseudomonas; species Aquipseudomonas endophytica. Next base: position 8,662 of record NZ_LLWH01000113.1, on the reverse strand, counting down.
CGCTTCGGCAAAACTGTCGTCATAGACAAACGGCTGGCGCAGCTTGATGGACTCTGAGAGGCGCTGGCAGGCCACACCCTGTTGGCGCAACAGGCGTTGGCAGCGGAACATCACGTCACTGTGGAAAAAGGCCTCGGCCAGCGCGTTGTACGGGTAGTGCGATGAGCTGGCGCGCTCGTGAATGTCTTGGGCGAGGAAGTACATCTTGAGGTAGCGGCTGATTTTAGAACCCGGCCGCGAGCTGCCGACCCGATGCAAAATGATCTCTTTCGCGGCATTCAATGCGGCCACTACCCGTCCATTCTGTCGGGCCAGCTCCAATCGGCCGGCTTCAATATCCACGTTGCGCACCGGCTCAAACAGCGACGACTTAAGCTTGAGATACAGACCCAGTTCCCAGAACAGTCGCGCCAAACTTTGCTGCACCGGCTGGTGGGAAAACATCGCCTGCCACAGCACTGACAGCAGGCCGTACCAAGCGGCGCCCGCCACCAGCAACATGGGTTCGTGCCAGAAATCGGTGACCTCGCCGCCGCGTTGATCAACGCCAATCATGGTGTACACGGCCAAAATCAGCGTGGCCGAGGCAATGGCGCCGTAGCGCTCGCCCAGCGCACCGAGCATGGTCAGGCCAAAACTGGCCAAGGCTAATGCACAGACCAATAGCCAGGGGTAGGGAAAGAGTAATTCGACGCTCAATGCCGATGCGCTGAAACACACCAGCGTCACCAGCAACGCGTTCAAGCGGCCTTGCCAGCTGTCATCTGTCTCTGACAAGGCGCTGGCAATAATCCCCAAGAACAAAGGAATTAGCAGCGACATCTCGTCCTGATACCAGCAAAAAGCCATGCTGCCGGTGAGGGCAATGAATACCCGAACGCTGTAACTGAACTTGTCCCGCGCCCACAGGCGGCGCAATGACTGACGCAAAGAGGTCGATGACATGGAGTGGCGGTGCCTAGCTCGTGATTCGCTAAATTGAGGCAGATAAGACGTTAGTACAATGGCACTGTTCACATCGAACAGAAAATATTTTTAATGCGGTTATGCGCAGCTGCCGAAGGCTGCGATCTTTCAAAGCCAAATCAAAAAAATCGCAGCCTATGCTGTTGGGGTCAAACGAACTGCGCGGCCGCGTACCCCGATGCCCACGCCCACTGAAAGTTGAAACCGCCCAAGTGGCCGCTCACATCCAGCACTTCGCCGACAAAATACAGCCCCGGGCTTTTGAGTGATTCCATCGTCTTAGATGACACCTCTCGGGTATCGACCCCGCCCAGCGTTACTTCAGCGGTGCGATAGCCTTCGGTTCCGGCAGGTACAACCGTCCAAAAGGCCAGCTTGCCAGCCACCTCAGCCAGTTCACCCGGGGTGTACTGCTTCATCGGCTTGGACACAAACCAGTGTTCGGCCAGCAAGGTGGCCATTTTCTTGGTGAAAATTTCACCGAGCAGGGTTTTAAGTTCGCTGTTCGGGCGTTCAGCTTGTTGGGTTTGCAGCCAGCTCAAGGCGTCTAGGTCTGGCAGCAAGTTGATCTCAACCGTGTCTCCCGATTGCCAGAACGATGAGATTTGCAAAATCGCTGGGCCGCTCAAGCCACGGTGAGTGAACAGAATGTTCTCGCGAAAGCTTTGATCGTTGCAGCTCACTAGGCAATCTACCGAGGTGCCCGAGAGTTCAGTGCAGATCTCTTTGAGCTGATCTGTAATGGTGAACGGCACCAACCCGGCCCGGGTCGGTAGCAATGTATGGCCAAACTGCTTGGCCACTTGATAACCAAAACCGGTCGCGCCAAGGGTGGGAATCGACAGGCCGCCCGTGGCGATGACCAGCGACAGGCAGTTCAACTGATCCAGCGTGGTCTTGAGGCTATAACCGCCGTCGGTTTTCTCGATCTGCTCAACCGAAGTGTCCAAGTGCAGGCTGACACCGGCTTGCTGACATTCACTGAGGAGCATATCGAGGATGTCGCTGGACTTGTTATCGCAGAACAACTGGCCGAGCTTTTTCTCGTGATAAGGCACACCGTGTTTGCTCACCAGCTCGATGAAATCCCATTGCGTGTAACGGGCCAGCGCCGATTTGCAGAAGTGAGGGTTCTGCGACAAAAAATTGCTCGGCTCGGTGTACATATTGGTGAAGTTACAGCGGCCCCCGCCCGACATCAGGATCTTTTTACCGGCCTTGTTGGCGTGGTCGATCAACATCACCTTGCGCCCACGTTTCGCAGCGGTCAGCGCGCACATTAAACCTGCGGCGCCAGCGCCAATAATCACAACGTCGGTGGTACGCAAAGCGGTGTCCTCAAAAAACGGGGGGTGTATTGTGGGGTTTACAACACGCGAACGCGCAGCGAACGGCCTTTGATTTTGCCGTCGCTCAGGCGCTGAGCGGCTTGTTTAGCAATCGTGCGGTCAACAGCGACGTACGCTTGGAAGTCAAAAATCGCGATTTTGCCCACTTGCGCACCTGCAATCCCGGCCTCGCCCGTCAATGCGCCCAAAATGTCACCGGGGCGAACCTTGTCTTTGCGGCCCGCTGCAATCACCAGTGTGCTCATGGCTGGCAGCAATGGGGCGCCGCCTTTGGAGGTGAGGGTATCCAGCGATTCCCAATTCAGCGGGGCTTTTTGCAGTTGTTCGATAGCCTGAGCGCGGTGTGCCTCTGACGGCGCTACCAGACTGATCGCGATCCCTTTTTCGCCTGCACGGCCAGTACGGCCCACACGGTGAATGTGGATTTCCGAATCACGGGCCAACTCAACGTTGATCACCATGTCCAGCGCATCAATGTCCAGACCTCGGGCCGCAACGTCAGTGGCCACCAGTACCGACGTCGAACGGTTGGCGAACATCGCCAGCACTTGATCGCGGTCACGCTGCTCTAAGTCACCGTGCAGGCCAACCGCAGAAATCCCCTTGGAGGTCAGGTGATCAACGGTTTCTTGCACCTGCTGCTTGGTGAAGCAGAACGCCACGCACGACTGCGGACGGAAGTGCCCCAGCACCTTGGTCACAGCGCTCATGCGCTCGTCAGGGGAGATCTCGTAGAAACGCTGCTCGATCTGGCTGTCAGTGTGCAGCGCTTCTGCTTTGACCTGCTGCGGGTTGCGCATGAACTTGGACGACAACTGCTTGATGCCGACCGGGTAGGTGGCCGAAAACAGTAGAGTCTGGCGACGTTCAGGGGTCTGCACAATGATGTCTTCGATGGCGTCGTAGAACCCCATGTCGAGCATGCGATCGGCTTCGTCGAGCACCAAGGTGTTCAGACCGTCGAGCACCAGCGAACCTTTGCGCAAATGTTGCTGGATACGGCCTGGGGTGCCGACGATGATATGCGCGCCGTGTTCCAGCGAGCCGATTTGTGGGCCGAACGACACGCCGCCACACAGGGTCAGCACTTTGATGTTGTCTTCGGCGCGGGCCAGACGGCGGATTTCTTTGGCCACTTGGTCAGCCAATTCGCGTGTCGGGCAGATCACCAGCGCTTGGCAACCGAAATAGCGCGGGTTGATCGGGTTCAGCAGGCCGATACCAAAAGCGGCGGTTTTGCCGCTGCCAGTCTTGGCTTGAGCGATCAGGTCCATGCCTTTGAGGATCACCGGCAAGCTCTGCGCCTGAATCGGCGTCATCTGGGCATAACCGAGGGAGTCGAGGTTAGCCAACATGGCGGCGGACAGAGGCAGAGTATTAAAAGCGGTGGCGATGGTGGTCACGGGACTGGCCTGCAAAACAAAATGTCGCGCAGTGTAACAGCCCGTTGCCCAATGCCCGAACATTCTGGACGAGAAGTCACTCCAAACCCCACACAACCCCTAGGAGCTGCCGAAGGCTGCGATCTTTTGATCTTTAAAACTAAAGCTCGCAGCCTGCGGCAGCTCCTACGCAAAGAATGAGCCGCCTCCCAGCGCTGGAGGAGCTGCCGAAGGCTGCGATCTGTTAATCGCTTAAAAGATCGCGCCCGTCGAGGATCAGTGATCCAACTCATGCTCCGAGTTAGCTTTTGGCTTGCGTCCGTCTTGCGGTGACAGTTGTAGGAAGATCGCTGCCGCCAACATGGCCATGATGCCGACTGTCAAAAAGGTCAGTTGGAACGCACCCAACACGGTGTCGACGCCATCACTGGCACCGTCGCCCGAGAAGCCGCCCAGCAACGCACCGGCGCAGGCCACCCCCAAGCTTAGGGACAATTGCGCCACCACCGACAGCAAGCTGTTACCGCTGCTGGCGCTGGCGTCATCGAGGTCGATCAGGGTCACGGTGTTCATGGCCGTGAACTGCAACGAGTTGATCGCGCCCAAAACGGCCAGCATGGCCAGCAGCAACGGATACGGCGTTTGTGCGGTGACCAAGCCCATGCTGGCCAGCATCAAACCCAGCGCCAGCGTATTGCCGGTCAGGATCGTGCGGTAGCCCAAGCGTTCGATCAATGGCCGAGCGCCCCATTTAGCCACCATCGCTGCTGCCGCCAAGGGCAGCATGCTCATCCCGGCTTCTGACGGTGAATAGCCCAGCGCCACTTGCAGCAGCAGCGGCACCAAAAACGGCAATGCGCCGCTGCCCAAGCGCGCAAACAAGTTGCCCAGAATGCCCACTGCAAAGGTCTTGGTTTTAAATAGCACGGGCGAGAACAGCGGGTTGCTGATATTTGCAGCTCGCAGCCAATACGCGGCCAAACACGCCAACCCCGCAAACAGCAGCAACATGACACGCAAATGCGGCATGTGCAGCTCGCCCAACCCTTCCATCGCAACGGTGATAAACACCATTGCTGCGCCAAACAGCACAAAGCCTAAGGTGTCGAAGCGTGTACGACCGTCACCGCGCAAGTCGGGAATTAGCTTCCAGACGCACCAGCAACCGACCATGCCCACCGGCAAGTTGATCAAAAAAATCCAGTGCCAGCTCAGGTACTGCACCATCCAGCCGCCTAGGGTCGGGCCGATCAGAGGGCCGAGCAGGCCGGGGATGGTAATAAACCCCATGATCCGCACCAGCTCTGTACGCGGATAAGCCTTGAGCACCACCAAGCGCCCAACCGGCACCATCAAAGCGCCGCCCAGCCCTTGCAGCACACGGGCGGCGATCAATTGGTCGAGGGTGTTCGACAAGGCGCAACACAGCGAGCCAATGCTGAACAGCAAAATGGCGCTGAAAAAGATTTTCTTGGTGCCGAAGCGGTCAGCGATCCACCCTGAAGCCGGGATCAATAAGGCCACCGTGAGCATGTACGCAACGATCACCCCTTGCATGCGCAGCGGGTTTTCTTTGAGGTCGCGGGCCATGTCGGGCAGGGCGGTATTGAGGATCGTGCCATCGAGCGACTGCATGAAAAACGCGATGGCCACCACCCATGGCAACCAACGTAATATTTCGGGCGTGAGAACCGGGCGTGTCGGCATAGGACCTCTGGCATTATTCGAGGATCTTGCGTAGGAACTGGGGCAGGCTGCGATCTTTTTAAACGATCAAAAGATCGCAGCCTGCGCCAGCGCCTACAGGTTATAGGGTCAACGTGAGTTTTTTGACCAAGGCACCCGGTAATAAATTCGACGCAGTCTGCCGCTGGTCGTAGGTGCTGGCCGATACCAGCAGTTCACGGTCTGCCGTGAGTGCTTCGAGTTGCGTGCCCAGCAGGCTGTAGACGCTGTCATCAAAACGCATGGTATTGACCGGCGCTTTGATCTCGCCATTCTCGACCCAAAACGTGGCAAACCGGGTCATGCCGGTCAAACGTGCCGCTGGTTGATCAGAATAGTTCAAGTACCACAAGTTGCTGATGTACAGCCCGGTGCCCAACTGCTTGAGAATATCGGCCTGTGCCAGTTGCCCGGCAGCCATCGCCAGCGCACTCGGCGCTTCGCCTGCGTGGGCGCCGTTGGCCTCAAGCCCATATTCGGCCGCACTGCGCGACCCCACCAATGACTGATCGGCCTTGCCGAGTTTGACCAACGACAAATCCTGGCGCGGGTATCCCTCGTCTGAAAACGCCGGGCTCAAAGAGCCACTGACCTGTTCGTCGAGTGATACCAGTGGGCTCAATTGCGCATCACCGGCATACAGCTTTTGCAACGGGCTGTACTTGCTGGCTAATGTTTGAGCCGAGAAGCCGCCCCAACACAACATGCTCATCACCTCCTCCAACGCTGCGGGCGCCAGATAAGCACGGTACTCACCCGGTGCCAGCACGTGCGCCGGGCGGTCCAAAAACGCCAACTGCTCGCGGGCTGTTTGCATGCGCAGAGCAAAGAGTTCGCTGTCCCAATGCGCCCCGGCGTAGCTGGCTTTAACGGCTTGGCCATTGCTGTGGAACAGGCTCCAATCAAAATTGAAGCTGTTGGCTTGATGCCAGCCCAGCGCGCCTTGCGAACTGGCGTAGCCATAACTGATCGGGCCACTGGCGAAGAACCCCACCAGATCGACCCCTTTGGCGGCGCGGCGGATGTCATCCAGCACATGGGCCGTGTCCGGCAACGGCTCAGCTTGCACCGTATGGCTCTGCCACGGCTCAGGGTTGAGTTGCAAATACGGATCGACGGGCAGCAGCGGCAAGGTTTCACGCAATTGCCCCAAAGCGTCAGCCAAGCGCTGTTGATCAACAGCAAGCTCACCGGCCAAGGTGACTTTGATGCTGGCATGGCGCCCGCTATTAATCAGCTTAAGGCTGAGGCTGGCTTGCTGTACCGCACCAGCTTGGCGCACCTTGCCTTTATTGAAGCGAATAAACGTCGAGGCTTCAGCGTCGTAGCCCACGGTGAATTGCTCAGGGCTAAGTGTGGCCTTGTGCAACCATGCCACCAACGCTTCAAACTGCTCGGCCTGACTCAAGGCGGTATGCATCAGGCATCCCCTCCAAAAACATCCACTTGACTGAACACACATGCCGGGGACGCATGGCCCACGCGAATAACCTGATTTGGTTCACCCTTGCCGCAGTTAGGCGTACCCAACACTTTGAAGGTGCTGACGTCGCCCACGGCGCTGAGGTTGCGCCAGAACTGCTCGGAAATCCCCCGGTAGTTAGGGTTTTTGACCACGCCTTTGAGTTCGCCATTTTCGATCAACTGGCCCCACTCGCAGCCAAACTGGAACTTGTTACGGGCATCGTCAATCGACCACGATCGGTTGTTGGCCATCAAAATGCCGCTTTCAATGCCGCCAATCAGTTGCGCCATCGACTGCTCGCCCGGCTCGATATTGAGGTTGGCCATGCGGTCAATCGGTGCGCGGTTCCAACTGCAAGCACGGCTATTGGCCACCCCTTCAAGCCCCGCCCGGAACTGTGACAGCGCGCCGCCCAATGGGCGCAGCAACACACCTTCACGGATCAGAAATTCTTTGTGCGCCGGGGTGCCGTCATCGTCATGCTGGTAACTGGCCAGTTGCTCCGGGATCGTCGGGTCGAAGGTCACGTTGAGCAGCGGCGAGCCATAACGCAGGCTGCCGAAGTCACTGAGTTTGACGAAGCTGGTGCCCGCGTAATTGCGCTCGTCACCCAAAATGCGATCCAGCTCTAGCGGATGGCCGATGGACTCATGAATTTGCAGAGTCATTTGATCTGGCATCAGCAGTAGGTCGCGCTTGCCTTGCGGGGTGTTTGGGGCGAGCAGCAGTTGCAGCGCTTGGTCGGCGACGGTTGAACCTGAGCCGATCAACCCGCAGCGGCGGATCACATCGGCGCCGCCTTGCTGGCCAAAATTCTCCCGGCCTAAGTTGCGGCTTTGGCTGTTATGGCCGTCATAGGCGGTCACGCTCATACCGGGGAATACAAAGCGTTGTGCCTGACGCAATTGGGCGCCTGCGCTGTTGAGGTAGATCTGCTCGACGTGTGTCAGCCCGAGCGAGGCCACCCAACTGACCAGTCGTTCGTCGTTAGGCACGCTGCCAGACTCGGCGCTCAGCAGCTCGTAGCAATCGCTTAGCGACGGAAACGTTTGCTCAAGATCGGGCGAAAAGTAGTCTGCTTGAGCGCTCGATACCGGCTCGTGGCTCAGGTCGAGCAACGCGTGTTCGCCAATCAATTGGGCTTGAGCCTCGGCGCGCTCCAGTGCGGCTTGCAACCCGGCTTGGGATAAATCGTTGGTGGCGGCATACGCTTCCACGCCCTTGAGTCGCACGGTCAACATCGCGCCTTGGTCGTGCATGAATGACGGAGGTTCTGCGACATTCTTGCGCACCGACAGGTATTGCCCGGACTCGCGCACATAACGCAGCGAAAAGAACTCGGCTCGGGTGCGCAGCGTGGCAAAGCGCTGTTTGAGCTGAGGGTAAAAATCGAACATGCACAGGCCTCCGAAAGGGGGAAGTCGGGTGTACAGCGGGGAGTGAGGCGCGAAATGAGGCCTAGAGTAGGCCTGAGTAGAGAAGGGGGCAAGCAGAGGCGTGAGCGTGCTTGTGATCTTTTTGAGATCAAAAGATCGCAGCCTTCGGCAGCTCCTACGGAGCATGCGCAAGCCATAGCCTTCGTAGGAGCTGCCGAGGCACGAAGGCTGCGAGCTTTTGATCTATCGAGCCGTCCTGAAATCTAAAGATCGCAGCCTACGCCAGCTCCTACAAAGTGGACTGCCCCCCAAAAGTTGGACAGGTTAGCTAGCAATCTGCGCAGCCCGGGTCCTGTACTCCACAGGGCTTAGGTTGTTGAGCGTCAGTTTGATGCGGTG
>NZ_LLWH01000112.1 GCF_001411475.1 Pseudomonas endophytica | reverse complement strand
AGGTTTACGGTGAGCGCGTGTGCCGTGGCTGCAAGCGGTTTCATCACGAAGGGATTCACTGGAACGGTTACAACGAGGATGAAAAGCGGGCTGTCTGGCTGCGGCTTGAGCAGCTTTTAGTGCAAGTTATGGCCGCCAAGGTTGAGGTCTTTGACCCTCAAGCATTGCGTAATCAGTTAGTGACGCGAAAAATTCGCTTTGTGCCGCAACAGTCTGAATATTGCTGGGCATACCAGCTGATTGCCCGCGGCGCACGAGTGATCAACCAACTGGACATGTACGGCATGGTGCTTTTACCTGAGTTTCGCGATTGGGAGCTGCCAGAGCTGCGCGACGCCATTGATCGGGAATTCTTCCTTTTGTCCGAAGCCCATTATGAGCGGTATATCGCGCCGGGTTTTCTTAAGGATGTGATGGGGCGCTAGCGACGACGCACTAAAACGCTGTCGCCGCCGCTTGAGGCGGCGGCAGTCAGGTTTATGCATCAGCCGCCTTTTGCTCAAGCTGCTCAACAATGTCATCGGGCTTGAGGACCAAAATGTCGCATTCAAGCTTGTCGATCAGGATCTCAGCAGTGTTGCCGATCAAGGCGGCGGATAGCCCTGTACGTGCCACCGTGCCAATGATGGTGACTGTTGCGCCGAGCTTTTTTGCCACGTGTTGAATGATGATGTCAGCCGGGCCCTCTTTGACGTGCATGCGCTCATCGCTGATGTCAAATCGGCTCTGAAACTCTTTGCTGGCTGCTATATAACTGGCTTCGTACTCTGTCTCTATTGGGTAAGTCGCATCCATCACCGCCAGTGTGGGTGCTGGATGCGCACTGACCACATGCAACTCTCCGTGAGTCAGGCTGGTAATACGCAATCCCCGATCAATGATTTTTTTGTGCAGCGCCATGTGGGCTTCTTCGCCGTTGCCTACGTCGATGGCCGCGAGTGCGACGCTGTTCTTCCACGTCTGAGAGGTTCTGACTAGCAAGACCGGCGCTGGGCAGTCACGTAGCAGTTTCCAGTCTTCGGGCGTGAGCAGTATTTTTCGTAGGGTGGAGTCATCAACGTGCTGTTTGATTACCAGCCCACATCCTTTGATTTGTTGTTCCTTGATGATGGTGGTGTGCAGGTTTTCGTGCCAGGCCTGGCGCGAGGTGACGCTGTAGCCCTCGTTTTTGAGGGTGCCCGTTAACACATCAAGTAAGGCTGTGTGATCGTGTTCTTTGTCGCTAATCAGTAAATGCAAATGTGCTTGGGTGATGCTGGCGATTTCCTTGGCCCGCTTGAGGGCGAGGCTTTCCATCAACTGGGGTTCGATAACGACCAAATAGCTACGAATGGTTTGCATGACCGTTCACTCCATGTACGACTAAGGCGGATGCAACCACTATAGTTGCTCATCCGCCACCTTGGCGTTGATGCAAATCAGCCTGCGCGGTTGGTGCTGTAGCATGGGGCCCGTATAATCGACGCCTTTCGCCTCGTCCAGTCTTTGTGAGCCTCATGTCAGCGATTTGTCAAAACACGTTCGGCCCGTTGTGCAACCTCCAGTGTTCGGGAGCGCGTGCATGAACCTTCCTGAAATCCATGAGTTCTTGGGTTGCCGTACGCCTGACGGTTGGATTGCAGCGGCATTGGCCGATCAGGAAACCCTACTGATCGACCACAAAAACTGTGAGTTCAAAGCGGCCAGCACCGCGTTGAGCTTGATCGCTAAGTACCACTCGCATGTTGACTTGATCAATATGATGTCGCGCTTGGCCCGTGAAGAGTTGGTGCATCACGAGCAGGTTATGCGCTTGATGAAAAAGCGTAAGGTCGAACTGCGTCAGCTATCAGCAGGCCGTTATGCTTCAGGTTTGCGCAAAGTAGTGCGTAACCACGAACCGGTAAAACTAGTCGATACGTTGGTGGTGGGGGCGTTCATCGAGGCGCGTAGTTGTGAGCGTTTCGAGGCGCTGGTGCCACATTTAGACGAAGAACTGGGCAAGTTCTATTTCGGTTTGCTCAAGAGCGAGGCGCGTCACTTTCAGGGCTACTTGAAATTGGCTTATCAATACGGAGATGCCAAAGACATTGCTCAAGTCATTGAGCGGGTGCGCGCAGCCGAGCAAGACCTTATTGAGTCACCTGATACTGAGTTTCGCTTTCATAGCGGTGTCCCCGCGCAGTCTTAAACCCCAGTAAAGCCTAAGCGCTACCGCATATGGGATGACCTGATCTCAATGATCTGAGCGCCGCAGCAGGCGCTCAGCCATTCACCGAATGCATCGTCGATATAGTTAGCTAGCTAATTATAATCTTGACATTAGCTGCCTAAGCAGTAGTATTTGGTTACATTACTGCTTAGGCAGCTTTTCGGTGCCCCGATGAAACACTTCCATCCCGATACCTTTCAAAACTGCACCCTGGGCTTACTTTTGGGGCGTGCGAATATGCTTAAAGATCGCATCCTCGACAGCCATATGGAGCCCTACGGCATTACTGCTGCGCAGTTCAAAGTGCTGATTATCATGGCCCAGTTCGCGGTTGATACGCCCGCCGAGTTGTGCCGGCACCTGTCCTTGGACAGCGGTTCGATGACGCGCATGTTGGATCGTTTGGAGCAGAAGGCTCTTTTGATTCGTCAACGTTCAGAAGCAGACAGGCGCCAAGTCCGTTTGATGCTGACCGCTGACGGGCGTGCTTTGGCCGATCAGTTACCCAGCATTGGTGCCAATGCAATGAACCAACTGGCTGGCGTCATCAGCTCGCAAGAGCTGCAAGCACTGGAAGAGATTCTTAAAAAAATACTGTTGGCGGCCGGGGATCCGATCACCATCATGCGCTTGGGTGAAAAATGAGCAACAAAACGCTACGAACAGGCTTGAGCCTGATGTGTGTGGCCTTGGCGTTGGCTGGGTGCGCAAATTACAGCGGCTTAGTGACCGACGGCACGCGTCTGGATGCCAAAAGCCTCAAGGCGGCTCAAACCCTGAATGGCCTCAGTGTGACACCTGCTGCGTGGCCAGAAAAAATGTGGTGGAAGCGCTTGGGCGATACACAGCTAAATGGACTAATCGACGAAGCGCTGCGTGATAGCCCAGATATGCAAATAGCCAGTGCTCGTGTGCATCAGGCGACGGCAGCAGCAAGGGCTGCCAATGCGGCACGTATGCCGACCTTGAATGCAGAAGCTGATGTGACCCGGTCGCGCCTGTCTCGCTCCCAAGATCCGACAGGCTCGGGCGGTCGTTACGATACATTGCGTAACATCGGTATGACGTTTAATTACACCTTCGACCTGTGGGGCGGCCAGCGCGATGCGTGGGAAGCTGCATTGGGTGAGGCGCGTGCTGCGGAAGTGGACGGCCATGCCGCAAGCCTGACTCTGGCCGCTGATGTGGCAAAGGCTTACAGCAACCTTGGGCATGCCTACAGCGTTCTAGATCTGTCCAAAGATGACCTCCAGCGCACCCGCAAAATGCTTGATTTGAGCAAGCAGCGCTTGCAAGCCGGAATCGACAGCCACTACCAGTATCAGCAAACCGAAAGCCTTGAAGCCAGTTCTCAGGAACAGGTGATCAATGCCCAAAAGCAAGTCAAAAGTGCCCATATCGCCTTGGCGGTGTTGCTGGGCAAAGGCCCGGATCGTGGGTTTGAGATTGTTAGGCCGAAAATGTTAACGCCTGCGGCAGTCGCAGTCCCGAATACGTTGCCAGCCGAGTTGCTGGGGCGTCGTCCCGATATCGTAGCGGCCCGTTGGCGGGTTGAGGCCGCGAGTAAAAATATCGCAGCCGCCAAAACGCGCTTTTATCCCAACCTCAACCTGACCGCTGCAGCGGGAACTCAGTCATTGCTGGGTGATGCGCTGTTTGGTTCAGCCAGCCGCTTTATGAATATTGCGCCTGCGATTTCTCTGCCGATTTTTGATGGCGGGCGTTTGCGCGCCGGGCTGGATGCCGAAGACGCCAATTTCGATTTAGCCGTCGCGCAATACAACAAGACGCTGGTGGCGGCTCTTGGTGATGTCAGCGATACCCTCGAGCAATTGGATGCCATGGGCGAGCAGGTCAGTACTCAGCAGCGCGCCGCCGATATTGCTCAGCAATCGTATGCCTCTGGATTGCAGCGCTACGAATCGGGCATTGGCAGTTATCTAGATGTGCTGAGCATTGAGCAGCAATTGCTGCAGGCACAGCGCCAGTTGGCTGACCTGAATGCTGAACAGATCAATCTCTCGATTCAATTGATGCAAGCCTTGGGCGGTGGCTTTGAGCTCGGCAATACGGCTGCGGCCGCTCCCGTTCAAGCCTCCTTGGCAGAATAAATTTAGGTAATCGTCATGGCTACTGCACAAACACCGAATGAAGCACAACACGATCAGGATGCTGCGAGCCAGCGTAAACGCAAACTTTGGCTAAGTGGCTTAGCCATCTTGGTCATCTTAGTTGGCCTTGGTGTCTGGGGCTGGCACGAGTTATATGGTCGCTGGAGCGAAAGCACCGACGATGCTTACGTCAATGGGAACGTCGTTGAAATCACTCCGCTGGTAGCGGGTACGGTCGTCAGCATCGGCGCCGATGATGGCGATCTAGTTCATGAAGGGCAGGTGCTGCTCAACTTTGATCCGAGCGATTCGTTGGTCGGCTTGCAGAGTGCCGAGGCTAACTTGGCCCGCACGGTACGTCAGGTGCGCGGTCTTTTTAGCAACGTGAGTGGGACTAAAGCGCAAGTCGCTGCGCAAAAAATCTCCGTACAAAAAGCCCAAGACAACTACAACCGTCGGAAAAATCTGGCCGCCAGTGGGGCTATCTCGCAAGAAGAACTGTCTCATGCGCGGGATGACCTAGCCTCTGCGCAAAGTGCATTGCGTAACACTGAGCAACAACTCGATACCACCAGCGCGCTGGTCGATAACACCGCAATCGCGAATCACCCGGATGTATTGGCCGCCGCCGCTCAGTTGCGTCAAGCCTACTTGGAACACGCTCGCACGACGTTAATCGCTCCGGTCACCGGTTATGTGGCCAAGCGTACTGTGCAATTAGGGCAGCGCGTTCAGCCGGGAACCGCATTGATGGCAGTTATTCCGCTCAATCAATTGTGGATCGACGCGAACTTCAAAGAAACCCAGTTGAATAAAATGCGCATCGGCCAGCCGGTGGACATTGAGTCAGACCTTTATGGCAGCGACGTGAAGTACAGCGGCACGGTTGACAGTATTGGAGCGGGCACAGGTAGCGCCTTTGCGCTGCTGCCCGCGCAAAACGCCACCGGTAACTGGATCAAAATCGTTCAGCGCGTTCCGGTGCGTATTCACATTAATGCTGACGAGTTGGCTAAGCACCCGCTACGCATAGGTCTGTCGACCACCGTGGAGGTGAACCTGCATGACCAGAGCGGCCCGGTGCTGGCGCAACAGCCGCCACAACAAGCGATGTTCACGACCAATGTCTATGAGCAACAGTTGGCTGAAGCGGATTCTCTGATTACCCGCTTGATTGAAAGCAACAGCGCTGTAGCGGGTACGCCCGCTGTTAAACGCTGATTCGCTAATCCATAAGCCCCGCCGCATTGTCGGGGCTGCACGCCTAGCTTTAAAGGATTTGCGATGAGCACTAACGCGTCTTTCACCCCGCCCAGCCTGTTGTTCGCCACCATTGGCCTATCGCTAGCAACCTTTATGCAGGTGCTCGACACCACCATTGCGAACGTTGCACTGCCGACCATTTCCGGCAACTTGGGGGTGAGTTCGGAGCAGGGCACGTGGGTTATTACTTCTTTTGCGGTCAGTAACGCGATTGCTTTGCCATTGACCGGTTGGTTGAGCCGTCGGTTTGGTGAAGTGAAGCTGTTTTTATGGGCAACAATGCTGTTTGTGTTGGCTTCATTCTTGTGCGGTATTTCAACGTCAATGCCAGAGTTGGTGGGCTTTCGCGTGCTGCAAGGTCTGGTCGCCGGCCCGCTGTATCCCATGACGCAAACCTTGTTGATTGCGGTGTACCCTCCAGCGAAAAGGGGGATGGCATTGGCACTGCTGGCAATGGTCACGGTGGTCGCCCCGATTGCCGGGCCGATTTTGGGTGGCTGGATTACAGATAGTTACAGTTGGCCCTGGATCTTCTTTATTAACATCCCGATTGGTATTTTTGCGGTACTGGTGGTTCGTCAGCAGCTCAAGGCGCGCCCGGTGGTCATTACGCGTCAGCCAATGGACTACGTGGGGCTTATCACGCTAATTATCGGTGTGGGTGCGCTGCAGATTGTGCTCGACAAGGGTAACGATTTGGACTGGTTTGAATCCAACTTCATTCTGCTGGGCACGGCGCTGTCAGTGGTAGCGTTGGCAGCCTTTGTGATTTGGGAAATGACTGACAAACACCCGATTGTGAACCTACGTCTGTTTGCCTATCGCAATTTCCGTATTGGCACCATCGTATTGGTGTTGGGCTACGCCGGATTTTTCGGTATCAACTTGATCTTGCCGCAGTGGTTACAAACCCAAATGGGCTATACCGCAACGTGGGCAGGGTTGGCGGTGGCGCCGATTGGTATTCTGCCGGTATTGATGTCGCCTTTTGTGGGCAAGTATTCGAATAAATTCGACTTGCGCCTATTGGCGGGGCTCGCCTTTTTGGCCATTGGCCTGAGCTGCTTTATGCGTGCCGACTTCACCAGCCAAGTGGATTTTCAGCACGTCGCACTGGTGCAGTTGTTTATGGGGATTGGCGTGGCGCTGTTCTTTATGCCGACTTTGAGCATTTTGATGTCGGACCTCCCGCCAAGCCAGATCGCTGACGGTGCAGGGCTTGCGACGTTCCTGCGGACATTGGGCGGCAGTTTTGCCGCGTCCCTGACGACCTGGATTTGGATCCGTCGTGCGGATCAGCATCATGCCTACATGAGTGAAAGCATGAGCACCTACGATCCGATCACTCGGCATGCCTTGGATGGCTTAGGCGGGGCGAGTACCCAAGCGTATGCCCAGCTCGATCAGGTGCTGACGAGCCAAGCCTACATGCTTTCGACTGTGGACTATTTCACGTTGATGGGGTGGATGTTCATGGGCTTGATCTTGCTGGTATGGCTCGCCAAACCGCCTTTTAACGCCAAGCCGGGGCCTGAAGCAAGCGGTCACTAGGGCTTGGTATGTAACCCGTTTCGTAGGAGTTGACGCAGGCTACGATCTTTCGATCTTCAAACGCAAAAGATCGCAGCCTGCGGCAGCTCCGTGGTCAACCAAAAGATCGCGAGATCAGTTCACGCCTAAAGTGGCGTGCCGGGTAAGACTAACTGCGGTGTGACAAAGTCAAATGCCGCCAACTGCATGCCGTGTTCATCCACCTGCAGTGCCCAGCCTTGTTTGTCCCAATCTCCCAGTACGATGCGCTTGGCCGCGAGGTCGCCAATTTGCAATTTATGTATCGCGGGGCGATGGGTGTGGCCGTGGATCAGTGTCTTTACGCCAAAGTGCTCCATGATCCGAGGCACTTCGTCGGGCGTCACGTCGACAATATCGTTGGCTTTCATACGGGTTTGCGCCCGGCTTTCGCTGCGCAGCTTGCGCGCTAGGGCGTGGCGCGTGCTCAGTGGCAAGTGCCGTAAAACCCACAATGTCACTGGGTTACGCAAGTAGCGTCGTAGGCGCATGTAGGCTTCGTCGCGAGTGCACAGGCTATCGCCATGCATCAGTAAAACCGGCTCGCCGTAAAAATCAATAACGCTCGGGTCTTTAAGCAGGGTGCAGCCAGCGGCCTTACAAAAGGCTTGGCCGATCAGGAAATCGCGATTGCCATGCATCAGAAACACGTCTGTGCCGCTGTCACTTAATTCGCGTAGCGCTTCGCAGATGGAGCGCTGGTAGGGCGTCATTGCATCGTCGCCAACCCAGGCTTCAAAAAAATCCCCCAAAATGTACAGCGCCTGTGCCGAGCGCGCGCGCTGGGACAGGAAATCCAGAAACGCCCGGGTTATGTCCGGGCGCTCCTCTTCCAGATGCAAATCTGAAATCAGTAGTATCACTCAATGATCTCGGCTTTCTCGATGATCACGTCTTCTGCTGGGACGTCTTGGTGGCCCGCTTTAGAAGTGGTCGAAACACCTTTGATCTTGTCGACAACGTCCTGGCCTTCGGTCACTTTACCGAATACGGCGTAGCCCCAACCTTGGACGTTTTTACCGCTGTGGTTCAGGAAGCTGTTGTCAGCGACGTTGATGAAGAACTGCGCAGAAGCCGAATGCGGCTCCATCGTACGTGCCATAGCGACGGTGTACTTGTCGTTCGACAGGCCGTTATCCGCCTCATTCTGGATGCTTGGGCGCTTGTCTTTCTTTTCTTTCATGCCAGGTTCAAAGCCGCCGCCCTGAATCATGAAATTTCCGATTACACGGTGGAAAACAGTGTTTTCGTAGTGACCGGCTTTTACGTATTCAATGAAGTTGGCGACAGTAATCGGCGCCTTTTCAGCGTTCAGTTCAATCACGATGTCGCCGTGGTTGGTAGTCAGTTTTACGTGTGACATGGTCGTTATCGCTCTATCAGTGAATTCGTTAGGCTAGGGAAATCTGTTTGACACCGTCAGCCCAGGCGGGCTGGGTAGATATAGCCGCGGGCAGAGTTTAGCGTGCCCGCACTGCATTTCGACGGTGTTTTTGCGATATGGGGATTAAAAGCCATCATTTCAAATGCTTTGATTGACCGCCTGCTCTGTCAGTGGCTTGACGGCATCGGCTATGATAGGCGCTTTGATTTAGTCGGTCGTTACAGGCCACGCACCCGTTACGTTCAAGGATCCTATGAGCAAGCCCACTGTTGACCCCACTCTGAATCCAAAGGCTGGCCCGGCTGTACCGGCCAATTTTCTGCGCCCAATCGTGCAGGCAGACCTTGACTCGGGTAAATGCCAGCAGATCGTGACCCGCTTCCCGCCTGAGCCTAATGGCTATTTGCACATTGGCCATGCCAAATCTATTTGCGTGAATTTTGGGCTGGCCGAGGAGTTTGGCGGCGTCACGCATTTGCGTTTTGACGACACCAATCCGGCTAAAGAAGACCAAGAATACATCGACGCGATTGAAAGCGATGTGAAGTGGCTGGGTTTCCAATGGTCTGGTGAGGTGCGCTATGCCTCGCAATATTTCGATCAGTTGCACGACTGGGCGGTTTACTTGATCAAGGAAGGTAAGGCGTATGTCTGCGACCTGACCCCAGAGCAAGCTAAAGAATACCGTGGCAATTTAACTGAACCGGGCAAAAACAGCCCCTTCCGTGATCGCAGCGTTGAAGAAAACCTCGATTTGTTTGCACGCATGAAAGCGGGCGAGTTCGAAGACGGCAAGCGTGTACTGCGAGCAAAGATCGACATGTCTTCGCCGAACATGAACCTGCGCGATCCGATCCTGTATCGCATTCGTCACGCGCACCACCATCAAACTGGTGATAAATGGTGCATTTACCCGAACTATGACTTCACTCATGGTCAATCGGATGCGATCGAAGGTATTACCCATTCGATCTGCACGTTGGAGTTCGAGGGTCATCGCCCTTTGTACGAGTGGTTCCTCGACAGTCTGCCTGTGCCGAGCAAGCCGCGTCAGTACGAATTCTCGCGTCTGAATCTGAACTACACCATCACCAGCAAGCGCAAGCTCAAGCTGTTGGTGGATGAAAAGCACGTGAATGGCTGGGATGATCCACGGATGTCGACACTGTCGGGCTTCCGTCGTCGTGGTTATACGCCTAAGTCGATCCGCAACTTCTGCGACATGGTGGGCACCAACCGTTCGGATGGTGTGGTGGACTTCGGCATGCTGGAATTCAGTATTCGCGACGACCTTGATCACAGTGCGCCCCGTGCTATGTGCGTATTGCGCCCATTGAAAGTGATCATCACCAATTACCCTGAAGACAAGGTCGAGAATCTTGAGCTGCCTTGTCACCCTAAAGAAGACATGGGTGTGCGCGTGCTGCCGTTTGCGCGTGAGATCTACATTGATCGTGACGACTACATGGAAGAGCCGCCTAAAGGTTACAAGCGTCTTGAGCCTGCCGGTGAAGTGCGTCTGCGCGGTAGCTACGTGATTCGTGCCGATGAAGCAATCAAAGACGCTGATGGCAACATTATTGAGCTGCACTGCTCGTACGACCCTGAAACTCTCGGTAAAAATCCTGAAGGTCGCAAGGTCAAAGGGGTTGTGCATTGGGTGCCTGCGGCGGTCAGCGTCGAGTGTGAGGTCCGCCTATATGATCGCCTGTTCCGTTCGCCGAACCCTGAAAAGGCTGAGGACGGCGCTAGCTTCCTGGAAAACATCAACCCTGACTCACTGCAAGTGCTGACCGGTTGTCGTGCTGAGCCTTCGCTCGGTAACGCAAAGCCGGAAGACCGCTTCCAGTTCGAGCGCGAAGGTTACTTCTGCGCAGATATCAAGGACTCGAAGCCAGGTCGTCCGGTATTCAACCGTACCGTGACTCTGCGTGATTCGTGGGGCCAGTGATCAAGTTTTAAGGAAGAAGTCGTGTTAACGATCTACAACACGCTCACCAAGAGCAAAGAAGTTTTCAAGCCTTTGGATGGCAATAAGGTGCGCATGTACGTGTGCGGTATGACCGTGTACGACTACTGCCACCTGGGTCATGGCCGCAGTATGGTGGCCTTCGACCTAGTAACGCGCTGGTTGCGTTTCAGCGGTTACGATTTGACCTATGTGCGCAACATCACCGATATCGACGACAAGATCATCAATCGTGCCCGTGAGAACGGTGAGACGTTTGAGGCGCTGACTGAGCGCATGATCGCTGCCATGCATGAGGATGAGGCGCGACTCAATATCCGCAAGCCGGACATGGAGCCGCGTGCTACCGATCACATTGCTGGCATGCACGCGATGATCCAGACCTTGATCGACAAAGGTTATGCCTATGCGCCGGGCAATGGGGACGTGTATTACCGCGTCGCCAAGTTCATGGGCTACGGTAAGTTATCGCGTAAGAAGATCGAAGATTTGCGCATTGGTGCTCGCATTGAGGTTGACGAGGCCAAAGACGATCCGCTGGACTTCGTGCTCTGGAAAGGCGTCAAACCGGGTGAGCCGAGCTGGGAGTCGCCGTGGGGCCCGGGGCGTCCTGGCTGGCATATTGAGTGCTCGGTGATGTCGACCTGCTGTTTGGGTGAGACGTTTGATATTCATGGTGGAGGCAGCGATCTTGAGTTTCCGCACCATGAGAACGAAATCGCCCAAAGCGAGGCGGCGACGGGTAAAACCTACGCCAATGCCTGGATGCACTGCGGGATGATTCGCATCAACGGCGAGAAGATGTCCAAATCCTTGAACAACTTCTTTACCATTCGCGACGTTCTGGAGAAATATCATCCAGAAGTAGTGCGTTACTTGTTGGTGTCCAGTCATTACCGGAGTTCGATCAACTACTCCGAAGACAATCTTAAGGACGCAAAAGCGGCCCTTGAGCGGTTCTATCATGCACTCAAAGGCTTGCCGAAAGTGGCTCCTGCCGGTGGTGAGGCGTTTGTTGAGCGCTTTACTCAAGTGATGAACGATGACTTCGGTACGCCAGAAGCCTGTGCGGTTTTGTTCGAGATGGTTCGCGAGATCAATCGTTTGCGCGAAACCGATGTGCAGGTTGCTGCCGGTTTAGCGTCGCGCCTTAAAGAATTGGCGGATGTGCTGGGTGTATTGCAGCTTGAAGCAGATGACTTTCTGCAGGCGGGCGCTGAGGGGCGGGTGGATGCAGCGCAAGTAGATGCGCTGATTGCTGCCCGCTTAGCTGCGCGTGCAGGCAAGGATTGGGCTGAGTCGGACCGTATTCGCGATCAACTCACCGCAATGGGCGTTGTGTTGGAAGACGGCAAAGGCGGTACTACCTGGCGCTTGGTCGACTAGGCTGATCCCGCACCCTCTGTAGGGGCGAGAGCGCTCGCTTCTATGCGGGTAGATACTTGTTGGGCAATAAAAAACGGCACCTGAGGGTGCCGTTTTGCCGATGAGTCACGGCTACTTAGTCGTGCAGCGCTTCTGCTGCGTACAAGGTGTTCTCTAGCAGACAGGCGCGTGTCATAGGGCCTACACCGCCTGGAACCGGGGTGATCCAACCCGCGCGGGGCAGGGCTGTCTCGTAGATTACGTCGCCGACTAACTTGCCATCAGCCTGACGGTTGATGCCAACGTCGATCACGATGGCGCCTTCTTTGATCCATTCACCTTTGACCAGGCCGGGTTTGCCTGCGGCTACCACCACTAAGTCAGCGCGGCCAACATGGCCCGCCAAGTCCTTGGTAAAGCGATGCGTTACGGTTACGGTGCAGCCAGCCAGCAGCAGTTCCATGGCCATCGGACGGCCAACAATGTTAGAGGCGCCGACAATAACAGCGTCCATCCCGTATAGATCCTGACCAGTGCTTTCTAGCAGGGTCATGATCCCTTTGGGTGTGCAAGGGCGCAGCAGTGGAATGCGCTGAGCCAAGCGGCCGACGTTGTAGGGGTGGAAACCGTCGACGTCTTTGTCTGGGCGGATGCGTTCCAGCAATTTGGAGGCGTCCAGATGTTCAGGCAGCGGCAGTTGCAGCAGGATACCGTCGATGTTTGCGTCTTCATTAAGACGATCAATCAGATCGGTCAGTGCTTGTTGAGTGGTATCGGACGGTAGGTCATAAGCCTGTGAAAGAAAACCTACTTCTTCGCAGTCTTTACGCTTGTGCGAAACATAAACCTGAGAGGCAGGATCGCTGCCGACCAGAATCACTGCCAGACCGGGAGTGCGCAGGTCTTGCTCGTGACGCTCGGCGACGCGTTTGGCAATCTGCTGGCGCAGGTTGGCGGCAATCGCCTTGCCGTCGATTAGTTGTGCAGTCATTACGCGTGATTAACCATCGTAAAGGGTGGAAAAAGGGCGTGCATTCTCGCATGCCGGGGCGTAAGGGCAAAGGCGCTTAGTCTGCTTATTCCCCTAACTCCTTTATATTTCTAAACTTTTTTTAAAAAAGAGTTGACGACTTTCAGGGGCGCCTATAACATTCGTCGCACTTGTCGGGCACAGCCTAGCACTGGTTGAGAAGGTAGAGCGAAGTTGTTGTCCAGCTTGGTGATACTGAAAGCAATTAGTTTGTAATCGTCACAGAGTACAGATTAATAAGGCGCCCGTAGCTCAGCTGGATAGAGCATCCGCCTTCTAAGCGGATGGTCGCAGGTTCGAGTCCTGCCGGGTGCGCCATTAGGCAGCATTGGCACAAGTAAAGCGGTAAAGGCAATATGGTGGGCGTAGCTCAGTTGGTAGAGCACGGGATTGTGACTCCCGTTGTCGAGGGTTCGATCCCCTTCGTCCACCCCATATTTAGAAAGCCGCCAGATCACAAATCTGGCGTCTTTGCTTCAAGCGTTAAAATGCGGATGTGGTGGAATTGGTAGACACACTGGATTTAGGTTCCAGCGCCGAAAGGTGTGAGAGTTCGAGTCTCTCCGTCCGCACCAATTAAAGTTTCGCAATGTATCGCTATATTTTGCGGAGCTATTGAAGAGGCTGCCTTGTGCGGCCTTTTTATTTTGTAGTAGCGCGCTTTATTTAGAGGCGCACTGAATAGGTCTAATGCATTGTTGTCCCATCGTTTGTTAGATGGCGCCTCAATACACTAGTCTTCCCGCTGATAAAGCATGCCTAGGGTGATGCTGATACAGCGGGTGCTAGATGCACTATGGTGGGCGTAGCTCAGTTGGTAGAGCACGGGATTGTGACTCCCGTTGTCGAGGGTTCGATCCCCTTCGTCCACCCCATATTTTTAAAACGCCAGATTAACCGTCTGGCGTTTTTGTTTCGATGTTTCACGTGCTCATGCAGTGAGCGGGTCGGGTTAATATCATGTCGTCATAAGACATTGATGTTTAAGCCAATTCGTTGCCTCAGGCTGAGTGGCTTTACCGTTAATCCAAAAAAAGCGCAGAACCTGTAAAGGAGTGCGCTTTTTTTTGGTTTAAAAGTCGTGCTTTCAGTGAGGAAGGCATTGTATTGCTAAATGATGCTTCGATTTTGGTTGCTTGGCGAGTGGCGGTGCTGCCTGTGCCTGCACCTATATAGAAGGCTCTGAGCTGGCACTGATTAAAGGTTTGTGTGTGCCGAGCGGGCTAAGCAAATCAATGCTTGTGCTTAATAATGTACCGGCTGTTTCTATGTGCGTTTTCGGTAGGGTGACTTCTTGAGTTTGACCCACTAGAATGCATGCCCTTGATTATGGGGTCGGAAACGGCCGGCTAATGTCTGTGCAACGAGGAATATCCATGCAAGTTTCTGTTGAAAATACTTCCGCTCTTGAGCGTCGCATGACCATTGGCGTGCCAGCTGAGCGTATTGAGGCTGAAGTCAACAAGCGTCTGCAACAGACTGCCCAGAAGGCCAAAATCCCGGGCTTCCGTCCAGGCAAAGTGCCAATGAGCGTGATCCGTCAGCGCTATGAAGCTGATGCGCGTCAAGAAGCGCTGGGCAACGTGATCCAGGCTTCTTTCTATGAAGCAGTGGTTGAGCAAAAGCTGAACCCGGCTGGTGCACCGTCGGTTGAGCCTAAAGTCTTTGAAAAAGGCAAAGATCTGGAATACATCGCTACTTTCGAAGTATTCCCTGAATTCGAAGTAACAGGTCTGGATACTATCGCCGTCGAGCGCCTGAGCGCTGAAGTGGCTGAGGCTGATCTGGACAAAATGCTGGACGTGCTGCGTAAACAAAACACCCGCTTTGAAGTAACTGAGCGTACAGCTCAGAACGAAGATCAACTGAACATCGACTTCGTTGGCAAAGTTGATGGTGAAGTCTTTGCAGGCGGTTCCGCCCAAGGTACTCAACTGGTTCTAGGTTCGGGTCGTATGATTCCGGGCTTTGAAGACGGTCTGGTTGGCGCTAAAGCAGGCGAAGAGCGTGTTCTGACCCTGACTTTCCCAGAGGACTATCAGAACCTGGACCTAGCCGGTAAAGCGGCTGAGTTCACTGTAAAAGTGAACACTGTATCTGAGCCTAAGCTGCCAGAACTGAACGAAGAGTTCTTCGCTCAATTCGGTATTAAGGAAACAGGTATTGAAGGTTTCCGCACCGAAGTTCGTAAGAATATGGAGCGTGAGCTGCGTCAGGCCATCAAGTCCAAAGTTAAGAACCAAGTAATGGATGGCCTGTTGGCTGCCAACCCAATCGAAGTTCCAAAAGCATTGCTGTCCAACGAAGTTGATCGTCTGCGCGTTCAGGCTGTTCAGCAATTCGGTGGCAACATCAAACCAGACCAACTGCCTGCTGAGCTCTTCGAAGAGCAAGCCAAGCGCCGCGTTGTACTGGGTCTGATCGTAGCTGAAGTGGTCAAGCAGTTCGACCTCAAGCCTGATGAAGATCGCGTTCGCGAGATGATTCAGGAAATGGCCTCCGCTTACCAAGAGCCGGAGCAGGTTGTAGCTTGGTACTACAAAAATGATCAGCAATTGAACGAGGTTCGTTCGGTTGTGCTCGAAGAGCAAGTTGTGGATACTGTTCTGCAGAAGGCTAAGGTGACCGATAACGCGGTCTCTTACGAAGAAGCTGTCAAGCCGGTAGAAGCTCCACAAGCCGACTGATTTTTGACTCGTTAGAAAACACAACCATAAGCCAGCCTCGAGCTGGCTTATGCGTATTCCAGACAAGACTATTTGGGAGTGACTGCCGGACATGTCCCGCAATTCTTATATTCAGCAGAACTCTGACATCCATGCCGCTGGCGGCTTGGTCCCGATGGTTGTTGAGCAATCTGCCCGTGGCGAGCGCTCCTACGACATTTATTCGCGCCTTTTGAAGGAGCGAATCATCTTTCTGGTAGGCCCTGTCGAAGACTACATGGCCAACCTAGTAGCTGCGCAGCTGCTTTTCCTTGAGGCCGAAAACCCGGACAAGGACATCCATCTGTACATAAACTCTCCAGGTGGCTCTGTGACTGCTGGCATGTCGATCTACGACACCATGCAGTTCATCAAGCCAGATGTGTCGACTATCTGCATTGGTCAGGCCTGTAGTATGGGGGCTTTCCTGCTGGCAGGTGGTGCGCCGGGCAAGCGTCATTGCTTGCCAAACTCGCGCATGATGATTCACCAGCCATTGGGTGGTTTCCAAGGCCAGGCGTCTGATATCGACATTCATGCTAAAGAAATCCTCAATATTCGTCATCGTTTGAACTCGTTGTTAGCCCACCACACGGGGCAGCCTCTTGAGACCATCGAGCGTGATACTGAGCGTGACAACTTCATGAGCGCTGAGCGTGCAGCCGAATACGGTTTGATCGACTCTGTGTTCAGCAAGCGTCAAATGCCCGCTTAAGCAGCCCAAATGTAGAGGGTTTGGTTAACCAACCATTTGTGGGCTTGAAAAAGCCCGCAGTTGCCTTCATCTTGTGTTGCAAGCCTATCGGATTTGGATCGATCGAATGACTGACACCCGCAACGGCGAGGACAACGGCAAATTGCTCTATTGCTCCTTCTGTGGCAAAAGCCAGCATGAAGTGCGCAAATTGATTGCCGGCCCCTCGGTGTTTATCTGCGACGAATGCGTCGACTTGTGCAACGACATCATCCGTGAGGAGGTGCAGGAAGCCCAAGCCGAAAGCAGCGCGCATAAACTCCCTTCGCCTAAAGAAATTAGCGGCATCCTTGATCAATACGTTATTGGTCAGGAACGTGCCAAAAAGGTTTTGGCAGTAGCGGTGTATAACCACTACAAGCGCCTGAACCAGCGTGACAAAAAGAACGACGACGTCGAGCTCGGCAAAAGTAACATCTTGCTGATTGGGCCTACTGGCTCGGGTAAAACCCTGCTGGCCGAAACCTTGGCTCGTTTGCTGAACGTACCTTTCACCATCGCTGATGCAACCACGCTTACTGAAGCCGGTTATGTGGGCGAAGATGTTGAAAATATCATTCAGAAACTGCTCCAGAAATGCGATTACGATGTAGAAAAAGCTCAAATGGGTATTGTCTACATCGACGAAATCGACAAGATTTCGCGCAAATCTGATAACCCTTCGATTACCCGTGATGTTTCCGGCGAAGGCGTGCAGCAAGCGTTGCTGAAACTGATCGAAGGCACTGTGGCTTCCGTACCCCCTCAAGGTGGACGCAAGCATCCTCAGCAAGAGTTCTTGCAGGTTGATACCCGCAATATCTTGTTCATCTGCGGTGGTGCCTTCTCGGGCCTTGAGAAGGTTGTTCAGGCTCGCTCTACTCGCGGCGGCATCGGCTTTAGTGCTGAAGTACGCAGTAAGGAAGAGGGCAAAAAGGTTGGCGAGTCTCTGCGTGAGGTTGAGCCAGACGATCTGGTCAAGTTTGGCTTGATTCCTGAGTTTGTTGGTCGTCTGCCGGTTCTGGCAACACTTGATGAGCTGGACGAAGCAGCATTAATCCAGATTTTGACCGAGCCTAAGAACGCGCTGACGAAGCAATACGGTAAGTTGTTCGAGATGGAAGGTGTTGATCTTGAGTTCCGTGCTGACGCCCTGAAAGCAGTGGCCAAGCGCGCACTTGAGCGTAAGACCGGTGCGCGTGGTCTGCGCTCTATCCTCGAAAGCGTACTGCTCGATACCATGTACGAAATTCCCTCGCAGTCAGAGGTGAGTAAAGTCGTGATCGACGAAAGCGTTATAGAAGGTAAGTCCCAGCCGTTGTTCATTTATGAAAGTAATGAAGTAGCTGCTAAGGCTGCACCTGACGCTTAAATGTATTGCTGCATGTGACATATTGCGCGTTAAAGAAGGGGCCTTCGGGCCCCTTTGTTTTTCCTGTCGCTCAGCGCTTGTTTTTTTTCAAGACAGCCCCCATCTTGGCTTCAAGCTTACTTCCAACTGATTACGGCCTTATGGCCGCCGTAGAGGCGAAATCATGAAGACAACCATCGAATTGCCTCTCCTGCCATTGCGCGACGTCGTTGTTTATCCGCACATGGTTATTCCACTGTTCGTGGGACGTGAGAAATCGATCGAAGCCCTTGAGGCTGCGATGACGGGCGACAAGCAGATTCTGCTGTTGGCTCAAAAAAATCCTGCTGACGATGATCCGGGTGAAGACGCGCTCTATCGTGTAGGCACTATCGCGACTGTACTGCAGTTACTAAAACTTCCTGATGGTACGGTTAAAGTCTTGGTTGAGGGCGAGCAGCGCGGTGCTGTGGAGCATTTTGGCCAAGCGAATGGCTACTTGAATGCCGAAGTCTCCTTGATTGATGAGGTGGCTGTTCCAGAACGTGAATCCGAAGTTTTCGTACGCAGTCTGCTCTCGCAGTTTGAGCAGTATGTCCAATTAGGCAAAAAGGTTCCGGCTGAAGTGCTTTCATCGCTTAACAGCATTGATGAGCCTAGCCGTCTGGTCGACACCATGTCTGCTCATATGGCCCTGAAGATCGAGCAGAAGCAGGAAATTCTTGAAATTATCAACCTGCAAGATCGGGTTGAGCATGTTTTAGCGCTGCTGGACGCTGAAATCGACTTGCTGCAAGTTGAGAAGCGTATTCGCGGCCGTGTGAAAAAACAGATGGAGCGCAGCCAGCGCGAGTACTACCTGAATGAGCAAATGAAAGCCATTCAGAAAGAGCTGGGTGACGGTGACGAAGGTCACAATGAAATCGAAGAGTTAAAAAAGCGCATTGATGAAGCAGGCTTGCCTAAAGATGCGATGGCCAAGGCACAGGCTGAGCTGAACAAGCTTAAGCAAATGTCGCCGATGTCTGCGGAAGCGACAGTCGTTCGTTCCTACATCGACTGGCTAGTGCAAGTGCCTTGGAAGGCCCAAAGCAAGGTGCGTCTGGATCTTAAGCGTGCAGAAGACATTTTGGATGCTGACCACTACGGCTTAGAGGAAGTTAAAGAGCGGATTCTCGAATATCTTGCTGTGCAAAAACGCGTGAAGAAAATTCGTGGTCCTGTTTTGTGCCTGGTCGGGCCTCCTGGTGTGGGTAAAACTTCGCTTGCAGAGTCCATTGCTAACGCCACAAACCGTAAGTTCGTACGTATGGCTTTAGGTGGCGTACGTGATGAAGCTGAGATTCGCGGTCACCGCCGGACTTACATAGGCTCTATGCCGGGTCGATTGATTCAAAAAATGACCAAGGTAGGGGTGCGGAATCCGCTCTTCTTGCTCGATGAAATCGACAAGATGGGCAGTGACATGCGTGGCGATCCGGCGTCTGCACTGCTAGAGGTACTGGACCCGGAGCAAAACCATAACTTCAATGACCATTACCTTGAAGTTGATTACGACCTGTCCGATGTGATGTTCTTGTGCACCTCGAACTCCATGAACATCCCGCCAGCGTTGCTGGACCGGATGGAAGTGATTCGTCTGCCTGGCTACACCGAAGATGAAAAAATCAACATCGCGGTCAAATACCTCGCGCCGAAACAAATTGAAGCGAATGGTCTGAAGAAAGGTGAGCTGGCATTCGACAATTCAGCCATCCGCGACATCATTCGTTTTTATACCCGTGAGGCCGGTGTTCGGGGGCTTGAGCGTCAAATAGCGAAGATTTGCCGTAAGGCCGTGAAGGAGCATGCGCTCGAAAAACGCTTCTCTGTCACGGTGACGCCTGAGCTTTTAGAGCACTTCTTGGGTGTAAGAAAATTCAGTTATGGCTTGGCAGAACAGGAAGATCAAGTCGGTCAAGTGACGGGCTTGGCTTGGACCCAAGTTGGCGGCGAATTGCTGACTATTGAGTCCGCTGTCGTGCCTGGCAAGGGCCAGTTGATCAAGACAGGTTCGCTTGGCGATGTCATGGTTGAGTCGATCACCGCCGCATTGACAGTCGTCCGCAGCCGCGCCAAGAGCCTCGGTATCCCATTGGATTTCCACGAGAAACGTGACATTCACATTCACATGCCTGAAGGCGCTACACCTAAAGATGGTCCAAGCGCTGGTGTAGGAATGTGTACTGCGTTGGTGTCGGCACTTACACTTATTCCTGTGCGTGCTGATGTTGCAATGACAGGTGAGATTACCTTGCGTGGTCAGGTACTGGCCATTGGTGGACTTAAGGAAAAACTACTTGCGGCGCATCGCGGTGGGATCAAAACGGTAATTATTCCTGAAGAAAATGTCCGCGATCTGAAGGAAATTCCCGACAACATCAAGCAGGATCTTCAGATTAAACCGGTTAAATGGATTGACGAGGTCCTGCAAATTGCGCTGCAATACGCCCCGGAGCCCTTGCCAGATGTGGCTCCTGAGATTGTTGCCAAGGAAGAGAAGCGCGAGTCTGACTCAAAGGAACGAATCAGCACGCATTAATACTGTTTTGCCTGAGGGGCTTTCTTGACGCTGTTTAGAGCCCTTGTTATAAAGCGGCTCTATAAGTGTCCGCGGTACTCAGGCAAACGTTTAGCTTTACCAAAAAACTTTAGAAACATACTCAAATAGATATAAGGGGACTTAGAGTGAACAAGTCGGAACTGATTGATGCTATCGCTGCATCTGCTGATATCCCGAAAGCTGCAGCTGGCCGTGCGCTGGACGCAGTAATCGAATCCGTCACTGGCGCTCTTAAGGCCGGCGACTCTGTGGTACTGGTTGGTTTTGGTACTTTTTCTGTAACCGATCGCCCGGCTCGCACTGGTCGTAACCCACAGACTGGTAAAACGCTAGAAATTCCTGCCGCTAAAAAACCAGGCTTCAAAGCCGGCAAAGCGCTGAAAGAAGCGGTTAACTAAGTTTCTGTAACACTCTCTACCCAACCGGGTCAGGCGCACGCCAGGCTTGGCAGCGGAGCGGTTGTAGCGTCGATGCTTGCATTGACGCATTACGCCGAGGGTCACGGGTTCGAGCCCGGTCCGCTCCGCCAGTTACGAGAAGGCGCATCCTCGGATGCGCCTTTCTTCTATCCGGACTCTACCCACGCTCCACGGTTGCTCATTGTGCAAGACCGTTTCTGGGGGAAGCATGCTGCAAAATATCAGGGACAATTCACAAGGCTGGATTGCCAAGACCATCATCGGAGTCATCGTCGCGTTAATGGCGTTGACGGGTTTCGATGCGATTTTTCAAGCCACCTCTCACAGCAAGGATGCGGCCAAAGTAAACGGTGAAGAAATCACCCAGGTTGAGCTTAGCCAAGCTGTCGACATGCAACGTCGCCAGTTGATGCAACAACTGGGCAAAGATTTCGATCCTTCGTTGCTAGATGAAAAAATGCTGCACGATGCAGCTCTTAAAGGATTGATCGACCGCAAGCTGTTGCTACAAGGCGCTAATCAGGCCAAGTTCTCGTTCTCTGAAGCTGCTTTGGACCAAGTTATCCTGCAAACGCCAGAGTTCCAGGAAAACGGCCAATTCAGCCCGGCGCGCTTCGACCAAGTGATTCGTCAACTGGGTTATGGCCGTCTGCAGTTCCGCGAGATGTTAGGCGAAGAAATGTTGATCGGTCAGCTGCGTGCCGGTTTGGCTGGTAGTGGTTTTGTCACCGATGAGCAAGTGAACGCTTTTGCTCGTCTTGAAAAGCAAACCCGCGATTTCGCTAGCCTAAACATCAAAGCTGATTCAGCTGCGGTGAAAGTCAGTGAAGACGAGGTTAAGGCTTACTACGACGCGCACGTTAAAGAGTTCATGACGCCTGATCAGGTGGTCATTGACTACATCGAATTGAAGAAGTCTGCCTTCTTTGATCAAGTGGCAGTCAAAGATGACGAGTTGCAGGCGCTTTATCAGACAGAAATCGCCAACTTGGCAGAACAGCGTCGTGCTGCTCACATCCTGATTGAGGTCAACGACAAAGTCAGCGATGCGCAAGCTAAGGCCAAGATTGAAGAGATTCAACAACGTCTGGCCAAAGGTGAAAGCTTTGAAGCCCTGGCTAAAGAGTTTTCTCAAGATCTAGGCTCAGCTGCCAACGGTGGTGATCTCGGTTATGCAGGCCCTGGTGCCTATGACTCAACCTTTGATAGCGCTCTCTATGCGTTGAAAAAAGATCAAGTGTCAGAGCCGGTTCGCACCACCTTCGGTTATCACCTGATCAAGCTACTGGGCGTAGAGGCGCCTGAAGTACCGAGTTTTGCCAGCTTGAAAGATAAGCTGACACGCGACTTGAAAACCCAGCAGGTGGAACGTCGTTTCGTGGATGCAACCAAGCAATTGGAAGACTCGGCTTTCGAGGCCTCTGACTTAGCTCAGCCAGCGCAAGAGCTGAACCTGACTGTTCACACCTCTGCACCGTTTGGTCGTGAAGGGGGTGAAGGTATTGCAGCCAATCGCGCTGTAGTGCAAGCAGCCTTCAGCAGCGAAGTAATGGATGACGGGGCTAACAGCACCGCACTCGAGCTTGACCCTGAAACCGTTGTTGTTCTGCGTGTTAAAGAACACCGTAAGCCTGAGCAACTGCCTCTGGAAGCGGTTGCCTCCAACATCCATGAACACTTGGTTAAAGAGCAGGCTGGGGCCGCCGCTAAAACTAAAGCTGATGAAATCATTAAAGGTCTGCGCGATGGCAAGTTGCCGTTGAATCAGCCGATTGATGGTCAGTCGTGGAAAGTCGACGAAGCGGTCAGCCGTGGTCAAGACGGTATTGATCCCGCTGTGCTGCAAGCGGTGTTCCGCATGCCGAAGCCAGAGTCCAAGGACAAACCGACCTTTGGCAGCGTGAGCTTGGCAGATGGCACCGTTGTGGTACTGCGCTTGAATGGCGTTAACGACGATGCGAAGCCAACAGACGAAGAGAAAGCTTCTTATCGTCGCTACCTGGCCTCGCGTATCGGCCAGCAAGACTTTGATGCTTACCGCAAGCAGTTACAAAGCGAAGCGAAGGTTGAGCGCTACTAAGCGGTCTTCATCGCTGGATTAAAAATGGCCGCTCACTGAGCGGCCATTTTTTTGGGCGATAACTTTCCAGCGGTAAAACCTGCTATTGGCTCCTAGCACTGACGGTTTGCAAAGCGTGCAGCAGAGCTAGGTCTTAAACGCAAAGCGCCCGGGCATTGACTGCGCCGGGCGTTTTTATTGGCAGTTGCGAAGAAGGTTTACTCTTCGAGGCTGCCCATTGCGGTGGTGTTGAAGCCGCCGTCTACGTACATGATTTCGCCGCTGATGCCCGATGCCAGATCAGAGCACAGGAAGGCGCCGGCATTGCCGACTTCGTCGATGGTCACGTTACGGCGCAGTGGGGTTTGCGCTTCGTTAGCAGCCAGCATTTTACGGAAGTTTTTGATGCCCGAGGCCGCGAGGGTGCGGATTGGACCTGCCGACACGCAGTTAACGCGCGTGCCTTCTGGGCCCAAGCTGCCTGCCAGATAACGTACACCGGCTTCAAGGCTGGCCTTGGCCATGCCCATTACGTTGTAGTTAGGCATGGTGCGCTCAGCACCCAAGTAGGACAGGGTCAACAGGCTACCATTGCGACCTTTCATCATTGGGCGACCCGCTTTGGCCAGGGCCACGAAGCTGTAGGCGCTGATGTCGTGAGCGATACGGAAGCCTTCGCGGGTTGTAGCGTCTGTGAAGTCGCCGTCCAGTTGATCGCCAGGCGCGTAGCCTACGGAGTGCACGATGCAGTCCAAGCCGTCCCATTGCTTGCTCAGGTCTTCGAAAACCTTGGCAATTTCATCATCGCTGGCGACGTCGCAAGGGAAGCACAATTCTGGACCAGAGCCCCAGCCAGCTGCGAACTCTTCAACGCGGCCCTTGAGCTTTTCGTTCTGATAAGTGAAAGCAAGTTCAGCGCCTTCACGGTGCATGGCGGCAGCAATGCCAGAAGCGATGGACAATTTGCTAGCGACACCGACGATCAGGACGCGCTTACCGGCGAGAAAACCCATGTGTTGTTCCTCTATCAGGTTAATCGACAGCCACTGGAGCCAAAAAGGCGGCTTCCAGAAGCTGTTGTGTATATGGATGTTGCGGTGATGCAAAAATACCGTGTGCATCACCCTGTTCGACCACTTGGCCATGCTTGACCACCATCAGTTGGTGGCTAAGCGCTTTGACTACCGCCAGGTCATGGCTGATAAACAAATAGGTCAGGTTGTATTTGGTTTGCAGCGAGCGTAACAACTCGACCACTTGGCGCTGTACTGTGCGGTCCAACGCAGAGGTCGGCTCGTCCAGCAGAATCAACGCCGGTTTTAATACCAGTGCTCGGGCAATGGCGATACGTTGCCGTTGCCCGCCCGAAAACTCGTGAGGGTAGCGGTGTCGCGTTTGCGGATCCAGACCTACTTCTCTCAAAGCTTCAATAATTTCTTTTTCTTGCTCTTCAGGTGAGCCCATGCGGTGAATACGTAGCCCTTCACCGACGATCTCGCTGACACTCATGCGTGGGCTGAGGCTGCCGAACGGATCCTGGAACACCACCTGCATTTCCCGTCGCAGTGGCCTTACTTCTTGGCGCGACATGCAGTCTAACCGTTTGCCCTCGAAACGGATCAAGCCTTCGCTGGCAATCAATCGCAAAATCGCCAAGCCCAGTGTCGATTTTCCTGATCCGCTTTCTCCCACAATGCCTAAAGTCTGACCCTGAGGCAGACTGAAGTTAATGCCGTCAACCGCCTTCACATAATCAACGGTCTTACGTAACAACCCTTTTTTGATCGGGAACCAGACTTTTAGGGCCTCGACCTCCAGCAATGGCGGCCCTGCATCGGTATTGGCCGGGCCTCCGCTGGGCTCCGCACTGAGCAGCTCTTGGGTGTAGGGGTGCTCTGGCGAAGTGAACAGCTGTTCGCACGATGCTTGTTCGACGATGCAACCGCGCTGCATGACACATACCCGATGCGCAATTCTTCGAACAAGATTCAAATCGTGACTGATCAGTAACAATGACATACCCAGTCGGGCCTGCAATTGCTTCAACAAATCCAGAATTTTTAGTTGGACTGTTACGTCAAGTGCGGTGGTGGGTTCGTCGGCAATTAAGAGTTCGGGTTCGTTCGCCAAGGCCATGGCGATCATCACTCGTTGGCGCTGACCGCCAGACAGTTCATGTGGCAGCGCTTTAAGACGCTTGATAGGGTCAGGGATCCCGACCAAATCAAGCAGCTCCAAGGTTCGCAGTGTAGCCTCTTTGCCGGTTAAACCTTTGTGGATGCCCAGCACTTCATTGATTTGTTTTTCAATGGTGTGCAGCGGGTTTAGCGA
The DNA here is from genome assembly GCF_001411475.1 of Pseudomonas endophytica. Taxonomy (GTDB): domain Bacteria; phylum Pseudomonadota; class Gammaproteobacteria; order Pseudomonadales; family Pseudomonadaceae; genus Aquipseudomonas; species Aquipseudomonas endophytica. Next base: position 139,617 of record NZ_LLWH01000112.1, on the reverse strand, counting down.
GGTCATGGGCTCCTGGAAAATCATGGCTATTCGATTGCCACGAATATGTCGGAGTTTTTTCTCATCCAATTGCAGCAGGTCTTGCCCTGCATAGTGAATGCTGCCGCTCGGATGGCGCGCGTTAGGGTAGGGCAGCAGACGCAAAATTGAGTGTGCAGTCACGGACTTGCCCGAGCCACTTTCGCCAACCAAGGCCAAGGTTTCCCCGCGCTTTATTTCAAAGTTGATCCCTTGCACCACACGGTGTGAGTGTTCACCCGTGACAAACTCAACGGAAAGATCACGCACTTCGATCAAAATATCCTGCGTCATCTTATTTCCTCGGATCGAAGGCATCGCGAGCGGACTCGCCGATAAACACCAGCAAGCTCAGCATGATGGCCAGCACGGCAAAGGCACTGATACCCAGCCACGGTGCTTGCAGGTTGGATTTGCCTTGCGCCACTAATTCGCCCAACGAAGGTGCGCCCGGTGGAAGGCCAAAGCCCAGAAAGTCCAGTGCGGTGAGTGTGCCAATGGCGCCAGTTAAGATAAATGGCATAAAGGTCATGGTCGACACCATGGCATTGGGCAGAATATGCCGGTACATGATGGCCATGTCCTGCATACCGAGCGCTCGAGCTGCGCGCACATATTCCAGATTGCGCCCACGTAAGAACTCAGCCCGGACCACATCGACGAGGCTCATCCATGAAAACAGCAGCATGATCCCCAGTAGCCACCAGAAGTTGGGTTGCACGAAACTGGCCAGAATAATCAACAGATAAAGCACCGGTAGGCCGGACCATATTTCCAGAAAACGTTGCCCTGCTAGATCCACCCATCCGCCATAAAAACCCTGAAGGGCGCCTGCGATAACGCCAATAATCGAACTCAAAATGGTCAATGTTAGGGCAAAAAGTACTGAAATCCTGAAGCCGTAGATCACCCGCGCCAATACGTCGCGTCCTTGATCGTCGGTGCCTAGCCAGTTTTCCATGGAGGGCGGGGCCGGAGCCGGGACTTTCAGGTCATAGTTAATGCTCTGATAGCTGTAAGGGATCGGTGGCCACACAACCAAAGCGTCTTTCTTGGCCAGCAGCTCGCGGATATACGGGCTTTTATAATTGGCCTCGAGTGGGAACTCACCGCCGAAGTCTGTCTCTGGGTAGCGCTTGAGTGCCGGGAAATACCATTCACCGTCGTAATTGATTACGAGCGGTTTGTCGTTAGCGATCAATTCGGCGCCGAGACTAAGCCCGAACAAAACCACGAAAATCCACAGCGACCACCAACCCCGTTTGTTGGCTTTAAAACGTTCGAAACGTCGTCGATTGAGAGGGGATAATTTCATCTCAATGCTCCCGGCTTTCAAAGTCGATGCGCGGATCAACCAACGTGTATGAGAGGTCGCCGATCAATTTCACCAGCAACCCTACCAACGTGAAGATAAACAGGGTGCCAAACACTACGGGGTAATCGCGATTGATTGCAGCTTCAAAGCTCATCAACCCCAAGCCGTCGAGAGAGAAGATCACCTCAACCAGCAGCGAACCGGTGAAGAAGATGCCAATAAAGGCCGATGGGAAGCCGGCGATGACCAGCAACATGGCGTTGCGAAAGACGTGTCCATAAAGTACGCGGTGATTGGTTAACCCTTTGGCCTTGGCCGTGACCACGTATTGCTTGTTGATCTCATCAAGAAAGCTGTTCTTGGTCAGTAAGGTCATGGTGGCAAAGTTGCCTATGACTAAGGCGGTGATGGGGAGTGCCAAGTGCCAGAAATAATCGAGGATCTTGCCGCCTAAACTGAGCTCATCGAAATTGTTAGAGGTCAGCCCGCGCAGCGGGAACCAATCCAGGTAACTGCCCCCGGCAAAAACCACGATCAGCAGGATGGCGAACAAAAAAGCTGGGATGGCATAACCGACGATGATTGCCGAGCTGGTCCAGACGTCAAAGTGGCTGCCATGGCGCGTTGCTTTGGCGATGCCCAGCGGGATCGACACCAAATACATAATCAACGTGCTCCACAGCCCCAGCGAGATCGAGACTGGCATCTTTTCTTTGATCAGGTCGATGACCTTGGCGTCACGGAAAAAACTCTCACCGAAGTCCAGTTGGGCGTAGTTTTTGATCATGATCCACAAGCGTTCGGGGGCTGACTTGTCGAAACCGTACATCTTTTCGATTTCCTGAATCAGCGCCGGGTCCAAGCCTTGCGCACCCCTATAACTGGAGCCCGCCACTGAGACTTCCGAGCCACCGCCAGCAATGCGGCTGGTCGCGCCGTCAAAGCCTTCAAGCTTGGCGATCATCTGATCAACCGGGCCTCCTGGAGCGGCCTGAATGATGATGAAGTTAATCAGCAAGATCCCGAATAGAGTCGGAATAATTAGCAGCAGTCGCCTGAAGATATACGCCAGCATTTAAGGCTCCAGGCTTTCGCTTGTGGTTTTAGTTGGAGTGACCGACTCGGCATCAGGTTTTGCCCACCACGTGTCGATCCCGATGTCATACAGAGGAGTGACCGCCGGATGGCCTATGTGGTTTGAGTAGGCGACACGCCAGGTTTTAATATGCCAGTTAGGGACGACATAGAAGCCCCATTGCAGTACGCGATCTAAGGCGCGGGCGTGGTCGATCAGGCTTTGCCGGGAGTCGGCGTGAATCAGTTGTTCTGTTAATTGATCTATGGCTGGGTCTTTAAGCCCAATAAAATTACGGCTGCCAGGTTTGTCGTAGCTTTGCGATTCCCAGTACTCACGTTGCTCACTGCCTGGAGAGTTAGATTGCGGGAAGCTGCCGACAATCATGTCGAAGTCCCTTGAACGCAGGCGATTCAGGTACTGAGAGGTGTCGACACGACGAATTTGCAAGTCGATACCTAAGTCGCTGAGGTTGCGTTTGTAAGGCAGTAAAATTCGCTCGAATTCAGTTTGTGCCAACAAGAACTCAATCGTTACCGGTTTACCTTGAGCGTCGACCATCTTGTCGTCGACGATGCGCCAGCCAGCTTCTTGCAGCAGTTGATAGGCCCGGCGTTGCTGGTCGCGGATCATTCCGCTGGCATCAGTAACGTTTAGCTTGAATACGTCGGTGAACACTTTGTCGGGAATCTGGCCGCGCAGAGGTTCTAAAATTGCCAGCTCTGCTTCGCTCGGTGGCGCTTTGGCAGCCATTTCTGAGTTCTCAAAATAACTACCAGTGCGTGAGTAGGCTCCGCTGAACAGCTGCTTATTCGCCCATTCAAAGTCGAACAGCAGACTCAACGCCTCACGAATCCGGACATCTTGAAACATGGGTTTACGCAAATTGAAGATAAAACCTTGCATGCCAGTCGGGTTGTGATTGCGGATTTCTTCTTTTTTCAACCGCCCCTGAGTGAATGCTGGCGCGTTATAAGCGCTGGCCCAGTTTTTGGCGCTGATCTCAAACCAATAGTCAAACTGCCCGGCCTTGAGGGCCTCAAACGCAACGTTATTGTCGCGAAAGTAATCCACGGTGATTGCGTCAAAGTTGTACAGACCCTTGTTAATTGGGAGGTCTTTACCCCAATAATCTTTGTTGCGCTCATAGCGAATTGAGCGGCCAGGTTTGATGTCGGTGATGGTGTAGGGCCCGCTGCCTACAGGGATCTCAAGGTTACCTTTGCCGAAATCTCGGGTTTCCCACCAGTGCTTAGGCAGTACTGGCAATTGACCCAGAATCAATGGTAGTTCGCGGTTTTTATTGTGTTTAAAGGTGAATTTCACCACAAGCGGGTTTTCAGCAATGGCTTGGTCAACATCGCTGTAATAACCTTTGTACAGCGGAGAGCCGTTTTTCATCAGCGTATCGAAGGTGAACACCACATCTTCAGCACGGATCGGGTGACCATCGTTAAATTTGGCTTCGGGTCGCAGGTAAAAACGTACCCAGCTGTTATCGGGGGCTTTTTCGATTTTTTGTGCAATCAAGCCATAAGATGTAAACGGCTCGTCCAATGTCTGACGCGTCAGGGTGTCGAAGGTCATTTCAATACCCTCGGCCGGTACGCCTTTGTTGATAAACGGATTGAGACTGTCAAAGCTACCCACAGACGATTTGCGGAACGTGCCGCCCTTAGGCGCGTCTGGGTTTACGTAATCGACATGCTTGAAGTTGGCCGGGTATTTCGGCGGCTCATCGTAAAGCGTCAGTGCATGTTGCGGGGCGGCGAGTGCCGCGCAGGTCACACCGGCTAACAACAGACCTGCCAGCGGTTTTATCCACGTACGCAAAGGCATCATTGGGTTTTCTCCGAAGGCTTAAGCCACCACGCGCTTAGACCCAAGGTGTAAGGCGGCGTAGTCACAAAGGCGAACCGATTGCGGTACGCCAAGCGGTGATAATTCAGATACCAGTTAGGAATGATGTAGTGCTGCCAGAGTAAAACGCGATCTAGAGCTCGGCCGGCAGCTAGTTGCTCTTCGCGGGTTTGTGCGGCGAGCAGTTTTTCTAGCAACTGATCAACGATAGGGCTGGTGACCCCCGCATAGTTTTTACTGCCCTTAACGTTGGCTTGACTGGAGTGGAAGTACTGCCATTGCTCCAGACCCGGGCTTAGGGTTTGGTCGAGAGTCATCAGGATCATGTCGAAATCGAATTGATCCAGCCGTTGCTTATATTGCGCACGATCCACAGTGCGCAGGCGGGCCTCGATGCCGATGCTGGCTAGGTTCTCCACGTAAGGTTGCAGAATGCGCTCAAGGTTGGGGTTTACCAAGAGTATTTCGAAGGTCAGCGGTTTGCCTTCGCTGTTAAGCAAACGTTGGCCTGAGAGCTTCCATCCGCCTTGCTCCAGCAATTGCAGCGCGTGGCGCAGGGTTTCTCGAGGGATACCTCGGCCTTCGGTTTTTGGCAGGCCAAAAGCCTGGCTGAAGAGTTCTGGTGGTAGCTGACTGCGCCAAGGGGAGAGCATCAACCATTCGTGGCCTTGCGGGATGCCGCTGGCCGAGAACTCACTGTTGGGGTAAAAGCTTTCGGCACGCTGGTACGCGTCATTGAATAAGGCGCGATTAGTCCACTCAAAGTCGAACATTTGCCCCAATGCTTCGCGAACGCCGGCTTGCGCGAAGGTACTGCGGCGACTGTTCATAAACAGCCCTTGAGTCTGGGTCGGGATCTGGTGGGTGATTTCGGCCTTGATCACATCGCCGCGTCGTACCGCCGGAAATCGGTAGCCATTTGCCCAGTTCTTAGCTTGATGCTCGATATAAATATCGAACTCTCCCGCTTTAAACGCTTCGAAGGCAACGTTACTGTCACGATAAAACTCCACCTCAACGCGATCGAAATTGTACTTGCCGCGATTCACTGGCAGGTTGGCACCCCACCAGTTCTTTTCGCGCTCAAACACCAATTGGCGGCCAGGAGTCACTTTAGTGATGCGATAAGGGCCGCTGCCCAGCGGAGGCTCGAAGGTAGTGGCTTTAAAATCGCGCTTTGCCCAATAGTGCTGCGGTAGAACGGGCAGTTCGCCCAAACGCAGAATGAGTAACGGGTTACCTGTTCGTTTGAAAACAAAACGAATGCGTTTGGGCCCAAGAATATCAACGCGCTGAACCTCTTGAAGGTTGGTCCGATATTGAGGGTGGCCTTCTTTAAGTAGCAAGTTGTATGAGAACGCCACGTCGTAGGCGGTGATGGGTTTGCCGTCATGAAAGCGGGCTTCAGGACGTAAGTTAAAGACTACCCAGCTGCGGTCTTCGTTGTACTCCACCGATTGGGCAATCAAGCCATAACTGGACGTGGACTCATCACCTGAAGGGGCATATTGGCCCGTGCCGGCCATCAGGGTTTCGTTGAGTTCGTTGACCCCGTACTGCAAGAAATTAGCGGTCGATACCGGGCTCGTGCCCTTAAAGGTATACGGATTGAGCGTGTCAAATGTGCCGAATGCCATGACCCGCAATGTCCCGCCCTTGGGCGCGTCGGGGTTTACCCAGTCGAAATGAGTAAACGTTGCCGGATATTTGAGTGTGCCGAACTGCGCATAACCGTGGCTTTCGCTTAGGGTTGCGCTCGCAGGAAAGCTCAAGGCCAGATTGATAAGCACTAAAAGGAGGGGACGCATTAAGTCAGGTGTTCGATCCGGGCATTGGGCTGAAGATTTCCGTACAGTAACAGCTTGTATCTGTAGGAAAAAGAGCACAACAGAAAGCACTACGGGCAAGCAACTTCCTACACTTTAGTAGGAGGTTGCTTGCCCGCATGAGCGTACTAACTAAATCAGTGTGGCTTGTACACCGTCAGGACTTGACCGGGCTTGAGCGCCTTAGATGATTTTGGATTCCAGCGCTTAAGATGTTGCATTCCTACATTGAAACGCTTTGCAACAATGTATAGAGAGTCGCCTTTTTTCACGGTGTAGGTCGTGGCTTTTTTAGTGATTGGCTTACGGGTATCCCGCATAACTAGCGTTTGGCCAGCCTTGAGATTGTGTCCGCTAAGTTTGTTCCAGCGTTGTAAGTCCTTAACAGCAACTTTGTTAGCTTTAGCGATCAGTGTCAGGTTGTCACCACGTTTAACCCGATACTTACGTGCAGGTCGAGCAGGTGTGGTGCTCGCGACATTATCGAACACGGCTTTGTTCGGACGCAGGCTCACCAGCTCTTCGGGCTTAAGATTCGACAAACTGGTTGTCAACAACATGGCTTTAGAGGTGGGCACCAGCAATGTATGCGGGCCATCCAAGGTGGCTCGCTGCTTATAGGCCGGGTTCAACTGAAACATTTCGTCTTCGTCGATATCAGCCAGAGCTGCCACGCGTGACAGATCCATAGACTGCTTGATTTCGACCGTCTCGAAATAAGGTTCGTTGGCAATTGGGTTCAGGTTGATCCCATAGGCTTCAGGGGTCATGACGACTTGCGACAGTGCGAGCAGCTTGGGCACGTAGTCTTTGGTTTCCTGCGGCAGAGGCAGGTTCCAGTAGTCGGTAGGTAATCCGAGCTTTTCGTTGCGCTCAATGGCCCGGCTCACGGTACCCTCGCCGGCGTTGTAAGCAGCCAGCGCCAGTAGCCAGTCTCCATTGAACATGTCATGCAGACGCGTCAGGTAGTTCATGGCAGCAAGGGTCGAGGCGGTAATATCGCGACGCCCATCGTAAGCGCGAGTTTGACGTAAATTGAAATAGCGCCCGGTCGACGGAATGAACTGCCAGAGCCCAACCGCATTCGCGTGGGAGTACGCCATTGGGTTGTAAGCACTTTCGATTACAGGTAACAAAGCCAGCTCGAGTGGCATGTGCCGCTCTTCAAGCCGTTCAACAATGTAATGAATATAAAGACTGCCACGTTCGCCCGCGCCCTCTAAAAAAGACGGGTTGCTGGCAAACCATAAGCGTTGTTGTTCAATACGTGGATTGACCCCCACGCCTTCCTGCAATTGAAAGCCCTGACGCATGCGCTCCCAGACATCTTGCGGGGCAGCAGGCAGAGGTTTTTCTTTGAGCCAGAGTGGCTCTTGAGGGATTCGTTTGGTTAGTTTCAGACTGGGACGTTCGACCGTCTGGGTCGATTGATCGAAGCTTTGGCAACCCGCTAGAGTGGCGGACACAACCACGGCGATTGCTTTAACAAAGCGCGTCAATGCGTCTGAATTGATGGAGTTACCTTTTATGGACGACATTGGCTGAAAGATAGTTTCGGGCAAAAATGTCGGGCGATTCTAGAAAGCAGGTGGGGCGCGGTCAACCATTCAGAATTTTTATGGCAACCGCGGCCCAGATTAGAAGTTATCTTTCCACTTGCGCAGGCAGGCAAAGACCGCCACGGGCGAGTCATTGTCTTGGTTGCTCCACTCGTCAGCTTTTTCTTTAACAGATATTTCATTGGCCCTTAGAAAGGGATTAGTGCGCAGTTCGAGCGCAATAGTTGATGGCAAACTGATCTTGCCTTCAGCGCGCCAAGTCTCAACTTGTACAACTCTCTGAGCAATAGCGGGGTTGTTTGGCTCTACCGCTTGAGCAAAGCGCAAGTTGCTTTGCGTGTATTCGTGAGTGCAGTACACCGCGGTGTGTGCGGGTAAAGTTGCTAGTCGGCTCAGTGAGTGGTGCATTTGCTCGGGAGTCCCTTCAAACAACCGCCCGCAACCGGCCGCAAACAGGGTGTCGCCGCAGAACAACAGAGGTGCTGAATCATCGGCGTGGTAATAAGCGATATGGCCCAATGTATGGCCGGGTACCAGAAATACGCTGAGTTCAATGCCCAGAACGTTGATCTGGTCGTTATCGTTAAGTGCCACTTGCCGTGCCGGTATATTTTCCAGGGCGGGGCCCCAGACCTTGGCACCTGTGAGATGGTGCAATTTCTCAACGCCACCGACATGATCAAGGTGGTGATGGGTGACCAAAATATCGCTGAGTACCCAGTCTGGATGTTGGTCGAGCCACTTCAGGACGGGGGCGTCGTCACCTGGATCAACCACAGCACAGCGCTTATGGGTCCAATCCTGTAACAACCAAATGTAGTTGTCGCTGAAGGCGGGCAGAGCGTCGATCTGTAACATGGTGCAATTCCCAAGTGCGAAACAATGGCGCATCTTAGGGGCTGTTGGCGTTTGATTGCGAGCCGCATTGACGCGCTAGCCAAGCGTTAGTCTTGTAAAAGGTTGAAGGCGAGGTGGAGGAGCAATGACCGATAAACCATTGGCTCAGGCTGATCCTGAGTGGCTGGCACTGATTAGTTCGGCCCGCGAATGGCTGTCTGGTCCCCTTGGCCAGTTGTTGCTAGAAGATGAGCAACGGGTGCTTGAGGACGAGCTCGGACGCTATTTTGGCGGGTATTTGGTGCACTACGGTCCAGGTGCTGAGACGCCGCCGAAGGCCGCGCAAGTTCAGCGCAATGTCCGCTTGGGCGCGCCCTTGCCAGGGGTTGAAATTATCTGCGAGGAGCAGTCCTGGCCCTTATGTGAGCACGCGGCCGATGTGGTTGTTTTACAGCACGGTCTAGATTTTTGCCTTTCACCTCACGGTTTGTTGCGTGAAGCGGCCAGCAGTGTCCGCCCCGGTGGGCATTTGTTGATCGTCGGTATTAACCCTTGGAGCAGTTGGGGCCTTCGGCATGTTTTCGCCAAAGATGGCCTGCGTAAGGCGCGCTGTATTTCGCCTTCACGTGTCGCCGACTGGCTGAATCTACTGGGCTTTGCGCTGGAGAAACGCCGCTTCGGGTGCTATCGTCCGCCGCTTGCTTCCAAGGCGTGGCAAGGCCGTTTGTCGGGTTGGGAGCGCAAGGCCGGAAGCTGGCAATTGGCCGGCGGTGGCTTCTACGTTTTGGTGGCTCGCAAAATGGTTGTAGGTTTGCGACCCGTCATGCCGCTGCGTCGAGCACTAAAGGGCAAGTTAATCCCTTTGCAGATGGCCAAGGTCAACCGACCTGATATAAAACCCTAATCTAATGCCGGTCGGGTTTGCCCGGCCTCAGGCGCTGCCATCACGACTTGATTGGTAGGCCGTAGTGGCTTTTTCTGGATAGTTTGCAATGAGCGATAGCGTAGAAATATTCACCGATGGTGCCTGCAAGGGTAACCCTGGTCCTGGAGGGTGGGGAGCTTTGTTAGTCTGCCAAGGTGTTGAAAAAGAACTTTGGGGTGGCGAGCCCAACACCACCAATAACCGCATGGAATTAATGGCAGCCATTCGCGGGCTTGAAGAGCTCAAGCGCCCGTGTGAAGTGTTGTTGGTCACCGATTCGCAGTACGTGATGAAAGGTATCACCGAGTGGATGGTTAACTGGAAAAAGCGTGGATGGAAGACCGCTTCCAAAGAGCCTGTAAAAAATGCCGATCTCTGGAAGCTGCTTGATGAGCAAGTCAGCCGCCACACCGTGAAATGGCAATGGGTGCGCGGGCACATTGGCCATCACGGCAACGAGCGTGCAGACCAGTTGGCCAACCGTGGGGTTGAGGACATGAGGGGCAGTCAGCATGCGTAGTGTGGTACTTGATACTGAAACCACCGGCATGCCCGTCACCGACGGTCATCGGGTGATCGAGATCGGTTGCGTTGAGTTAATGGGGCGCCGTCTCACTGGTCGTCATTTTCATGTGTACTTGCAACCTGATCGTGAAAGTGACGAAGGCGCTATTGGTGTTCACGGTATCACCAACGAATTTCTGGTCGGCAAACCGCGTTTCGGTGAAGTAGCGGACGAGTTTTTTGAGTTCATAACCGGCGCGCAGTTAATCATTCATAACGCGGCGTTTGACGTTGGCTTTCTGAATAACGAATTTGCCTTGATTGGGCAGACCGACCGCGCTGATATCACCCAGCACTGCTCCATTCTCGACACCCTAATGATGGCGCGGGCCCGCCACCCTGGGCAGCGCAACAGCTTGGATGCTTTGTGCAAACGGTATGGCGTCGACAACTCGGGCCGTGAATTACACGGCGCCTTGCTCGACTCCGAGATTCTGGCGGATGTTTATCTGGCCATGACCGGCGGGCAAACCAGCTTGTCGCTGGCCGGTAATGCTTCGGATGGTCATGAGTCAGGCGACAGTTCTGGCAGCCAAGCCACTGAAATTCGCCGTTTGTCAGCGGACAGACCCTCTGGCCGGATTATTCGTGCAAGTGAAAGTGACTTGGCCGAACATGCGGCGCGCCTACAGGCAATTGCCAAATCAGCAGGTGGCCCGTCGTTGTGGGCACAACTTCTCGACGCTCAAACCCACTAGCAGATCTATGGTTATTGTTGTCGCCGTGACATTGTGTGAAATCGAGTTGCAGGGGTATTTCACCGCAAGAAAGAGGGATTTTTCATGCATTTGGTTTTGAACCCCAATGACCCCGTTGTTTCGGTCCGTTTGGCTGATGAAGGGTTTGCACCCTACGTGTGGGGCAACGATTTCAGTTTTGAAGTTAATGCTTATGCCCGTGCTGACCGTCATAAAAAGGTCGAGCACTGGCCTCTGGACATGATCACGCCTTACCGCAAATGCTATGGCATAGATCCGGATGAATTTGCCAGTTTCATTGGCGGGCCAGACACTGCGATTTTCATGGCTTACCTAGATGATCAGCCGGTGGGCCATGTGGTGGTCAGCACTAACTGGAATGGTTTTGCCCATGTCGACGAACTGGCCGTAGCAGTCTGTGGCCGCCGTCATGGTGTGGCCAAATCATTGCTGGATGTGGTCAAGTTCTGGAGCCACAAAAAAAAACTGCAAGGCATCACGCTCGAAACCCAAAACAACAACATCGGCGCCTGTCGCTTGTATGAACGTTGCGGGTATCAAGTAGGCGGTATCGACTACTTGCGCTATCGCGGGATAGACCCTCAGACCTGCGAGGTGGCGATCTTTTGGTATCTATTGTTTGAGAACCGAACGTAAGAGTGTGTGGCTGATCAGTCAAATGATCACGAAGCAGTCTGCTACGCCAGCAGTGTGTGATTCAGTGCGCTAAAGCGTCATTACGCCTTGGTCTGCCAGTAAGGCTTCTGCTTTTTCACGAACGATGCCCAATAAGGATCTGAGCGCAGCACACGGCTCTGTGTCTTTACGCATGAGCGCATAGAGCGTTACTGGAATCGCCGGTGACACTGGGCACACATCAAGCCCGCTGCTTTTAGCGCCAATTGCTGTAAACGGATCAACCAATGCCAGCCCTTCGCCAGCTTCTACCATGCTGCGCATCATCTGATAGTTTTGAACCGCGATGTGAACCACCGGTGCTGGGCGCAATGTGAGCAACTTGCTGTCTAGGGCACGGCTCAGCGGGTCGTGCTGGGACAGGCCAATCATTACCTGCCCTGCCAAGTCTTGCAGGGCAATGTATTTTTGCTTGGGTGAGAGCCAGCCGTGAGGTGCGAGGAGTTGTACCTTGCCTTGGGTCAACTTCAGGCAATCAATGCCTAACTGCTCTGTAGGCTGCAAACTCAAGCCGACGTCGCACTCATCCATCAGCACACTGCGTACTATTTCAGTCAACGGCTGGCTGCTTAAGGTTGTTGGCGTGTCTGGGAATCGACGTCTGAGCATTGCAATGCTGGCTGGCAGCAGTGGCTGGGCCAATGTCTCACTGCAGATCACGCGTAAGGTGGGCTCATGATGTTGGCGCAGGCCCTCACTCAGTCTGTGAAGTGGTTCTGCATCTGCATACAGCTGATTGATCAGCGGTTGCAGCAGCAGCGTTTCGCGGGTGGCTTTGAGGCGTCCGCGCACGCTGGCAAATAGCATGAAGCCGAGCTGTTGCTCGGCTTCATGCAGTGTGGAATCGAGTGTGGATACAGGCAGTTGCAGTAGCTCGGACGCATGGTTGAGGCTGCCGGTTTGCAAGATGGCCTGGATCACTTCGATGTGACGTAAACGCATGCTGAAATCCATATTCCGCGGATCAAGTTGAACCTCGCCAAGCTTGATCCCAGTCTCTTCCTGTGACTTCAGTGATGTGCCGGTAGCAGCGTTTTATTCCGGTGTCACTAGGGCATCAGGCTTTTTAGTCGCTGAGGTTTCCGAGTCGCGAGTCAGTTGAATGTCTGACTGGACCAACAGGAACTCATTCTCATTGATCTTTGTGACGCGATCGCCAATAGCCAGCTTATAAGTGGTCACAGCCTGACCCTCTACCTCTGTTTCAAATTCATGCACTGAGTAGACACGGCCTTCCGCGTCTCTTGCATGAAATTGCCCAACTAGAACTGCCGCCATTTGTAGAGAACCTCTGGAGATAAACACCCAATTTGCGGTTCTGTAGACCGTTGATCAGTAGGGGAAGTTTAACGATAGGGAAAAAATAGTCTGGCTACTTTACAGGCTTGCAGGAAATTAAGGTGAACCTCTCTGCAAGAAAGCTGTTTGATCATCTATAACTACTCTTCCTACAGCCACAGACTCGGAGTTTTCTATGAGCAAGGTCTACAACGTTGCAGTGCTAGTCGGTAGTTTGAGAAAAGAATCACTCAATCGCAAAGTGGCCCATGCTTTGGCTGATCTAGCTCCGGCTAACCTGAAGTTGAACATCGTCGAGATAGGCGACTTACCGCTGTACAACGAAGACATTGAAACCTCAACGCCGCCAGCCTCCTACAGTGCTTTTCGAGATCAGGTGCGAGCCGCCGATGCAGTGCTGTTTGTAACCCCGGAATACAATCGCTCGGTTCCGGCTGCGCTTAAAAACGCCCTCGACGTAGGATCACGTCCCTATGGTAAAAGCGTCTGGGGTGGCAAGCCGGGTGCCGTTATTAGCGTTTCGCCGGGTGCCATTGGTGGTTTTGGTGCCAACCATCACTTGCGTCAATCGCTGGTATTCCTGAATGTTCCTTGTATGCAACAGCCAGAAGCCTACCTAGGTGGGGCGGGTAGCGTTTTTGATGAGTCTGGAACCGTGTCAGAAAAAACCCGACCGTTTTTGCAGACATTTATTGATGCTTACAGCCAGTGGGTTGAGCAGTTAAACAAAAACTGATGCCTGTCTGCATCGCAGTTCATGCCCTGTGTCGAGCCAGAATCATGCAGGTGAACCGATAGACGACTAAGCCGCGCCCAGTCGTCTGCCTGTTCTTATTTAGCTGCTTTGCGGCATTTCGCCCTGTGCCAGTCGCTTGTTGATGTCGGCAATAACTTCGGGAAGGTCGTTGATGGTGTCGATCAGGTAATGCGGGCGTGAACCTTCGAACAGGGCGTGAATGCGTTTGCGCTCTGTGGCCAAGGTGGCGGAGTCCAGCGCGCGGTATTGCTCGTAAGTCAGGCCCAGCGCATTACCGGAGCACACCAGTGCCACTGTCCACATGCCCGCCCGTCGACCTTCAAGGATGCCGGGTACGGTATCGTCAATTTTGACGCATGCACCGACATCATCAACGCCCATTGCAATCACGTTGGCCAAGGCTTGAGCAGGCCACGGACGGCCATTGGGCACCTCATCAGTCGCCACCACGTGGTCAGCGACGTAGCCGCTGGTGGCGGCCAGTTCGACGACTTTGGCCATGACCTGCGCGGGATAACCCGAACACGAGCCGATTTTTATGCCTTGCTCACGCAGGTTGGCGATGGCCTGCAGTGCGCCAGGAATCAGCGCCGAGTGCTCGGCGATTTTTTCGATTTGCAGTGGCATGAAGCGCTGGTAAATCGCGGTCACATCGTCGTCGCTCGGTGTACGGCCAAATGCTTTTTTGTAGCGTTCGCTGATCTGTGGCTGATCGCAAAGGGTGCGTATGTGATCCCATTTCCCCATGCCCATGGGGCCGCGTGCCTCATCTATGGACATCTGCACGCCGAATTCGGCAAAGGCTTCAACAAAGATCTGAGTCGGGGCGAAGGAGCCAAAGTCGACCACAGTACCGGCCCAGTCGAAAATCGCTGCCTGAAGTGTGCTTGGGTTGCTGTAGTTCATGTCTGTACATCCTGTATGAGCAGCCTCGGCTGCGCGAGGTAAAGGGGTGTTGTGAGGTGGGAGCTGAATCAAATATCCAGCACTTCCATTTCGCGCAGCACGTCGGCGATGGCTTTGACCGCGGCGTGCATGTCGATGGTATTGACCTGTCCGATACAACCGACGCGGAACGTTTCGACTTGGGTCAACTTACCGGGATACAGAATGAAACCCTTGGCCTTAACCCGCTCGTAGAAGGTTTTGAACTGATAGCGCGGATCTTTCGGAGCGTGGAAGGTCACGATAATTGGCGCCTGGATCGCCTCAGGCAAGAAGCTGCGCAGCCCCAAGCGAGCCATGCCATTGAGTAGGGTCTGGCAATTGTTTGCGTAACGTTTATGACGTGCAGGTAAACCGCCTTCTTCCTTGTATTGCAGCAAGGCTTCGTGCAGTGCCGCGACCACATGAGTGGGGGGCGTGAAGCGCCATTGTCCGGTCTTGGACATGTAGGCGTATTGGTCTTGCAGGTCCATTGCTAGCGAGTGGCAATTACCCTGGGCATTGGCCAGTGATTCTTTACGGGCGAACACAAAGCCTAAACCCGGGACGCCCTCAAGGCATTTGCCTGAGGCGGCGATCAACGCGTCAAACGGTACGTGCTGTGCGTCTACAGGCAGGGCGCCAAATGAACTCATGGCGTCGATAATCAGGCGTTTGCCATGCTGGGCGATCACCGCCGCTATGTCGGACAGTGGGTTCAAGATGCCGGTGCTGGTTTCGCAGTGGATTAAAGCCACATGGCTGATGCGCGGATCAGCGTTCAACAAGCGATCAACATCGGCGGCGGTAGTCGGCTGGTTTTCGGCTGTTTCAAAGGTGCTAAAGCGACGGCCTATCACTTTGCAGATTTTCGCTAGCCGTTTGCCGTAGGCGCCGTTGATCAATACCAGCACATGCCCGTTGCGAGGCACCAAGGTGCCAATTGCGGCTTCGACTGCGAAAGTACCGCTGCCCTGTATTGGCACGCAGTGGTGGGTGTTGGCGGCGTTGATGATCGCGAGTAATTGCTCGCATAGGCTGGCGGTCAACTGGTTGAAGCTGTCATCCCAAGAGCCCCAGTCGAGCATCATTGCCTGACGGGTGCGCGCAGAAGTGGTCAAAGGGCCTGGGGTCAGTAGGATTGGCGCAGCAGGGGGCATTCTGAATTCCTCACACGCTTGGGATAGCAATTGAATACAGGGCATACGTTGCAGTTTGTGCTGGTATCAATCAAATTGTTTGTTGTTATCTCAGCTATCGGCCAGAGTTATACCTATGAATTTATTTCAGCTTCGCGCCTTTGATGCCGTGGCCCGCGAAGGCAGCTTTACGCGGGCCGCCGCCAGGTTGTTTATCAGCCAACCCGCCGTAACCGGACATATCAAGGCTTTGGAGGAGCATTACCAAATTACCTTGCTGCGACGTACAGCGCGTCGTGTAGAACTGACTGAGGAGGGCATGAAGTTGGCCTCTATCACGCGGGCCATGTTTGGTTTGGTGGATGAGGCGCAGGTGTTGCTGGAGGCTAATCGCCAGCTCCTCACCGGGCGGCTGGAGGTCGCTGCCGATGGCCCGCACAGGGTGATGCCGATGTTGGCGAGTCTGCGCGAGCGGTTTCCGGGCGTTACTGTTAATTTGCGTCTGGGTAACGCTCAAGAAACCTTGGCCGCGCTGCTGTCCGAGCACGTTGATGTGGCCGTGTTAACTGAAGTCGAACCGCGTAAAGGGCTGACGTTGCGCGCACTGCAAACGTCGCGAATTTGCGCGTTGGTGCCCGCCAGCCATCCATGGTTGGCGCTGGCGCAGGGCGTCGATATTGCCCAACTGCACGACATCATCATGGTCTTGCGAGAGCCGAACTCGATTACGCGGCGTACTTTTGATGGAGCGTGTGATAACGCCGGAGTGAAACCTCGTGTGTTGTTGGAGCTGGACAGCCGCGAGGCTGTAACAGAAGCCGTGGCGGCGCAGTTGGGCGTGGGCATCGTGTCGTCGGCTGAGGTCAGCTACGACCCACGGGTCGGCGCCGTGCCGATCAACGGATCAGGGCTGATTAACCAACATATGCTCGGTTGCTTAGAGCGGCGTGCTGAGCTGCGACTGATCAAAGCGTTTATGGAGCTGGCGCTGTAATTTAGATTTTTTGGTCGATTGACGACTTTCAGCCGTATAAACTTGCGCCCATTCGACGGCCAAACTGCCGCGACACACCTGATTGAGAGAATGAGTTATGGGCGCACAGTGGAAGGTTAAACACAAAGCGGACGCCGCCAACAGCCGCGGGAAAATTTTTGGCAAATTGGCCAAGGAGCTGACCGTTGCAGCCCGCAACGGCGCAGACCCGGACATGAACTCACATTTGCGTCTGGTCTATGAGCAGGCTAAAAAAGCGTCGATGCCCGCTGACACCATCAAGCGTGCGATCAACAAAGGTGCGGGTATCGGTACTGAAGCGGTGCAATATCACCGCGTGACCTATGAAGGCTTTGCTCCGCACCAGGTGCCGTTAATCATTGAGTGCCTGACCGATAACATCAACCGTACCGTTGCCGAGATCCGCGTAGCATTTCGTAAAGGCCAATTGGGCGCTTCGGGGTCGGTGGCGTGGGACTTCAACCATGTGGGGTTGATCGAAGCTAAACCCGACACGCCGGATGCGGATCCTGAAATGGCCGCTATCGAAGCTGGCGCTCAGGATTTTGAGGAAGGTGAGGAAGAAGGTACGACTTTGTTTATCACTGAAACTACCGATTTGGATGCAGTACAAAAAGCGTTGCCAGAGCAAGGTTTCACTGTGCTGTCGGCCAAACTGGGCTATCTGCCGAAAAACCCGGTGACCGGTCTGAGCGACGAGCAAATGGCTGAGGTTCAGGAGTTTTTGGCCAAGCTGGAAGAGCAGGACGATGTGCAGGAAATGTTCGTCGCGCTGGCGTAGTAATGACCCTTACGATTGACCTGTAGCCCTCCCTGTAGGCGCTCGTCTCGCGATCTGTTGAAGATCAAAAGATCGCGAGCAAGCTCGCTTCTACAGGGGGGAGGCCAACGCTTTGTTGATCGCGGTGAAATCTGGCCGTGCCAATACGTCTGGCTGTGTGCAAATCTGCACTAAGTCTTGCCACAGCGCGCTTTGTTGATCGCTTAGGTCTGAGTCGAGCCGCTCCAGTAGCTCCCCCAGCAAAACCCCGAAAGCTCGGACTTCAATACGTTGTAGTGCGCGGCTTTGCGGGCTGTTGTCGCGAGCGTAGAAGCACGCCGCACCAAAATCGCCGAGCAGGCAGTCACCGTCATCGCGGTACAAAATATTATGTGCGTACAAATCACCGTGGCAGATGCCTTGAGCATGCAAATGCTTGGCTGCCGAAGCAATACCGCGGGCAATGCGTAAGGCACTGTCGTAGGTGAAGCGGGTATGGGCGGCGTAGACGTCACGACTGCACGTATCAAAGCTGGGCAGGGCGCCAAGGTTGATAAAAGAAGGGTCGATCAACTCCATGACCAGGCCCGCCGTGTCTTCGGGGTGACCTGCAACACGGCCTAATACGTTGATCAGATTCGGATGCTGACCCGCCGCAATGCAGGCATTCATTTCATTGAGCGGCGAACCATCGCTAGTGATAGTGCCTTTGTAAAGTTTGACGGCGACGGACCGGGCTGGTTTGTCAGGTGCGCACCATTGCGCCTGATAAATGATCCCCGAAGCACCTTCGCCTAGCTTTTGTTCAAACGTCAGTTGCGACCAGTCGATGTTAGGTGTGTTGTCTGGCTCTTGAAGCGCGCTGGCGTCTTCGCGCAGCGGATTCCCGGCATACGCCAGCCAACACAAACTCGGCAGCGCCAGTACGCTATTAGGCAGTTCGGTGAATTGATTGGCCGCCAAGCGGATTAGTTCCAGACGCTTGCATTCGGTCAAGCGTTCAGGCAACGCGTGCAAGTGATTACCCGCCAGCATCAGTTTTTGCAGCAGTGGCCGCTGGCCCAACGCCTCGGGCAGGTGGCGAATGCGGTTGTCAGTCAGGATTAACCAGCGCAACTGCGGTGGCAGTGCAGCACTAGGAACGCTTTCGATCTGATTGGCCTTGAAGCCGATCATGCTCAATTGCGCGCATTGCCCTAAGCAGGCGGGCAACTCGGTGAACGCGTTGTCCGAGCAAAACAGAATGCGTAAGTGGCTCAGTCTGTGTAGGTCGTGGGGCAAGCTGCTAAGTGCGTTACTACTCAGATTGAGGATCTCAAGGGTGTCAGCTAGTTGGAAAATCTCTTGTGGGAACTCAGTCAGCCCGCACGATAAATCCAGACGTTTAGCACCAGCCAATTGGCCAGCGCGCAATTTAGCGAGGGTATCCATAAGCAGGCAGTGGAACTCATATACGTAAAAGAAAGTGCGCGGTTGGCAGCGCGTCAACGGAGCTCGCGAACCATACTCGATAAGGTACTCAGTACATCTTTACCCAACTGTATGGAGCGCTTGCCGGACCAGCCGGTCAATGCGTCGGGCGCATCATTGTTGTCCTTAAAGGGCATTTCAAGCGTCAGTGATAGACAGTCAAACTGCTCACCGACGCTGTTGCAGGCCAAGGTCATGTTCGCGTGGCCTGCCTCGTCACGCGGGTAGCCATACTCGGTTTGGAAGTCGCGGGTCAGTTGGCTGAGGTGGCTGCGAAAACGCTCCTCTAAGGTTGCCAGACGTTGGGTATAGCCGGGGTTACCTTCACAGCCTGCGGTAAATACGTAGGGGATTTCTTCATCGCCGTGAATGTCTAGAAAGAGGTCGACACCGTACTTGAGCATCTGCTCCTTAGCGAAAAACACTTCAGGGCTGGCAAGAGGGTCGGTGTTTTGCCAAGCGCGGTTCAGGTCTTGGCCATTGGCGTTAGTCCGCAAATGCCCATGGAAGGCGCCATCGGGATTCATATTGGGGATCAGGTATAGATCGGCGTGATCCAGCAACTTACGCAGTTGTGGGTCGCTGCCTTGCTCCAAACGTTTAAGAACACCCTGCATAAACCATTCGGCCATATGTTCGCCTGGGTGCTGTTGAGCAATGATCCAGATCTTGTGTTTGCGGCTGGCACCAGTGCCTTTGCGCAATAAAGGTATGTCGCGACCTTCGACGCTTTTACCGACGGCCACTACCTCGCAACCAGACCATTGCAGTGCGTTTTTGATCAGCTCATCGTGACGAGCGCGGCTATAGGGCTCGAAGTAGGCGAACCAGACCTGAGGTTGTTCAGCCTCAAGGCTAAAGTTTAAAGCGGTGCCATCGAATTCTGAAGGGACGCGAAACCACTTCTCGTGATCGTAGGATGCAACCGCGTGATAGCCATACCAAGCCTTGTTGTAGGAAGACTGGCTGGCGTTGCTCAGCTCAAAGCGGTGGGTCTGACCCACGCACAAGCCCTGGACATTGAAGTGAAACCATTGAAAGTGTGGGCTTTTGGCGTCAGGTTTTATCGCTAGACGCACGTGCAGCGGGTTGCTGGCATCCAATACCTGAATGTTACCGCTGTCAAAGTCACTGCTGATATGAAGTGCGGAAGGCGCCACGATCATCGCCAAATCCTAGAATCAGATAATTGTGGGCGTTACTTTACATCGCAAGCGCAATGAGCCAATACGCAATTTTGAAGAGGGGAGAATGAAGGATAACGAGGGGGGCGTCATCCTTGACGCGGCGCGAGGATAACGTTTTTGAGAGTGATTCTCAAGTTCAAAATCGCGATAAAGCCCAGGGTATAGGGTATTAGACTTCCGTTGGTCGATGTTCTTTTGCTATCATCGCCAGCATCGTAGCGGTCACTGAAAAAAACCGATCGCACACAAGACTTCATTAGCCTGAAGCACGCTGAGCCAGATAACTGGCCGCAAAAAAAAGACCCGGCAATAAGCCGGGTCAAATAACCGTGATTAGCCTGATGAGGAGATTATTCGAAAGACCGACCTAAGGTCCTTTGAATGATCGGCTGATCTCGCGACCAGCTGCCTGCAATAGTAATCATTATCATTTGCAAGTCAAATGATTTTCTGCACTTTCTCTAAGTTTTTTTCTCCATCTCCCTTCGAAGGCTCTAGCTCGATACTGACAGCAAGATCCTTGTGAGCTATGAATGGCTGCTCGCTTCACTGAGTAGGCAATTTCTGCATATCCAGCGCGCGGTCTAGCAGTTGCTTGGCGGACTCGACAATAAAAGCGACGGCCAGAAATTGATCGCGGTGAGCACCCCCATGGGTTTCTGCGGTGCCATACATCATGCTGATGCCGCACCTCAAATAATCACTGGCTGTGACCAACGCTTCTTCTTGGCTCACGTCGTCACCTACAACAAACACTTTCTTCTCGACAGGCGGCTGCGAAACAGCTGGTTTCAAATAATAGTCAAGGGCGCGCTGGGTAGCGGCGTTGTCTTTTAGCGCTTCAATCTCACTATCGAGCTCAATCGCTGAGGTGATTTTTGTTATGGAGGGCATGATTTACCTGCGTTTCTAAGATTAATAGGATCGTCCAAATCCAGATTAGTACAATAGGTATTTTTTATATGGATTTAAATAATACGGAATGTGTATTGTTGGCTCATTTTCAATCCGTATTGTTCCGCAGATGGATAAATGGATCGCTTTAGTCAGAACAAAATTGCGCGAGCAAAAACTCACGCAAGAGAAACTAGCCGAGCGCGTTGGGGCTTCCCAAGGGGGCGTTGGGCATTGGCTCAATAAACGCCGTCAGCCCGATTTGCCCACGATGAACAAAGTGCTACAGGCATTAGGTCTGGAACACTTGGAAGTCGCTTTGGTGATTCGTGATCGCAATCACGCCGCTAATGAGTCGGGTGTCGATGAGATCACTTACGACATAACGTCTGCCTTCCGTTATCCAGTTAGCGACTGGTCGGTCGCGGACCAAATCAACGAGAAGGTACTGCTAGGCTATGAGCCGGCCGCGATGTTTGAGGTCAGTGACTATTACGCTAAAGGGGCGGCATTTTGGTTACAGGTAATGGGCGATGCGATGACGGCTCCAATGGGCGTCAGCGTTCCGCAAGGCATGATGATTCTGGTAGATCCTGACATTGAGCCCGAACCAGGCAAAATGGTGATTGCTCGCACGCCTGACTCCACAGAGGCGACCTTCAGGCAGTTGAGTGAAGAGAGCGGTCAGCTTTATCTCAAGCCACTCAACCCGACTTACCCTAAAGTTTTGTTTGACAAGCAGTGCTCAATTATCGGCGTGGTTGTGCAAGCCATTACCAAGTTCTGAGCACGGCGCCAGAAAAAAAGCGGATACCGTTGTCGGTATCCGTTTTTTTATTCCATCTCGATCAGTGCCGTTCCCTCGCTGACCATTTCACCTTCTCCACAGAACAAGGCTTTTACTACTCCAGCATGGGGCGCTCGCAGGCTGTGTTCCATTTTCATCGCCTCCAACACCACTAACTGTGCCCCCGCGTCGACTGCTTGACCTACGTCTACCAGCACTCGCACCACGCTGCCATTCATTGGGGCAGTCAAACCGCCTTGTTGCCCGTGGTTGGCACTCGCAGCGGCTATCGGGTCGTAGAGGCTGACGCTGTGTACGTCCCCCTCCCAGCGTAAATAGAGGGTGTCGGCGCGACGTATCGCGAGGTGTTGACGGCGTACACCGTTGTGTTCGGTCATCAACTGTTCGTTGTGCAATGTCGTATTGGTTTCACCGAGGCTGACCTTGTGGCATTGATCATTGGCACTCAAGACGAGCAAAGTCTTGGCGGGCAGGCCATTGCGAAAGCCCAAGCGTGATGCCCACGGTGAAGTCGGGTCATCGTTGCGCTGCTGAGGTGTCAGGCTTTGCTGGAATGCTTGAGCGGCAGCTTCCCAAAAGGCCGGTGGTAATGGCTGGGTAGGCGGCAGTAATTGCGTCTGATAGCGAGGGATAAATCCTGTATCCAGTTCGGCGGCCGCGAAGGCTGGATGCCCAATGATGCGCCGCAGGAAGCTCAGGTTGGTTTTCAAGCCACCAATAGCACATTCATCGAGCATCGCCAGCAACCGCAGGCGGGCTTGTTCGCGATCTTCCCCCCAAGCAATCAACTTGCCGAGCATCGGGTCGTAAAAGGGTGAAATTTCATCGCCCTCACTCACGCCGCTATCAACCCGGCACCCTGGCCCGGCCGCAGGCTCGCGATAGACCTCAAGCCGTCCGGTTTGGGGCAAAAAGTCGTTGCTGGGGTCTTCGGCGTACAAGCGCACTTCAATTGCGTGCCCGTGCAAAGGCACTTGCGCCTGAGTGATGGGTAGGGCTTCGCCGCGGGCTACACGGATTTGCCAATCCACTAGGTCCAAGCCAGTGATGGCTTCGGTCACAGGGTGTTCAACTTGCAGACGGGTGTTCATCTCCATAAAGAAGAACTCGCCACGCGCATCCAGCAAAAATTCCACGGTGCCTGCACCGACATAGCCAATGGCTTGGGCAGCGCGTACGGCTGCCTCACCCATTGCGCGGCGCTGCTCTGTGCTCAGACCGGGCGCTGGGGCCTCTTCAACCACTTTTTGGTGACGGCGCTGGATCGAGCAGTCGCGCTCGTTGAGGTACAGGCAGTTGCCGTGTTGATCGGCAAAAATCTGGATTTCTACGTGACGAGGTTTGAGGACGTATTTCTCGACCAGCATTCGCTCGTCGCCGAACGAAGACAGCGCTTCACGCTGAGCCGAGGCCAAGGCGTCAGCCAGCTGGCTAACATCGTCGACTACTTTCATGCCTTTGCCACCGCCACCTGCTGTGGCTTTGAGCAATACCGGGTAGCCGATACGTTCAGCGCTAAGGAGAAAAGTCTCAACATCTTGCGCTTCGCCGTGATAGCCCGGCACCAAGGGGACTCCGGCAGTTTCCATCAAGGCTTTGGCCGCGGACTTACTGCCCATGGCATCAATGGCTGTGGCGGGAGGCCCGAGAAAAATCAGCCCTGCCGCTTCAACTGCACGCGCAAAACCGGCGTTCTCAGATAAAAAGCCATAACCCGGGTGAATTGCCTGTGCACCGCTGGCCTGAGCCGCGGCAATAATCTTGTCGATTTTAAGGTAGCTGTCGGCGGCCTTGCTGCCCCCCAGATCCACACAGATATCGGCCTCGCGACAATGCCGAGCATCGCGATCAGTGTTGCTGTGTACCGCAACGGTGGTGAGGCCAAGCGCCTTGGCGGTGCGCATCACCCGGCAGGCTATTTCGCCGCGATTGGCCACCAATACAGAGGTAATAAGAGGGGCGCTCATGAACGCGGCTCCAGAATGGAAGGGCTGGTTTGCCAACGCGGATTACGTTTTTGCAGAAATGCACGTAAGCCTTCTTGGCCTTCGGGGCTGACTCGAATCCGTGCAATGGCATTTTCGCAGTAGCGGCGAATTGCCGGGGTTGGCGCCCCATGGCTGACTTCACGGAGCAAGTCTTTGCAGGCGCGCATGGCTTGCGGGCTGTTGAGTAAAAGGTTGTCGACCCAATGAGCGATGTGTTGTTCAAGCTCTGCCACGGGGTAACACTCTGAAAGCAGCCCCAGCTCGCGCGCGCGTTGACCGCTGAAGCGCTCTGCGGTCAGGGCGAAACGTCGTGCAGCGCGCTCGCCAATCGCTTGCACCACAAACGGGCTAATCACTGCGGGGGCCAGACCAATACGAACTTCGGACAAACAGAACTGCGCATTATCGGTACCAATCGCCATGTCACAGGCACTGATTAGGCCCAGCGCACCGCCATACGCTGCACCTTGCACCACCGCCAAGGTTGGGATCTTCAGCCTAGCCAAGGAGTACATCAGTTCGGCCAAATGCCGTGCGTCGTCCAAGTTGGTGTTGTAATCGAGCTCGGCTGATTGCTGCATCCAGGCTAGATCGGCGCCCGCGCTAAAGTGTTTGCCGCGCCCGCGTAAGAGGAGGAAACGCAAGCTGTCATCGCTCTGAACCTTACCAAGCGCAACGATCAACTCTTGGATCATCTCGGCGTTAAAGGCGTTGTTCTTGTGCTCACGGCTCAACCACAAGGTCGCGAAACCTCGGGGATCGGTCTGCAGTTCAAGGGTATTAAAGTCGTTCATGTCCGTAGTCCTTTCAGTGGCCTTACATGCGGAACACGCCAAAACGCGTGGCTTCGATGGGGGCGTTCAATGCTGCCGACAAGCCCAGCGCCAAGACCTCACGGGTTTGGGCTGGATCAATAACGCCGTCATCCCACAAACGGGCGCTGGAATAGTAAGGGTGGCCCTGATGCTCGTATTGATCGAGGATCGGTTGTTTGATCTCGGCTTCGTCTTCGCGACTGAATGGCAAGCCGTTGCGCTCAGCCTGCTCGCGCTTAACTTGCACCAGAACTCCGGCGGCTTGCTCCGCGCCCATCACCCCGATCCGGGCGTTAGGCCACATCCAGAGAAAACGCGGGTCGTAAGCGCGCCCACACATCCCGTAATTACCTGCGCCGAAACTGCCGCCGATGATCACGGTGAACTTGGGCACTTTGGCGCAAGCCACCGCAGTGACTAGCTTGGCGCCGTGCTTAGCGATGCCGCCTGCCTCATATTTTTGTCCGACCATAAAGCCTGTGATGTTTTGCAAAAACACCAGGGCAATGCCGCGCTGGCAGGCCAGTTCAATAAAGTGCGCGCCTTTTTGTGCGGCTTCTGCAAACAAAATCCCGTTGTTGGCCAGAATCGCCACTGGGTAGCCGTGCAAATGCGCAAAGCCACAGACCAGCGTGGTGCCGAATAATGCTTTGAACTCATCGAGTACCGAACCGTCCACCAGCCGGGCGATGACTTCGCGAACATCAAAAGGCTGTTTGGCATCCGCCGGCACGATGCCGTACAGATCGTTAGCGGGGTAGAGCGGCGCCAAGGGTGTGCGGTATTGCACTTGACCCAATTTGCGCCAATTGAGGTTGGCCACGCTGCGTCGGGCAAGCGCCAAAGCATGCTCGTCACTGTCGGCGTAATGGTCGGCGACGCCAGAAACCTTGCAGTGCACATCAGCACCGCCCAGATCTTCTGCACTGACCACTTCGCCGGTTGCTGCTTTAACCAAAGGTGGCCCGGCTAAGAAAATCGTGGCTTGTTGGCGCACCATAATCGCTTCGTCGGCCATGGCGGGCACATAGGCACCGCCGGCGGTGCACGACCCCATGACCACCGCAATTTGCGGGATCCCAGCCGCGCTCATGTTGGCTTGATTGAAGAAAATCCGCCCAAAGTGCTCGCGGTCTGGGAATACTTCATCCTGGCGCGGCAGGTTGGCGCCGCCCGAGTCCACTAAATAAATACAGGGCAAGCGATTTTGTTCAGCAATGGTCTGTGCCCGCAGGTGCTTTTTTACCGTAAGTGGGTAATAAGAGCCGCCTTTGACCGTGGCATCGTTGGCCACAATCATGCATTCCACCCCTTCAACCCGACCAATACCCGCGATAATTCCGGCTGCCGGAACGTCTTCACCGTACACGCCGTAGGCGGCAAGCTGGCTCAGTTCCAGGAAGGGTGAGCCGCTGTCGAGCAGGCGTTCAATGCGCTCGCGGGGCAGTAACTTACCGCGTGAGGTGTGACGTTCTTGTGCCTTGGCGCCGCCGCCTTGCTGCACGTGCTCAAGCAACGCGTGCAAAGCGTCGACGTGTTTGAGCATGGCGTCGCGGTTAGTTGCGAACTCCGCTGAGCGCGGGTTGACCGTCGTCTTCAAAATCATGGGTTTATTCCAAAAAGTGTTGCAGACAAGCTGCAAGCGCTAAGCCTCAAACGCCAAGTGTAGAGCGCAAGGGCTAGAGGCCCTTGCGCTTACTGGCAGCTTGAAACTTGAAGCAGTCGCCCAGCGACCGACACCTGACGAAATTCATTTCGTCTCATTAAAGAGTTCGCGACCAATCAGCATGCGACGGATCTCGCTGGTGCCCGCACCGATTTCATACAGTTTGGCGTCACGCAGCAGACGCCCGGCGGGGAACTCATTGATGTAGCCGTTACCGCCCAGAATCTGAATGGCGTCGAGAGCCATTTGGGTGGCGCGTTCAGCGCTATACAAGATCACCCCAGCGGCGTCTTTACGTGTGGTTTCGCCGCGCTCGCAGGCTGCGGCAACCGCATACAGATAGGCGCGGCTAGCGTTGAGCTGGGTGTACATATCCGCAACCTTGCCTTGGATTAGCTGGAATTCGCCAATGCTCTGGCCAAACTGTTTGCGGTCATGGATATACGGCACCACCAGATCCATGCATGCCTGCATGATCCCGGTCGGGCCGCCCGAGAGAACGACGCGTTCGTAGTCGAGGCCGCTCATTAATACTTTTACCCCTGCGTTGAGGGGGCCTAGTAAGTTTTCTTGCGGAACTTCAACGTCGTCAAAAAACAACTCGCAGGTGTTAGAGCCGCGCATGCCTAGCTTGTCGAAATGGGTGCTGCGGCTGAAGCCTTTCCAGTCGCGCTCGACAATAAACGCGCTGATACCGTGTGGGCCTTTTTCTAGGTCGGTCTTGGCGTAAATCACATACGTGTTGGCGTCAGGGCCGTTGGTGATCCAGGTTTTGCTGCCATTGAGCACGAAATGTTCACCGCGCTTGTCGGCACGCAATTTCATTGACACCACGTCTGAACCAGCGTTTGGCTCGCTCATGGCCAAGGCACCAATGTGCTCGCCGCTGATTAGCTTGGGCAGGTATTTAAGTTTTTGTGCATGGCTACCGTTCCGGTTGATCTGGTTCACGCACAGGTTTGAATGTGCGCCGTACGAGAGGGCTACCGAGGCAGAGCCGCGGCTGATCTCTTCCATGGCAACCACGTGGGCCAAGTAGCTGAGGCCAGCACCACCGTACTCTTCAGATACGGTAATCCCGAGCAGCCCCATGTCACCAAATTTGCGCCACATGTCAGCCGGAAACAGGTTGTCTTTGTCGATTTGTGCCGCGCGTGGGGCCAGCTCGGCAGCTACGAAAGACTGCACTTGGTCGCGCAGCATGTTGATGGTTTCGCCTAGCGCGAAGTTTAAAGTCGGGTAGCTCATGGGGCACCTTGGTCGTTGTTCTTGTAGGGGCGTTAACAGCATCGCCATGGATAAGCTTTACGTTAACGTAAGCTTGGCGCTTAAAGCTGTCAACGACCTTTACGTTAACGTCAACTTGGTTCAGAGTAACTGCGACTCTGTACAGCGAGAACGCGCGGGTGAGCGCATTACTCGTACTCCCAAAACAATCACAAAAGGAGTTGTCATGAAGCCGCAATCTGTTCCCAGTTACAGCCAGGGCGCGCAAGATAAGCCGTTGCTGGCGATGACCATCGGTCAGGCGTTTGATCAAACCACTGCCCGTTACCCCAAAGGTGAGGCGCTGGTGGTGCGTCATCAACATCAGCGTTACAACTGGACTCAGTTGGCTCAGGCCGTGGATGTGCATGCCAGAGCGATGCTGGCGCTGGGCATGCAAAAGGGCGATCGTTTGGGCGTATGGGCGCCTAACTGTGCCGAGTGGTTTATCTGCCAATTTGCCAGCGCGAAAATTGGCGTGATCTTGGTCAATATTAATCCGGCATACCGCTTGTCAGAGTTGAAGTACGTGCTCAAACAATCGGCGTGCCAATGGATCGTCAGTGCGAGTGCGTTCAAAACCTCGAACTACCACGCCATGCTTCAGACGTTGCTCCCGGAGTTGGGCGAGCATCCGGTTGGGCAGCTTGAGAGTCAGTGTTTCGAAGATTTGCGCGGCGTGATCAGTCTCGACGCTCAGCCCCCGGCGGGTTTCTTGCCTTGGCCGCAGTTGGCCACATTAGCCCAAGGCGTTAAGGCACAAGACCTGTATGCGCGGCAGGCCAGTTTGCAGCTCGACGAGCCGGTGAACATTCAATACACCTCGGGTACTACCGGATTCCCCAAGGGCGCGACCCTCAGTCACCGCAACATCCTTAATAACGGCTACATGGTAGGCGAGAGTCTGGGGCTGACGTCCGCAGACCGACTGGTGATTCCGGTGCCGTTGTATCACTGCTTTGGCATGGTGATGGGTAACTTGGGTTGTGTGACCCATGGCACCACCATGATTTACCCGAGTGAGGCCTTTGACCCGACCCACACTCTGCAAGCTATCGCTGAGGAGCGGGCCACCGGGTTATACGGGGTGCCGACTATGTTTATTGCCTTACTCGACCATCCGCAGCGTGCCGATTTTGACTTATCGAGCCTACGTACCGGGATCATGGCTGGCGCAACTTGCCCGATAGAAGTGATGCGCCGCGTCATCAGTGAGATGCACATGCGCGAGGTGCAAATCGCGTATGGCATGACCGAAACCAGCCCGGTGTCTATGCAGACCGGGCCTGATGATGATCTGGAGTTGCGTGTTACGACCATTGGGCGTACCCAGCCACACCTTGAAAACAAGGTGATCGACGCCGAAGGTAATGTCGTTGCTCGAGGTGAGATCGGAGAGTTGTGCACCCGTGGTTACAGTGTGATGTTGGGCTATTGGAACAACCCGCAGGCGACCCTTGAAGCCATCGACAATGAAGGTTGGATGCACACGGGTGACTTGGCCGAAATGAATGAACAGGGGTATGTGCGCATTGTCGGGCGTAACAAGGACATGATCATCCGTGGCGGAGAGAACATTTACCCACGTGAGCTGGAAGAGTTCTTTTTCACTCACCCTGCGGTAGCCGATGTGCAGGTGATTGGTATTCCTGATGAGAAATACGGCGAAGAAATTGTGGCGTGGATCAAGTTTCATCCAGGGCATACGGCCAACGAACTTGAGCTGCAAACCTGGTGCAAGTCGCGGATCGCCCACTTCAAAACGCCTCGCCACTTCAAGTTTGTTGAGGTGTTTCCGATGACCGTGACGGGCAAGATCCAAAAATTCAAAATGCGCGAAATCAGTATTCTGGAGATTCGCAACGTGTAGGTCCTGTAGGAACTGCCGAGGTACGATGGCTGCGATCTTATGCTTTTGAAGGTCATAAGATCGCGAACAAGTTCGCTCCTACACAGGGAAATGCAGAAAGCACAAAGGGGAGCCTAAGCTCCCCTTTAACGTGTCGTTGCGTGCTCTTTTTTTATTATTGAAGGGCGGTTTATTGTTGTTTTTGGAACTCACCCTTTGCTGCGTTTTTGGCGATCCCCATTCGGGATCAAGAGCAAACGTATTTTTTTGAGCGCTGATCCACTTTTATCACTGGCTATCAAACCTGTGATCCAACCTGAACGGGTGCTACCTGAGGGTAGTTTTATTGTTCTCTGCCCGGTTGCGAGGTGGCTCTTAAGCTCCCCGGAAAAGTAAACCTTCTCCAAAAAAATCTGTTAGCTGCGTCTCTGCCGTGTTGTTTTTGTTATGTCAGAGTCGTTTCGTATTGTTCTTATTATGTTGCTGCGGTTTTTATTCTTGTTATGCCATAGAGATAGCAGGAGCCGTGCCAACTTTATAAAACCCTTTAAAATCAATGACTTGAAATTTAAGGTATTAAAAAACCGGCCTGGACAAGGGCCGGTTTGTTTCCGTGTTACTCGTTTGGGTGAGGGTGCGGTAACACAAAGCCACACTTTTTAGCCCTCACGAGCCTTCGCCACCCGTGACCCGGTAACACGTCCCAGCACGTTGCAGATGTGCTCGCCGGCCAGTAGCAGTTTGTCCATGTCGACCCCCGTCTCAATGCCCATACCGTTGAGCATGTACAGCACGTCTTCAGTCGCAACGTTACCGCTGGCGCCTTTTGCATACGGGCAGCCGCCCAAGCCCGCAACCGAGCTGTCGAAGACGTTTATACCTTCGAGCAAACTGGCGTATATGTTGACCAGTGCCTGTCCGTAGGTGTCATGAAAGTGCCCGGCGAGTTTTTCGCGTGGGATAAACGCCCCTACGGCCTCAAACATCGTGCGGGTTGCGGTTGGGGTGCCGGTGCCGATGGTGTCACCCAGTGACACTTCGTAACAGCCCATGGCGTATAGCTCTTTGGCCACAGCGGCGACTTGTTGTGCAGACACTTGGCCTTCATACGGGCAACCCAGTACGCAAGAAACATAACCGCGCACGCTGATGCCATGTTGTTTGGCGGCCTCAATGATGGGCACAAACCGCTCCAGGCTTTCACTGATCGAGCAATTAATATTGCGCTGTGAAAACGCTTGCGACGCGGCCGCGAACACGGCAACCTCTTTTACTCCAGCGGCGACGGCGTCCTCAAAACCACGCATATTCGGCGCCAGTGCCCCATAGACAACGCCCGGCTTGTGCTTGATCTGGGCAAAGACTTCAGCCGAACCGGCCATTTGCGGCACCCACTTTGGTGAGACGAAACTTCCCACTTCGATATAACCCAATCCGGCGTCTGTCAGGGCATTAACCAACTGCACCTTATCGGCCACGCTGATGGGCTGGGCTTCATTTTGCAAACCGTCGCGCGGGCCGACTTCAATCAGGCGTACATGGGTGGGGAATGTCATGGGGGATCACCTGTCACTATGGCTAGCCCTGTGGGAGCGCTTTTGGACGATCAAAAAATCGCGATCAAGCGCGCTACAGGGGTTGGATGTTTAGAGGGCTGTCTGATTTTTTATTGTGTGCTCAAGCGCTTGAATACAGCGCTCTTCAGCGGTATCCAGCTCAAGTTGCATTTGCTGAATATCCAAAAGCTGTTGTTCCAGTTGTTCGCGGCGCTCGGTTATTTTAGCCAGCATGCTGTTCAACTGTTTCTGATTGCCGCTGCTTGGATCGTAAAGCTCAATCAGCTCACGGCATTCAGCCAGCGAAAAACCGATGCGTTTACCTCGTAAGATCAGCTTCAAGCTGACTTTATCCCGCGCACAATACACCCGCTCCTGTCCCCGCCGTTCGGGAGCAAGCATGCCTTGCTCTTCATAAAAACGAATGGCGCGGGGGGTGATATCAAGTTCGCGGGCAAGATCGGAAATGCTGTACGTCTGGCTGCTCATGGGCATGCTCTAAAAGGATCATGCCGTAAAACTAAGGGTTAGTTGACGTTTACGTCAAGCAAGCGCTGTGTCTCGGCCTTTTTCTCCAGCGCCACTTGCTGCTGGCACACCTCTATCAATTGCTCGCGCATCCAGCGATTAGCTGGGTCTTGCTCGGTGCTTTCGTGCCAGTACAAATGGGTTTCCACATTCGGTAACTCGCTGATAGGCAGCGCTACAAAATGTAAACCGTGGCGCCGAGCAAAACGCTCTGGCACGGTCATGACCATGTCGGTTTGCTGCAAAACATTCGAGGCCATCAGGTAATGCTGCGAGCGCAGTGTGATTTTGCGTTGCAGACCGATTTTACCCAGCGTCAAATCCACTTGGCCCAGCCCGTTGCGGCGGGTCGAAATGTGTACATGGGTCAGCGCCAAATACTCATCGAGGTTGATGCTGCTCTTGTTAGCCAAGGGATGGCCTTGGCGCATGGCGCACACAAAACGGTCTTCCATCAGCTTGATGTGGCGCACTTGTAGATCAGCATTTAGCGGTGCATCAATCGTGAAATCTAAACGTCCTGCTGCTAGGTCGCTGGTTGTCTCACGGCGGTGGGCCAAAAAGCTTTCAATCACGACCGCCGGTGCCTGTCGACGCAGGCGCTGAAACAGCGGCGGCAAAATAACCGCCTCGCTCAGGTCGGTCATGCTGATACGAAACGTCTTATTCGCTTGTAACGGATTAAACGTGCGGCTTTCTTGCACCGATACGCGCAATAAGGCCAAGGCGCTGCGAACCGGGCTGATGATGTTTTGCGCCATCGGCGTAGGCACCATGCCCTGAGCCGTGCGCACAAATAACGGGTCGTTGAAGGTTTCACGCAAACGGGCCAGCGCGTTGGAGACCGCAGGCTGTGTAATGCCGATAATTTGTCCGGCGCGGGTCAGATTGGCTTCGGTGTAAATGGCGTCGAAGACGATAAACAGATTGAGGTCGACCTTGCTCAGATTCATGGTGCGGGCTCTTGCTATTAGAAATAAGACAGCCTGGTGAGTTTTATTTTGCTTATGAATGGTCATACAGACTGTTAATGCACGGCGTAAATGGCGCGACGCTGAATTAGCATCACGACAACGCCTACTCGCATTCACAGTAAAAGGTAGCCACCTATGGATTTCGCTTACTCACCGAAAGTTCAGGCTCTGCGCGAACGTGTGATCGCGTTCATGGACGCTTATGTCTATCCGGCGGAGGCGATTTTTGAGCAGCAGGTGGCAGAAGGCGATCGCTGGCAGCCGACTGCGATCATGGAAGAACTCAAATTTAAGGCTCAAGCCGAGGGCCTATGGAACCTTTTTTTGCCGGAGTCTGAGCTGGGCGCCGGTTTAACTAACCTGCAATACGCGCCCTTGGCCGAGATTATGGGCCGCTCGATGCTCGGATCTGAGCCGTTCAACTGCTCCGCACCGGACACTGGAAACATGGAGGTGTTGGTGCGCTACGCCACTGGGCAGCAAAAACAACAATGGTTAGAGCCGTTATTGCGTGGCGAGATTCGCTCGGCGTTCGCCATGACCGAGCCGGAGGTCGCCTCATCCGATGCCACTAATATGGCTGCCCGTGCCGTGCGTGACGGTGATGAATGGGTAATCAACGGTCGCAAGTGGTGGACCTCAGGGGCGTGCGATCCACGCTGCAAAATCCTGATCTTTATGGGCATGAGTCATCCTGACAATGCGCGGCATCAGCAGCACTCAATGATCTTAGTGCCCGTCGAGACACCCGGCGTGAACATCGTGCGCCCGTTGCCGGTGTTCGGTTACGACGATGCGCCGCACGGGCACGCCGAAGTGCAGTTCAATAATGTGCGTGTGCCTTATGAAAACGTCTTGCTTGGCGAGGGGCGGGGGTTTGAGATTGCCCAAGGCCGTCTTGGCCCTGGCCGCATCCATCACTGCATGCGCTCAATCGGCATGGCTGAACGCGCATTGGAGCTAATGTGTCAGCGCTCGCTCCAGCGCACGGCGTTTGGAAAACCGTTGGCACGCTTGGGCGGCAATATCGACAAAATCGCCGACTCGCGGATGGAGATCGACATGGCACGGCTGCTTACCTTGAAAGCGGCCTACATGATGGACACCGTGGGTAATAAAGTGGCGAAAAGCGAGATCGCGCAAATTAAGGTGGTTGCCCCTAACGTCGCGTTGAAGGTGATTGATCGAGCGATTCAGATCCATGGCGGAGCAGGGGTTTCACAAGATTTCCCGCTGGCCTACATGTACGCCATGCAACGCACGTTGCGCTTGGCGGATGGCCCGGACGAAGTTCACCGGGCGGCAGTGGGTAAGTTTGAGTTAGCTAAATACGCGCAAGCGGCACCTTAGTCTACCCAGACCTCAACCCGACGATTCTTCATTCGGCCTTCATCTTCGGTGTTGGTCGCCACCGGCATGTTCGCGCCATAGCCGCGAATATCGCGCAGCACCACGCCGAACTTTTCCAGCTCACGGCGCACGGTCATGGCCCTGAGTTTTGACAGCAGTTGTGCGCGTTCAGGGTTGTCTTTGACATCACCAAAGCCCACCAGCGTCACGTGTTTGTTGAGTTTGTCGTGCGACTTTAAGTAGTCAATCACGCGTAACAGATCTTGGCGGGCTTTGTTATCGAGCGTGGCGCTGCCTTCGGCAAAACGAAAATTGACCGACAGACGCTGGGCCTGATGGGTCAGTGCCTGATATTGCGCGGGCATGTGTGCGCCGGGTTGAACGTGGCTGGCCCGGACGCTTTGTGCGACAAAACCATTTTGCGCCACGATGGCCTGCCCTCTAGGGCTTTGCGTGAACGTGACTAGCGCCTTAGCCAGTGCATTTTGGCTGGTGGGCGGCAGATAAAAAAACAGGCGTCGAGACAGCGGATAATCTTCGCTGGCGATCAGGCTGTTGAGTGGCAGCATTGGCTGCGACGGCCCATCAACAATGGCCAAAGCTTTGGCGTTGCGAATGTAAGGCAAGCCGATAAAACCAATAGCATGTGGGTCTTGACTGACTGCATCGGTCAACGCTTCGCTGGATTCAAAACGCTGTGCGGTGGCGCTCAGGGGGTGGTTGGCTGGGCTTAGCACCAGCTCTTTAAATGTGTCCCAAGTACCGGACTGATCATCTCGGGCATACAGATTAATTCTCCCGCCAATACCGCCCAATGCCTCCCACGTGTTGATTTCACCGTTAAAGACCTTGGCCAACTGTTCCGTGTTGAGCTGACTTAACGGGTTTTGCGGGTGCACGATAATTGCCAGCCCATCAATGGCAATGACATGCTCTGCTTCAGGGCTTTTTAGATCGCCGAGCGCTCGGAGCGCGAGCAGTTCGCTGTCTTTGATCGGTCGTGATGAAGCCACCAGATCGGCTTGCCCTGCTTTGAGTGAGCTAAAGCCAGTGCCAGAGCCATGCGCACTGACATCGACACGGATCTGCTGGCCCAAGGTTTTGGTCGCCACGATGCTGTATTCATTGGGCGGTGTTACCGGGACGCTATGAACATCGTGAAAGCCTTGCTCAATCAGCATCTGGGTCACCAGCGCGGGGCTGAGGTTGGCGCCGATGGTGTTAGAGCCCTGAATACGCAAATCCGCAACAGGTCGAGCCAAGGCCAGTTGCGTGATTGCGCATAGCAGGATCAGTGACTTAAAACGCAACATTAGCGGGCACCTTCGTGGGGCCATAGAAATGCCAGCAATTTAAGTCAAAATTGTTTCAGTTCAATTACCTGATCGGCTTCTGAACTGCCGAAGGCTGCGAGCTTTTGTTTTTAGAGATCAAAAGCTCGCAGCCTGCGGCAGCTCCTACGAAAAAAGCCGTTGCGCGCTTTTAGCTGACGAATACCCCTGTAGGAGCTGCCGAAGGCTGCGAGCTTTTGGGGCAGTTCAGCTCAATTCCAGCCAGATCGGCGCATGATCTGACGGCTTCTCCATAGCGCGCAGGTCGTAGTCAACCCCAGCAGCTTTGAGCCGTGGCAGTAGACCCTGAGAGGCGAGGATCACGTCAATGCGCAGGCCACGTTTGGGCTCATCTTCAAAGCCGCGGCTGCGATAGTCAAACCAACTGAAGCGATCTGCCACCTCGGGGTGCAAATAGCGGAAGCTATCGACCAAGCCCCAGTTCTTGAGGCGCTCAAACCATTCGCGCTCTTCAGGTAAAAAGCTGCACTTACCGGTTTTTAGCCAGCGCTTGGCGTTGTCCGGGCCGATGCCAATGTCGCAGTCTTGTGGGGAAATATTGACGTCGCCCATCACCACCAGCGGCTGTTCATTGCTGAACTGGCCTTCTAACAACTGTTGCAAGTCGCTGTAAAAACGTTGCTTGGCCGGGAACTTCGTCGGATGGTCGCGGCTTTCGCCTTGGGGGAAGTAACCGTTCATGATGGTCACCGGCTGGCCATTTTCGTCAGCATAGGTGCCCCAAATGAAACGTCGCTGCGCATCTTCTTCGTCACTGGCAAAGCCTTTGTGCAGCGCCAATGCGGGCTTGCGTGAAAGCAGGGCAACCCCGTAATGACCTTTTTGCCCATGGAAATACACGTGGTAGCCCAAGGCTTCAATATCGGCGAAGGGGAATTGATCGTCGCTGACTTTGGTTTCTTGCAGGCCAATCACATCCGGCTGATGCTTTTCGATCAGCGCTGCCAGCTGATGGGGCCGAGCGCGCAGGCCATTGATATTGAATGAAACGATTTTCATGAGCTGGCAGTCCTGAATAAAATTGCGATGTTAGCGGTCAGCGTGCAGTGGGGCAAATGGGCTGCTAACGTAGGAAGCATCCAGCAAGATGGAACTGTTGCGGCTCTTGCAGGCTCGTACACACGAGAAGTGCCCGCACCCAAGCGACGCCAGGGAGATTGACCTTCATGACCCAAACGCTGAATGCCACCTGCCAGATACAAATGCTCGACAGGGGCTACTCCAAAGAAACCCGTGCCTTGCTGTATGAGGCCTACCTACATGACCCAACCTTTCGTTATGTGTTTGAAGCGCATCGCAAGGGCTATGCGCAACGCGTTCGGGCCACGGTACGGGCGTTAGTCAAACAGCATTTTTTTCAACAGTTACCCGCGCTGGGGTTGCTGGTTGATGATCGCCTGATAGGCGTGGCCCTGATAGCTCCGCCGCAGCGGCGCTTGGGTATTACCGAAAGTTGGGCGTGGCAACTGCGCATGATCATTACCGCTGGCTTGCGGGGTACGCAGCGTTACCTTCAATACCATCAAGCGGTTTTGGCCTGTGTACCGGGCGATGCGGTGCATATGTTGCCGCTGTTAGCGGTCGATCCAAAATTTCAAGACGCGGGCTACCCCGAGCAGTTGCTCGAAGCGGTGCATAACTGGTGCGCTGTGGACGAGCACTCAGAAGGTGTTGTACTCGACAGCAGTAACCCGCGTTACCAAGCGTTTTATAAACGTCATGGTTATGTTGAGATTGGCGAGGTGGCATTGGGCTCCGTTGTTGAACATGTATTTTTCCACGCCAAGCCACAGGTGTTACACGCTGCAACGGCTTAAGGACAACCTTTTGCCGATTAGCGCGCTCTATGACCCCCTCAGCCCGTGATAGCATCCGCGCCTATGAAGTTTCCAGGAAGATTTACCAGTGGTGTTGTCCTGCTGATCAGCAGCTTTGCGGCGTTTGCCCAAAGCGAGCTGGTGGTCAGAGTCAAACCGGCAAACGATGCCCTCAAGGCCAACGTGGAAGGCTATATCGGCAGCCTCGGCGATCGTGACGAGGCGGCCTTGTCGCGTTTTAAGCGTGGCGCTGAAGACCAAGCCCTTAAAGCGTTGCAGGCCTTAGGCTATTACCAACCTAAAATTGAAGCAGATGTCACGGGCGGTGACAAACCGCGGCTGGTGCTTGAGATTGACCCCGGCGAGCCGGTGCATCTGCGCAATGTGAATGTCCGTGTTGAAGGCCCGGCGGCCTCACTTAAAGCCTTTCAAATCCCCGCCAGTGATGACCTTAAACCTGGTGTCGTGCTCAATCAGGGCAACTACGAAGCAGCCAAACGCATGATCCAAAATCGTGCGCTGCGCTATGGTTTTTTTAACGGCAAGTTTCTTAAACACGAACTCTTGGTCGACCCTAAAGGCGGGTTTGCCGATATCAACTTGATCTACGAAAGCGGCCCGCGTTACTCACTGGGCAAAGTCACTTTTGCCGGTGACGCCCCCTTTGATCAAACCCTGCTGGACCGCTTGGTGCCCTTCAAGCCCAATACCCCTTATGACTCTGAGTTGGTGGCCGAGCTCAACCAGAACCTGCAATCGAGCGGTTATTTTGAAACAGTACGCGTCGATGCGGCGCCGAGTACTGCCGTGGGGCAAGTGATCCCGGTCGATGTTGACCTCGACACGCGCAAGCCGCGCACCATGACCTTGGGTCTTGGTTATTCAACCGATACCGGCCCACGCGGTAAAGCCAGCTGGACTCGGCACTGGGACAATCCGCGGGGCGACAGCTACGGCTTTGAATCTGAAATTTCCCAGCCCAAGCAAAATATCGGCGCTTGGTATGACATCCCGCTCGATCCGCCGCTGACGGACAAACTGCGCTTTGCCGCGGGTTATCAGTACGAAGAAATTGCCAATACCGACACCCTGAGCAAACTGCTAACGGTCGGCCCGGAATGGCACAGCAAACTGGATAACGGTTGGACGCGAGTTGTTTCTCTGCGATGGCAGCACGAAGAATACCGCTTGGGTGATGACTCCGGCATCAGCACCTTGTTGATGCCCGGCGTCTCCTACGCGGTATTGCGCAGCGATAACCGAATTGATCCCAGCCATGGCTACAGCGTTAATCTGAGCGCCCAAGTGGCCAAGGAAGGGTTGATGTCAGACACCAACCTGTTGCACGGCGATGTTCAATTCAGGGCCTTGAAAACGGTGTGGGACAAGCACCGCTTTCTGGGCCGCATTGAGTTTGGCGGCAGTGCCACCAACGGTTATGACTCGGTCCCTCCGTCTTTGCGTTTCTTCGCCGGTGGCGATCAAAGTGTGCGCGGCTATGACTATCAAAGTTTGTCGCCTAAAAACTCAGACGGTGATCGCATTGGTGGGCGCTATCTGTTAGCCGGCAGTGTTGAGTATCAGTATCAATTTGCAGATAAATGGCGGTGGGCGGCGTTTGTCGACAAAGGCAACGCTTTTAAAACCCTCGACTTTCCTAGCTTGAAAACCGGGGTCGGTGTGGGTATCCGCTGGATCTCGCCAGTCGGCCCCATACGTCTCGACCTGGCCCATGCGCTGGATGACGATGGCGGTGTTCGTTTGCACTTCGCGATGGGGCCAGAACTGTGATTCGTGGTTTGAAAATTGTAGGTCTGGCGCTGTTAACGTTGCTGTTGCTAGTGATGATCAGCGCCGGGGTCATTTTGGGAACGCAAGCGGGCAGTCGTTGGGTGCTGACCCAAGTACCTGGTTTGCAGGTCGACAACTTTGCCGGGCGTCTTGGCGCGCAGTGGAGTGCGGATCAACTGGTCTGGGAGGCCGGTGCTAACCGCGTTGAAGTGAGTCGGCCGATTTTTGCCTGGTCGCCTTCATGCCTGACGCGCATGACCCTGTGCATTGACCAACTGCAGGCTGACAAAGTCAGTTTGCAGTTTGCCCCGAGCACCGAAGACAGCAGTGGGCCGATCAACTTGCCTGACCTGAAGTTGCCACTGGCAATAGAAGTGGGCGTGATCAAAGTCGGCAGCATTGTGTTTGACGGCGTTGAACAACTCAAAGGCGTGCAAATTGCCGCGAAATGGACTGCCCAAGGTCTTCAAATAGACTCGGCGCAGGTTGAGCGTGAAGACCTGAGTGTTGAACTGTCGGGTCTATTACAACCCGTTGGCGATTGGCCTTTGACTTTACAAGGCACGGTGAACCTGCCGGAACAAGATAAAAAGCCCTGGGCGCTGGCGCTAAAGGTTGACGGAAACCTGCGTACCTCGCTCAACCTGACGGCGGACAGCACGGGCTATCTGAATGCTCATTTAAACGGCGCAGTGCAACCGTTGGCCGAAAATCTGCCTGCGCAAGTGACGGTTACTTCGGCTCAGTTCGCCCCCAGCAGCGAGCTGCCCGACACCTTGCAATTCAATCAGTTGGTGTTGTCAGCCAAGGGTGACCTCACTGACGGCTTTGAGCTCAATGGCAGTGCGAGTTTGCCTGCCGAGCAAGCCCCCGTGAACCTCCTGCTTAAGGGGCGGGTTGACGCTAAAGGTGCGCAAATTACGGCGCTGGATTTGACCGCTAATGCACAGCAGCACCTGAAGCTGTCGGGCCAAGTGGATTGGCATTCAGGTTTGAGTGCCGAGGCCAAGATCGACTGGCTGCAATTCCCTTGGCACAACCTGTACCCCGTGATTGACAAGCCAGACGTCGACTTGCAAAAGCTCACGGGTGAAGTGTCATACAGTGACGGCAAGTACCTGGGCAACATCAAGGCGGATCTCACGGGGCCAGCTGGCGCTTTCAGCGTCAACACGCCGTTCAGTGGCGACCTCGAAAAAATCTTCATGCCGCAACTGGAACTGGTGGCGGGCCAAGGCAAAGCTCGAGGCCACGTTAATGTGCAGTTCGCTGATGGTATCGCTTGGGACACTGCACTGGATTTAAGCGCTATCAACCCGGCGTACTGGGTCGCTGAATTACCCGGTACGTTGGCGGGCCCGTTGCGCAGCACCGGCTCGTTTAAAAATGAACAGCTGAAATTGGACGCCAATCTCGACCTTAAAGGACGCCTTCGCGGCCAGCCAGCCATCCTTCAAGCTAAAGCGGTGGGTGAGGGCGAAGCGTGGACGGTTAGCGCTTTAGAGGTTCGTTTGGGCGACAACCGGATTAACGGCACTGCCGGTTTGCAGCAGCAAATCAAGGCCCAGCTGGATATCAACATGCCGCGTTTGGGCCAGTTGTGGCCAGAGCTGCGTGGTCAGTTAAAAGGCCGCGTCGATGTGGCGGGCACGCTTAAGGCGCCGCAAGGCAAGGTGACGTTGCAAGGCCAGCAATTGGCCTTTGCCGATAACCACCTGCAACGCCTCACTCTGGATGCGAGCCTAGACAAATCGCAACGTGGCCGCTTCGACCTTAAAGGTAGCGGGATTCAAGCGGGTGATACCCAACTCGGCGTGTTAACGGCCACTGGCAGTGGCGACATCAAGCGTCAACAGCTGCAATTGGCCTTGCAAGGGCCGATGCTGCAACTGGGCTTGGCGCTGGACGGCGCGCTGGATAAAGACAACTGGCGTGGACGCTTGCGTAGCGGTGATATCAAGTACGCTTCGCAAGCGTGGGTGCTGCAAAATCCGGCGCGACTTGAACGTCTGGCCAATGGTCGGATCAACCTTGGCGCGCAGTGCTGGAACTCTGGCCCAGCCAGCTTGTGTGCTGAAGAGCAGCGCCTGATGCCAGACCCCAAGCTACGCATGCATCTCAAGCAGTTCCCGCTCGACAGCCTCGCCGAGTGGTTCCCCAAAGACTTCCAGTGGCAGGGCAACCTCAATGCCGACTTGGTGCTCGATCTACCCGCCAGTGGGCCAAAAGGCCAAGTGGTGGTGGATGCCAGTGGCGGCACCCTGCGCATCAAAGACAAGGGGCAGTGGGTTGATTTCCCATATCAAGCGTTCAAGTTAACCAGCAACTTGAATCCTAATCGGGTCGACGCGCGGTTCGACTTTGATGGCGGCAAGCTGGGGCAAATAATGCTCTCTGCGCGGATTAACCCGCTGCCTAAAAATAAACCGATTACTGGAGATTTCCGCCTGACAGGCTTGGATATATCGGTGGTTCGACCGTTCGCTCCGATGGTAGAAAAACTCACTGGGCAGTTAAACGGTTCGGGGTCAATTTCGGGGGCGTTGGTTGCGCCGTACATCACCGGCGATGTCTCACTCACGCAAGGTGAAATTTCTGGGCCGGAATTACCGACCAGCTTCGAAAACCTCCAACTTAAAGCTCACATCATGGGTGAGTCGCTGCAACTGGACGGTGGTTGGACCAGTGGCAAACAAGGGCAGGGCACGATTTCGGGTGATGTGGCTTGGGGCAAGGAAATGGCGGTAAATGTTGTCTTAAAGGGCAATCAGTTGCCGGTGACGGTGGAACCCTATGCCAAGCTCGAAGTGGCCCCGGACTTAAAGATCTCGCTCAAACCGGACAACACACTGCTAGTTGCGGGCACGGTGAACATCCCTAAAGGTGAAATCATCGTGCGCGAGTTGCCGCCTTCCACGGTCAAGGTATCGGACGACACTGTG
Source organism: Pseudomonas endophytica (assembly GCF_001411475.1). GTDB lineage: Bacteria > Pseudomonadota > Gammaproteobacteria > Pseudomonadales > Pseudomonadaceae > Aquipseudomonas > Aquipseudomonas endophytica. Next base: position 98,097 of record NZ_LLWH01000112.1, on the reverse strand, counting down.
ATCGTCGGGGATGGCGATGACGTAGACTCGGGGTCGCCGCCGATGGTGGTCGATATGGACATCAACGTAGTGGTCGGGCAAGAGTTGCTGACCTTCTCTGGGTTCGGCTTAAACGCTGACCTGGCGGGGCAGTTTCACATTGGCAACAATTTGGACACCCGCGGTGAATTACGTTTGATCAATGGTCGCTACCGTGCCTATGGCCAGAGATTAACCATTCGCCGTGCCCGTCTTTTGTTCGACGGGCCTCTTGATCAGCCTTACTTGGACATCGAGGCGGTGCGCCAAACCGATGATGTGATTGCCGGGATTCGCTTAACCGGCAGCGCAGAACAGCCCACCACGCAAATCTTCTCCGAGCCAGCCATGAGCCAGGAGCAGGCGTTGTCGTATCTGGTGCTGGGGCGTCCGCTGACCGGTTCAGGCGAAGACGACAATATGTTGGCGCAAGCAGCGCTGGGGTTGGGCTTGATGGGCAGTTCTGGAGTGACGACCAGTTTGGCCAATCACCTTGGACTTAAAGATTTTGAACTGGACACGCAGGGCAGTGGCGATAACACCGCCTTGGTGGCCAGCGGCAAAATCAATGATCGGCTAAGCGTGCGTTACGGCTACGGAGTCTTTGAGCCTGCCAGCACCATCGCCTTGCGCTACAAACTGAGTAAAAAAGTCTATGTCGAAGTGGCCAGCGGCTTGGCAAGCTCGTTGGATGTTTTCTACAAGCGAGACTTTTAACGGCTACAAAGCCCTGTAGTGGTTGACGGGGTACACAGGCTGCGGCTCGCATCGCAGCCTGTGTACCCCGTCAGCCACTGCACCCTTTGCGCCAATCGGCGTGCCCACTCAGCGATTAAGCTGCTTCATAGACTCTTCTGCGTAGCGCATGCCCGATACGGCGTTGGCCGGAAAGATGGCGGTCAAGCCCGCCGATTCCTCAGCACTGAGTTTGATTTCCAGCGCGGCGACGTTTTCTTCCAAGTACTTGCGCTGTTTGGTGCCCGGAATCGGGATCAAATAATCCCCTTGCGCCAGTACCCACGCCAATGCCAGTTGCCCAGCGGTTACACCTTTAGCGCTTGCGAGGGCTTGGACTTGTTCGACGAGCAACAGGTTTTTAGCGAAGTTTTCGCCTTGAAAGCGCGGATTGCTACGTCGGAAATCGTCTTGCGCAAAGTCATCAGGGCTTTTCAGCGCGCCCGTCAAAAAACCGCGCCCCAGCGGGCTGTAAGGCACGAAGGCTATACCCAGACGCTCGCAGGTGGCTAAGCAAGCGTTATCTTGCGGCTCGCGGCTCCACAGGGAGAACTCACTTTGCAGTGCGCTGATAGGGTGCACCTTATGCGCCCGCTCAAGCGTTGCAGCCGACGCTTCGCTAAGGCCCAAGTAGCGAACTTTGCCTGCCTGAACTAACTGCGCCATCGCGCCAACCGTTTCTTCAATCGGCACGTTGGGGTCCATGCGGTGTTGGTAGTACAGATCAAGGGTTTCGACCCCTAGGCGTTTTAAGCTGCCTTCAATCGACGCTCGAATATACTCGGGCCGACCGCTGATACCGCGTGCTGCCGGGTTGGCAGGATCGCGGAGGATGCCGAATTTGCTGGCCAAAAAAACCTGATCACGTTTGCCGCGGATGGCGTGGCCGATGAGTGCTTCGTTGGTGTGTGGACCGTACATGTCTGCGGTGTCGAGCAGGTTGATACCTAGCTCAAGGGCGCGATGCAGGGTGGCCACGGCTTCCCGGGTGTCGCCTCCGGTGGTGTAGAAATCAGTCATGCCCATGCAGCCTAAACCGATAGCGCTGACGAGCGGGCCGTTTTTACCGAGTGGGCGAGTGTGCATAGTGAGGTGCTCCTAAGTGAGGGATGCCTATTCTTAACCTCGACACGTTCTGGATAAACCGGGTAAAACTGCTATCACTGTTCGTATTTTCTAAACAATAGGCGCGAGAGATGGATCGACTTAACGCGATGTTGGTTTTCACCCGTATCGTCGAGTTGGGTGGCTTCGCCAAGGCCGCTGATAGCCTGAAAATGCCCCGAGCATCGGTGACGGTATTGATCAAGCAACTAGGGTCGCACCTTGGGGTACAGCTGTTGCACCGCACCACGCGTCAGGTCAGCCCGACTCTAGATGGAGCTGCGTACTACCAGCGATGTGTGCGGTTGCTCTGCGACCTTGAAGAGTCAGAAGGCTTGTTCAGGGGCGCCCAGCCCAAAGGCACGCTGCGAGTTGAAATGCCGTCCGGTGTTGGGCGTTTGGTGGTATTCCCGGCGCTGTCGGAATTTACCGACCGTTACCCGCAGATCGAATTGGAAATTGGCTTGAGTGATCGCCCTGTGGACCTGATTCGTGAAGGCATAGATTGTGTGATTCGCGGCGGTTTGACCTTGGACGACTCGTTGGTGGCGCGCCCGTTGGTGCAAATGGAGCAGATCACCTGTGCCAGCCCGGGGTATTTGGCCAAACATGGCGTCCCACGCTCGCTTGACGACTTGGACGGGCATCGAATGGTTGAGTATTTTTCCAGCGCTTCAGGTAAGCGCTATGGGCTTGAGTTTTTGGTCGGTGATCAAGTGCGCCTGATTAACTTGCCCAAGCAGGTGTCGGTTAACAGTGCGCAAGGGTATATAGCAGCCTGTGTCGCAGGTTATGGGTTGGTGCAATCACCGCGTTATCACCTAGCGCAGCAGCTACGAGACGGGCATTTGCAAGAGGTGCTGAGCGATTGCTCCGCGCCGCGTCTGGCGTTGACGGTGTTGTATCCACCGCACCGGCAGTTGTCGCCACGGCTGCGGGTGTTCGTCGACTGGCTGGTGGAACTCTGTCATCGGCCCTCTAGCGGCTTTTCAGGTGAGGTGAACGCAAGCCCGAGATGCTGAGTACCGGAGGCAGCCAAAAAGCTTCACCGGCTGTAAGATGAGGCCTCGTTTATTTCCATTCACCTACGACAGTTCATCTTATTTTTCAGGAACAGCTAATGACTCCCAAGCAACGATTGGTGTATTCGCTTTTGATCGCCCTAGTGGTACTGGGCATCATGTTTGGTCTTTCGTACCTGCAAAACACCGGCGTGATCACCGAGAAAACCTTCCAGTACCTTGCCATTGGCGTGGCGGTGGTTGTGGTGGTAATCAACGGTGTCATGCGCCGCAAGACCAAGTTTTAAGCGTCGATTTTACCTATCAGAACGGCTTCAGCCTGTGGGTGCAGGCTGTAGCTTTTATCACTGTTAAGCACCACCACGCCTTCACTGCACAAGCGTTTGAGCACTTCGCGAACGCTCAGAAACGAGAGCGGGATATCCAGCGCGAGCAAATGGCTGTGCATGCCGCGCACGCCCAGTCGACGCTCATTTCCAGCGGCAGTCAGCAACGCATCAATAACCTTGAGCCGTACCAAGCTGGTACGCAGCCCAAAGCACTTGAGCAACTGGCGGATCCGTTCATTACCTTGCAAGGGCGCAAGCGCTTCCAACAGATCCGGGTCGGGCTGAAAATCGCTATTACGATGCTGCGGGTTGCCATCCGTTGGCATTTGCGGGTTTTGCATGCAAAAACTCCTTTTCAGAGCCTGATCAGGAAAATAAAAAAGTGCTCTTACTTAACTAGACGAATGAGCGGCTTAAATCATGAACATCGACATGTAGAAATTTTGTCGAGCATTGTGCTCATTAGCGGTTCGGCCCTGCATGGCCGGGGGTTAAGGCGATTATTAATTTTTTTTTATCTGCTTCGTTTCAAGTAAGGCGCACTGCACAGTGGAGCAATCCGCTGGGGTGTTCGGAACGAGCGAGGCTGGCCCGGACCTTAGGCAACAACACGTTTATAGAGGCCGCGCAGTGACTGGCTAAGCACCGAACGTTGTGAGGGAAGAGCGCAGGATTAATCCCGTGATAAGGCGCTGATGACCGCCCGGCCTTGCTGATCGGTGTACACAGTCACCGGCAGTACTTTGGACAAGGAAGCCACCAAGCTAGGGATTTGCTGGGTGTTGAATACCCCGCCAATCCGTAACTGCCCCGTGGCCGTATCAGCCAGTGATAGCGGTGTACTGAGATAGCGGTTGATCAAAGGCAAGGCGTCAGCCAATGTCAAATTGTCCAGAATCAACTTGCCATTACGCCAAGCCAACTCGGGCGCATTGGCGCGGGTCTGACTGATGTGCGGCGCGTTGTCACCAGCCTTGTAGCGTGCTTGCAGGCCAGGTTCGAGGCGCAAGCCGTCGCCATTTAAGTTCGTATTGCTGGTGACCAGCACCGAACCCTCTATGAGTGTGACGCGTACCTGATCATCGTAGCGCCACACATTAAATTGGGTGCCCGTCACCCGGATACGCCCCTCAGCCGCTTGAACCACAAAAGGATGGGCGAGATCGTGGCTCACTTTAAAAAATGCCTCGCCTTTGCTCAGGGCGATTTGGCGCTGATCTTTGTAATTGAGGTAAGTCAGTTGTGTGCCCAGGTTCAGTTCGACTTGGCTACCATCGGGCAACGTCGCGTTGAGCACGCTATTTCCAGCCTCTAGGCGTTCATAAGCGTTAGGGATCCATCCGAGCTGCCAACCGCTGTACGCCGCCAAAGGGACGGCGACCACCGCAATGGCTGCAGCAATTGCTAGGCGTTGCCAAGGTGTGCGATGAGGTGGGCGAGGCAGAGCAATGACTTGCGGCGCGACCGGTTCGGATCGGGGCAGATGCTCGCTGGTATCCCAAATATCGAGCATCGCCTCGTATTCGAGTGCGTGCAGTGGATTAGCGTTTAACCACACAGAAAAAGCTTCGCGCTCGGTGTCAGAACAGTCGGGCTCGTGTAGGCGCATACACCACTGAGCAGCCGCTTCAGTGATGGCGTCATAGTCGGCTTCGGTGAGGGGTGTTTCGCTCATGTGTGCTCCTGGGTGCGGTGCATTCTAACCCTGTGCTTGCACTCACGAGAACATGACCTCTGTCAAAGGATGTCATTTATTTTTGTGCGACTCTTTTTCTCTGCTACGGTTACTTCGGCAACCTAGTACCAGACGCAACATCAATTAATGGAGTTAATCACATGTTGAAGAAAACTTTTGCTGCTGTTGTCACAACTGCTGTTTTGCTGGGCTCCAGCGTTGCGATGGCCGAACCAAATCTGGATCCAAACTGGGCGTTCTCCAAAGAGCTCGTTCAAGTCCTCAAAGACAAAAACGGTTACACCGTGATCAAGAAAATTGAAGCGGAAAACCCAGCCAATGGCATCTGGAAAGCCGAAGGTGTGAAAGGGGCGGAGCAGTACGAAATCATTTTTGACTCGACTGGCAAAGTGATTTCCGAGAAGAAAGACTGATTCTCGCTGATTTCAGTAAAAGCACTCATACAGTGTTTTCAGCCCGATCCAGCCTATGCGGATCGGGCTTTGTATTGGGCTAGCGTCTACCGTGTTCAACCAACGCTTGGCGCTACGCTCAAAGGCTGCAAGAACAAACCTAGGTTGAGCTAGGCAAGCAAGCAAGGGGCTTGTTGCGGCACACAGCCTCCGTTATGCGCAGGCTAATGCGCGTTTAACAATTGCAGCGCACGTTAACCGTTGGTGCAGCCATTGCCCATGACGCTGTACTCAAGCACGTGTCGCTTACCCTGATGGTCTTCGTAAGTCATTTTTGCCGGAACCACTGCGCACACGTCGTCAACAGGCGATAGGTTAATGACCTTGGCAATATCCAAGTCAGTGGCGTAAGTGTAGTGCTCAACGGCAGGTTGAGAGTGGGTAACATTAGACCCGTCAGCCATCGCTAAGGTAGACAAACCCATCAATGCAAGAGCAATCAAACGTTTCATTTTTAATAAGACCTTAAAACAATCACGACTAACTGACTTCATGTGCCGGTTGGCGGTAGAAGTTGCCAGACAGCAGAGAGTGTGTCTGACACGAAGTACCGTGCCCTGTTTCAATCGTGTGGCGAGGGGTAGTGCTATAGGGCCTGCTGTTAGCGTTGAAGACTCACGCTAGAAGAGCTGTTATTGCGTTTTTGAACAATCGCTGAAGAGTTAACTTTCGCTGCAGCCATCGCCCATTACTTTGTATTCGAGGACGTGGCGCTGACCTTGGTGGTCTTCATAGGTCATGGTGGCCGGAACCACTTGGCATACATGCGGGATCTCAGACATGCTGATGACGTGGGCAATATCCAATGTGTCCCCATAAGCGTAATGCTCAACGGCAGGCGATGTTTCATTGGCGAAGGCGACGGTTGTCATACTTGCCAAACATAGAGCAATTAGAGTTTTCATAGTCCTGTTTATACCTTTAGATAATAACGGTTCATACGATCTAATTTGATCGTGCCGCTAAGCGTGTTTGAAGAGAGTTGCTGTGGCTGATGTTTATCAGTTGCTGTGAATAAGGTTACGCCGATGCGTCTATTTAAAAAGACCCAATATCAACATGCTCTTTTACTGATTGAGTAAGAATGCGATGACCTGTTGCAGGTTAAAGTGCCGAAAACCGTGGGCTTACTGGCATACTGCCGCGTCTGAACTCAGGAGCCTGTGCTACCCATGAATGTCGAGTCCCCCCTCTCTGCCTGGCAACGGGCGGTTGAACAACAAGGTTTTGTCCATGATCCGGCTCAATGGCGAGCCGTGCAGGCGTTGCAGCAGTGCCATGAGGCAGTGCATTGCGGGGCCGGTTCAGTCAAAGGCGTGTACCTGTGGGGGCCGGTTGGGCGAGGCAAAACTTGGTTAATGGATGAGTTCTATCAAAGCTTGCGAGTACCGGCTCGGCGTCAGCATTTCCATCACTTTATGCAGTGGGTGCATCAGCGGCTGTTCCAACTGACGGGCAACGCTGATCCGTTGAAAGTGATTGCTCAAGGGTTGGGCAAAGAACTGAAGGTGCTGTGTTTCGATGAACTGTTCGTCAATGATATTGGCGACGCGATTATTCTCGGCCGGTTGTTTCAAGTGATGTTCGATGAGGGGGTGGTGCTGGTCTGTACCTCAAACATGCCACCGGAGCAGCTTTACAGTAACGGTCATAACAAAGAGCGTTTTGCCCCCGCGATCACTGCCATCCTCAGCCATATGGATATTGTCTCGGTGGACGGTGCACAAGACCATCGCTTGCACCCAGGTATCGCACAACAACGCTATTGGGTGAAAGAGCCGAATCAACCCAGTGCGATTGGGCAGGTGTTCAAGGAGCTCACACAAGGGCAGGCACTTTCAGACGCTTCTATTGCTCTAGGTCACCGTTCATTGAACGTGGTGCAAGCCGGTGCGACGGTGGTGTGGTGCAATTTCCATGAGTTATGTGAACAACCGCTGGCCGCCAGTGAGTTTATGGACCTTTGCGATCGCTACGCTGTGATCTTGCTTAGTGATGTGCCTTGCCTGAGTGCAGAGCAGCGCGAGGGCAAAATTGCTCGAGGCACGGAAGACGGTCCGGTTAAGGTTGAGGCGGGTGATCGCCAATTGCCACAATTGTCTATTTATGACGACAGCGTGCGGCGTTTTATTGCGTTGGTAGACGAATGCTACGACCGCAAAGTGCCGCTGTGTATTGAAGCTGAGGTACCGATGGAGCAGTTGTACACCCAAGGCTACTTGGAGTTTGCGTTCCGCAGAACGCTTAGCCGGTTGCAAGAAATGCAATTACAGCGCTTTGGGATGTGAACATGTCGAGTGTGTAGCCACTGCCAGCGGCAGTGGCAGCGGCTACAGGGTGTGCTTACTTATCCCACTCAGGCGCTACGCTCTGAGGGCTGGTCAAACGGTGCCCACGATCCAGTTCGGCGATCTGTGCCATGTCATGATCGGTCAGCGTGAGGGTTTGCGCCTTGAGATTGCTCTCTAGATTGGCGCGTTTGGTTGACGATGGAATCACGGAGTAACCCAGTTGCATCGCCCATGCCAAGGTCACTTGTGCGGGGGTAGCGTTATGGCGTTTAGCTATTTCGACAATCACGGGGTCTTTTAAGACTTCGCCATAGGCCAGCGTCATGTACGACGTGATATGGATACCGTGGCGCTGCGCGAACTCCACCACTTTGTGGTTTTGCAAGTACGGGTGCACTTCGATCTGATTAGTCGCGATATTCTCAGCACCCACGGCGGCAATTGCTTCTTTCATCAGCTCGATGGTGAAGTTAGAAACGCCAAACTCCTTGGTTAGACCTTGTTGCTTGGCTTCAAGCAACGCGCCTAAAAACTCGGCGACGGGTACTTCATGGTCAGGCGACGGCCAGTGAATCAGCGTCAGGTCCAAGTGGTCTGTACGCAGTTTTTTCAGGCTTTCTTGCAAACTGGGAATCAGCTTGTCTTTAGCGAAGTTGCTGACCCAAATTTTGCTAGTGATAAACAGTTCATCACGTGCAACGCCGCTTTCAGCAATCGCTAAGCCAACCTCAGCCTCGTTCTCATAAATTTGCGCCGTGTCGACGGCCCGATAGCCCAGCTCAAGGGCGTTCTTGACCGAATCAATAACGACTTGGCCCTTGAGGCGGTAGGTGCCGAGGCCGAATGCAGGGACTGTCATGGATAACTCCTTGGTGGTCGTAAGAATAAGATTGAGTATCTATCGCTTGAGCAATGGGAAAAACCATTGTCTAAGCAAAGCAATCTTGACCACACGTCATGAGTGTTTGATCCCTGAACCTATGCGTAGCGTTTTAAAACGTCGTAACACGCGCACAACGCGGGCTTTGTGCCTACGGTGCGCGTGTTGGTGTAATAAGCCGCGGGTGTTTAAGCTTGCATTGCGCAATCAAGGTTGAATACCGAGATAGCGAGGTCATTGCACGGACGTTTGCCAATCAAATAAAAGCCGTCCAGGTAACGAGTAAGGCACGGCGGGGAGAGGTAGGTGCCGGCAGTGTCGTAGTAGTCTGGGGGCGACGTGAGGGGGGGTATCAGCTCAGTGGTGTAACGGTTGTTGGGATGTTTAAGAGAGGCAATAACCATAAGGTGATTCCATGCGTGAAGCGCTGGCGATTCATATACCTCAGTGTGTTGAGAAGTGAATACGGGGTGCCACTGGTTATCTATAAAGCAAAAGATATATGAGTGCCCATCTAAGCCTCTTACTGCGACGTGAACTTTATTGTCATAAATACACAGTGAAGGGCTATCGGAAAAGCTAATGTGAGGGGCAGGCACGTTTGGATGCCAACCGTAGGTGTCGAGAACGGTGTGATAGAACTCGCCACCGACGGTTCCTTGCAGCGCAACATACAGCTTATCGGCGTGTGCGACTACCGAAGGTGCATCGGCGGTTAACACGTTGGGCACTGTGTCAATGGGTGACCAGCCATTGTCCATTAGAACGCTAAAGCGCAGGGTTTTATCAGTGGCGGTATAAAAACAAAACAAGCGATTTTGATAAACAGTGACTGCGGGTCGAAAATGCCCAGCATCTTGAGCGGGAAGTTCATTGGTGCTTTTGACAATCAGCTTGTTGTCTGAGTTTTTAACCACAACGGTATAACCCAGCTTAAATAAATCGGGTCCTTTTTCTTTGGTGTAGAAAATATATAACTGGCCTTCAAACTCAACGGCACAGGTATCACTGGTCTTGCCTGTGCCTTCAATGGGCATCACAAGTTCCCAAGGCTGGCATGCAATAGTCTCGGTGAGAACAGTGTTGCTGTCGAATGAATTGCTCATATGAAGCTCCCTTCAGCACGAACGTAAGCCGGTGCTTTTGATAAATATTTTAGATAGACCAATGTCCGTAAATAGTGCGTTGTGCCGTCAGTTGTTTTTGCTGTCCTTGTGCACACGCTTGACTGTTACGACTGCGTGGAATGTAAGGCTGATCACTCGCACGACTTACTGTTGTTTAATCGGATTGAACAGTGAAATACCTAGGTCGTCACAAGTGCGTCGCCCGATTAAATAGAGTTCATGCAAGTAAGTAGTGAGGCAGGGAGGCGAGCGATAGGAACCGGCTGTCGAGTAAATATCATGCGTGTGCGTTTCTCGATGCATGAGTTCCGTTGAGTAGCGGTTACCATCATTCATGTGCGTGGCGCTGATTATAAATTTCGCCCACGCGTGAAGTGATGGAGCATCATAGGGATTGCTTTGTTCTGACCTGAATATAACCTGCCATTGGTTGTTTTCAAATATTAAAAGGTACAAGTGCTCATCCAGCCCATGTATCGCTACGTGGGGTGTGTCGGCGTAAATACACAGTGCGGGGCTGCCGTTGAATTTTATAGTGTGTTGAGGGATGTTGGGGCCCCAACTGAAGTTTTCGAATACTTTGTGATAAAGCACCCCATTGGATGTTCCTCGCAGTGCTAAGTATAATTGCTCGCCACGGGTCGCGACCGACGGCGCATCAGCAGAAAGTGTCTGCGGCACGATATCAACGGGTGACCACTCAGTTCCTGTGAATACGCGGTAACGTACGGTTTGGTCTGTGGCGGTATAAAAACAAAACAAGTGATCGTTATACACCGTGACGGAAGGTCGGAATTGCGCTACCTCTTTAGTAGGCAGTTCATTCAGGCTTTCCAGAAATAAGGTGTGTTGTGCGTTTCTGGAAAGTACGGCGTAGCTGATCGTAAAGGGATCATTTACGCCAGCCTTTATATAGAAAACATACAGCTTGCCCTTGAATTCAATTGCCGAAACACCACTGCTGATATGTGTACCTTCGATGGGGATAATAAGTTCCCAAGGATGGCGTGGGTCAATAAGGTTGCTGGATTCGCTACTCATGGAGTACTCCCTTGTGCTCATGGTGTGCAGATTTTTTAAATAAGCTTATTTTCAAAGGGATTCCCTTGATTTTAGCCTGTTGCAACAACTGCATTGATTGTTTGGTTGCGGGGGTGGAGCTTAAGATCGGTAATTTTAAAAAGCGTCGAGCGTGACTTAGATATTAAAACAGGGGCAAGGCTGCCGTGAGTCGCTTTGATTGATCGGTTCCAACTCTTGTTTTGTCAACGCGGTATTGGAACGATAAGTCGAGGGGGATTTACTAAGGGAGTACATATGTATGACGTGCTAAATAAGAGGGGGTTAACCTTTGGAACCATCACATCACCTGCCACCCCCCACCTAAAGCTTTGTATAAGGCAATACTTGCTTGCAGTCGGGCCATGCGTAGCTGGACGTGCTGGTCTTGTGCTTGGTATAGCGTGCGCTGGGTTTCAAGCACGGTTAGCAAGACTTCGGCCCCTGCCTGATAGCGGCTTTGGGCGATATTAAAGGCGTGCTGTGCCTGCTTGAGCTCTTCGTCTTGCCATTGCCGTTGCTGGTCTAGGCCGCTGGCGCTGTTGAGGGCTTTTTCAACGTCACCGAAGGCATTGATGATGCTCGCGCGATAGGTGTTCAACAGCTCTTGTTGACGCGCCGTGGCTTTATCGCGCTCAGCGCTGAGGCGTCCGTTGTTGAAGATCGGCGCTGCAAGACCGGCCGCCAGGCTGTAGAAGGGGCTGCGCAACACATCGCTGAAGCGATCTGCGCCTGAGCCGACTGTCGCACTCAAGGTCAGGCTGGGAAGCATGGCCGCTCGTGCCACCGTGATGTTAGCCGAGGCCGCAGCCAGTTTAGCCTCGGCGCTCGCTATATCCGGGCGTCGACTCAGGAGTTCGCTGGGCAGCCCGCTGCCGATGTCTGGCCACTGCAGTTGCGCGAACGCTGCGTCGCCCAGCGCTAGCTGTTGTACGGGCTCACCCAGCAGGACAGCAAGGGTGATGCGAGCTTCTTGCGCCTGTTGTGCCATCAATGGCAGTTGCCGATGTTGAGCTGCGACCACGCTTTTTTGCTGAGCCAGTTCCAGCGCTGTAGCGGAGCCTGCGTCATAGCGGGTTTGCACGACATGCAGCACACCCTGTGCATTCGCCAGATTGAGCCGGGCAATGCGCAGTTGTTCGTCAAAGGCCAAGGCTTGCACGTAGAAGGTGGCAACGCTGCTGAGCAAGGTCAACTCGACAGTGGCCTGATCAAACTCACTGGCATTGAGCATTTGCAATGCGCCATCACGAGCTGCGGTTTTTGCGCCCCAAAAATCCACTTCATAACTGGCTGTTAGGTTGGCGTCGAAAGAGTCAGACGCTGTGTTGTCATCAGACGCGTCCAGTTGGCTATAACCTTTGCCCCGCAGCAGTTTTTCTCGCTTGGCGCTGCTCCCGAACGTCACTTCGGGTAGTAGTGGCGCGCCTGCGATAACCGCTATGGCGCGGGCTTGCTGGACGCGTGCAACCGCTGCCGCCAAATCGTAACTGCCGATCCGTGCCTGATTAATCAGACGGTCCAGTTGTGGGCTGGCAAACTGGCTCCACCATTGCTGATTGTTCAGTTGGCTGTTTTGAGTGTGAGGTGATTGCCATGCCGCAGGCGCGAGGACCGGGTTTTCGTCACTGGGTGGAGTTTGGCTGCACGCAGTCAATAGCAAGCACGTGGTCAACAGACTTAAGGAAGGCTTCATCAATTGTTTATTCACTGGTAAGAGCCGTCACCGGATCAAGCCGGGCAGCTTTGCGGGCGGGCATAAAGCCGAAAATAACGCCGGTCACCAGCGCGCAACCCAATGCACCGAAGACCGCAACCATTGAGAACGCCACGGCCACATCGCATAGCAGCAATAGGCCACCGACGACAAACGCCAGAGCGATGCCTGTGACGCCACCCACCACTGAAAGCATCAGCGCCTCGGTCAAGAACTGACGCAAGATGTCACGCTGACGGGCGCCTGTGGCCATGCGAATGCCAATTTCGCGGGTGCGTTCGCGCACGGTCATCAGCATGATGTTCATCACTCCGATACCGCCCACTAAGAGCGAAATGGCGGCAATTGAGCCGAGCATCAACGACAACGTATTACGGGTTTTGGCCTCGGCCTGGATCAAGGCAGCGTTGTTGGTAACCTCGAAGTCACGCTGACCGTTGTGCAGTTTGAGCATCAGTTGATCAATGGCCTTTTCGGTTTGTTTGACCTTGCTCGCATCAGCAGCAGCAATCACCACATATTCCGGGTCGTGGGTGCCGAACAGTCGCACGCTGGCTGCGGAGTAGGGCACTACGATGCGTGTGTCGCTGTCCGAATCGCCTGCACTGGCGCCTTTTTCAGCCAAAATGCCCACCACTTTAAAAGGCACGTTCTCCAGCAAGATGTATTGGCCAATGGGGTTGGGTACGCCCTTCAAGACTTTGTCGCGGACTTTCTTGCCGATCACCGCTACGGCGGCGGCAGCGTCTTCGTCGGCTTGGGTGAAAAAGCTGCCCTGTACCACCGGCCAGTTGAAAATAGCCGAGAAGTCGATGCTGTTACCGCCGGTGTACATCGTGTGGTCGACGTTGCCATAACGCACCCCGATCAAGTCGCCATTGATCGGCATGATCATTTTTACCTGCGGCAGGGTCGCGAGCGCGGCCACGTCACTCAGGCTGACGACCCCTAGAGGTGCCCGAGGGCGGGGGGACATACCGTTGAGGTAGATGATGTTGGAACCGAACGCGCCCATCTCAGCCATGACCTGGCGTTTGCTGCCTTCGCCGACGGCCAGCATTACAACGACAGAGGCCACCCCAATGACGATCCCCAGTAAGGTTAGGGCGGTTCGAAAGCGGTTAACCCACATCACCCGCCAAGCGGCCTGCAGGGCATCGACCAGCTCGCCTTTCCAAGCGCCACGGGCCTCGCTGCCTGCGTTGAGGCGCTGACGCAGGTCTATGGCTTGCAGTGTCTTAGGGGCGTCAGTGGGTGAGGGCGCTTGGCCATTAGCGCGATCGCTGATAATTACGCCGTCGCGCACTTCAATGATCCGGTTAGCCCGCGCCGCGACTTCGCGGTCGTGAGTAATCAGAATAATCACATGGCCTTGGCTGGCCAGTTCATCGAGCAGCGCCATAACCTGCGCACCGCTGTGGGTATCAAGCGCACCGGTAGGTTCATCCGCGAGGATGATATGCCCGCCATTCATTAAGGCGCGGGCAATCGACACCCGTTGTTGCTGACCGCCCGACAGTTGGTGCGGGCGATTGGTGCTGCGAGTGCCCAGGCCCAGGCGTTCGAGGAGGGCTGCGGCGCGGGCGTGGCGCTCCGCGGCCGGTGTGCCCGCGTAAATAGCGGGCATTTCGACGTTTTCTTGGGCCGATGCCGAGGGAATCAAATGGTAGCCCTGAAACACAAAGCCAAACGCTTCACGGCGTAGCCAGGCCAGCTCATCGGTGTTGAAGTGAGCCACATCCTCGCCTGCAAAGACATAGCGCCCCGAAGTCGGCCGATCAAGACACCCCAGGATGTTCATTAAAGTGGACTTGCCCGAGCCTGAGGCTCCGACGATGGCGACGAATTCACCGGCGTGGATCGACAGACTGATGCCTTTAAGGACGTGAACTTCGGGCGCATCAATGCCGCCATAGACTTTGCGAATATCTTGCAGGTCGATCAAGGGAGTAGGCATTTAGTCCCCGCTGCCGGTAGCGGGGCCGATCAGCAGATGATCCCCCTCGTTCAACCCGTCTAGCACCTGCACCTGTAAACGGTCACTGATGCCGGTACGAATAGAACGCTGCTCGAGCTTGCCGTTTTTAGTGACCACGTTTGCGGTTTGCCGATGGCTGTCGGTGCTGCCCTGAAGCGCAACAATCGGCGCCAGCAGCACGTTTTTGGCTTGATCAGCCACGAAAAAAACCTGGGTTGTCATTTCTGGCATTAAGGCCTGATCGGTGTTGTCGACATCCAGTAGCACGGTGTATAGCACCACCCGCGCACTTCCGCTTTTGCCAGTGCTGGCCGGGCCGCCGCCGCCCAAACTCGCTTCATTCAGGGGCGTGGGCGGGACTGGCAAAATTTGCCGCACGCTGCTGTTCCAACGCCGATTACCGCTGCTCAAGGTGGTGAAGTACGCCTGCATACCGGCTTTGACATGGCCGATATCGGCTTCTGACACCTCGGCCCAGACCGTCATAGGCGACAATTTGGCAATCCGCAGAATGAGCGGTGTTTGCTGTTGCGCATTGAGGGTCTGACCTTCACGTGCATCCAGCGCCACGATAGTGCCCGACATAGGCGCATAAATGCGGGTGTACCCCAGCTCGGCCTCATCGCTGCGCAAACTGGCTTGGGCTTGGTGGATTTGCGCTTGGAACATGTCGACCCGAGCCCGAGTGGTCCGTACTTCTGCCAACGCAGACTGAACGTCTTCAGTGCGGGTCGCTCCACCTTTGGCTAAGTCTTGTTGGCGCTGGTATTTCTGTTTGGCCAAGTCATGCAGGGCGCGTTGCTCTTGCCATTGAGCCTTGAGATTTTCAATGGCATAGCGGCCAGCATCGAGCTTGGCCTTTTGCGTCGAAGGATCAATCTCGACCAGCAATTGACCTTCTTTAACCTCGTCACCGACCTCGACGTGAATCGTATTGATTTGCCCGGATGCTTGCGCGCCAACGTCGACGTACTGTCGGGGCTGCAGCGTGCCTAGTGCAGTCACACTGCTTTCAATGTCACCGCGGATCACGGGTAGGGTGTCAAAAGCATCCCGGCTAGCTGTCAGAGCAGGCCAGGCAAACCACGCGATGATAAACACTAAGCACACAGTCACAAGCAGCGCATGGCGGGTCTGTCGGGGGCGTTTCATTCGGGGTTCCGGCCAATGAGGATCGGCCCGTCTTCATTGCACTGGGCTAAAACGCCTTGAGTGAATGCTGTCGAACAATCGACAGACACGGGGAGCTGTTAAGTAAACGTAGGATTTAGCTAGATATTTAGGCGTTTATTTGCCCGGTTGTGACTGAATATTTCAGTGTTGCAGCTGCAATGGGCTTTAAATCTATATGAGAATTACTATAAATTGCGTCGGTATAAGTGCCATCATCCTGTCGCTAACTCATTCGGCCTGTGGCTGCGCTCATGGAATGTTGCCGCTGCTGTTGCGGCCGGGAGTCATGTTGGAAAACTACTATCGCGAACTGGTGAGTTTTTTGAGTGCCAGGTTGGGCAGCGCTCAAGCGGCTGAAGATGTGGTGCATGACGCTTACGTGCGGGTGTTAGAGCGCACCAGTCATGAGCCGATTGAGCAACCCCGGGCGTTTCTGTATCGCACAGCGCTCAATTTGGTGATCGACGGCCATCGACGCAACGCTTTGCGGCAGTCTGAGCCGCTGGAGGTGCTGGACAACGAAGAGCGTTTTTTCAGCCCCTCGCCGCACTTGTTAATGGACCATGAGCAGCGTCTGGCGCTGATTCAGCAGGCACTGTCCGAGTTACCAGCCGCGTGCCGTGACAGCTTCTTGCTGCGTAAGCTTGAAGGCTTGTCCCACAATGAAATTGCCGAGCGTCTCGGGGTTTCGCGCAGTGTGGTTGAAAAACACATCGTTAATGCCATGAAGCATTGTCGGATTCGGATTCGCCAGTGGGAAAAGTCTTGAGTTGATTTTCTCAATTCGATTCGTAGCCATCTGCAGAACAGCGCCTAATCAGTCGTAGATGGCCCCCAAACTGAACTCTTGCTGAAGGGAAATCTGATTCATATAGCAGAAGCTTTCCTACGGTTTACTCTCCTAAATGCCGGGCGTAAGCTGCCGGCGTTTTCAACAACTACGCAGGTCCTAAGTGAGTGACAGTTCGAGTGACAGGTGTCAGCCGACTCTAAATGTCGGCACATTCTCGGCAAGCTAATACGCAGATTCCCCTGCTGTTACTTGCTGATCAGCGAGTAGCGGCATCTTAAGCGAGGGTTAGCATACCCCGCGTCGAAGTCCTCTCAATTGACACTAAAACGTGTATGACCGACGCCTTGCGGTGTTGCTCGCGAAACGTCGTGCGCGCGCGCCTGTTGGCACGGGCCATGTGCTTGGCTGTCACGCGCTCAGGGCTTCGTTGACCGTTAGGGAAAGCCTCATGAAACTCTGTTTAATGCCGATTCGCCGTCGCCTGCACCGACCCGCTTTGCCAGATAGCCTTGGCGCCAATTATTGACGGCGGGCATCAGGTCCGCCTCCCGAGACTTAAAAAATGAATGATGACTCGAGATTTAGATCGCCTGCGTAGGCACTCTCAACAGAGTGACTACGTGGGCGTCGCAGGGGTAGCACCATGAAACTCACTCTGAAAGAATTTTTCGCAGGTTTTCTGCGCACTCGCCATATTGGTCGGCACTTTCGCCGTTTGGTCGTGCTCGATAGCCTGACCAACACGACAGTCAGCCGCGAAGTCCCTCCCACGTTGGCGCACACGTTGGTGACCTGCGCCAATAGCGACAGCGCGGCGTTGATCGACACGCTCGGCACCCACACTGACGGGCTCAGCGAGGCCGAAGTCGAAGCACTGCGTCAGCAACATGGGCTCAATGAGATTGAGCACGAACAGCCCCTCAGTCGTTGGGTGCATCTGTGGCATTGCTACAAAAATCCGTTCAATTTGCTGCTGACCTTGCTCGCTGGCGTCTCGCTGGCTACTGATGACATCCAGGCGGCAGTCGTGATCAGCACCATGGTGGTGCTATCGACCTTGCTGCGTTTTTGGCAAGAAGCCCGGTCAAATAAAGCGGCCGATGCGCTCAAGGCCATGGTAAGTAATACCGCCACGGTGCTGCGGCGTGATTTCAGCGCAGAAGCATCGCCGATGTTCGGCAAGTTCTATGGCGCAGCGCAGCACATAAAAGGTGCGCAACGCATTGAGTTGCCGATTAAACACTTGGTGCCAGGTGACCTGATTGTGTTGTCGGCAGGGGACATGATCCCCGCAGATTGCCGGGTGTTGAGCGCCAAGGACTTATTCGTCAGCCAAGCGGCTATGACGGGTGAGTCGATGCCAGTGGAGAAGTTTGCGCATCACTCTGACAACCAAACTCTCAACCCGCTGGAGCTAGAGAATATTCTGTTCATGGGCACCAACGTGGTGTCTGGCGCCGCCACGGCGGTGGTGCTGAAAACCGGTAATAACACCTACTTTGGCGCTCTGGCGCAGCGTGTCGGGGCGACTGATCGCGGCCCAACCTCGTTTCAGACTGGGGTTAACAAAGTCAGCTGGTTGTTGATCCGTTTTATGTTGGTGATGGCGCCGCTGGTGCTGTTCATCAATGGTTTTACCAAAGGTGACTGGACCGAAGCATTGCTGTTTGCCTTATCAGTGGCGGTAGGGTTGACGCCAGAAATGCTGCCGATGATCGTGACCTCGACGCTGGCCAAGGGCGCGGTGTTTCTATCGCGCAAAAAAGTCATCGTTAAACGCTTGGACGCGATCCAGAACTTTGGCGCGATGGATGTACTGTGTACTGACAAAACCGGCACCTTGACCCAAGACAAAATTTTCCTAGCTCGGCATGTGGATGTGTGGGGTGAGGAGTCTGATGATGTGTTGGAAATGGCTTACTTAAACAGCTATTACCAGACCGGTCTGAAAAATCTGTTGGACGTCGCGGTGTTGGAGCATGTTGACGTGCATCGTGAATTGAATGTGGCCACGGCCTTCAACAAAGTGGACGAGATTCCATTCGATTTCACCCGCCGCCGAATGTCGGTAGTGGTGGCCGAGCAAGATCAGCCCCACGTACTGATTTGCAAAGGCGCGGTCGAAGAAGTCCTATCGGTATGTAAGAACGTTCGTCACGGTGATTCGGAACACGCCCTGAATGACGATCTACTGGCACGTATTCGTCAGGTGACTGCGGCGTTCAACGAGGAGGGTTTGCGGGTAGTGGCGGTGGCTGCGCGCCCGATGCCTGCGGGCCGTGATACTTACAGCTTGGCGGATGAGCAAGCGCTAACGCTGATTGGTTATGTCGCGTTTTTGGATCCGCCAAAAGAGAGCACTGCGCCCGCACTCAAAGCGTTAGCCGAGCACGGTGTGGCGGTCAAAGTGCTGACGGGTGACAACGAGTTAGTGACCGCCAAAATTTGCCGAGAAGTGGGCCTAGAGCAGCAAGGCTTGCTAATGGGCAATGACATCGAGCGCATGAACGATGCCGAGCTGGCAGCCGCCGTCGAAACCACTAACGTTTTTGCCAAGCTGACCCCCACCCATAAGGAACGCATCGTGCGTTTGCTCAAGGCTAATGGCCATGTGGTGGGTTTTATGGGGGACGGCATCAACGACGCCCCAGCGTTACGCACGGCTGATATCGGGATTTCGGTAGACAGTGCGGTGGATATCGCCAAGGAAGCGGCAGACATCATCCTGTTGGAAAAAAGCCTGATGGTGCTAGAGGAGGGCGTGCTGGAAGGCCGTCGCACCTTCGCCAACATGCTCAAGTACATCAAAATGACCGCCAGTTCGAACTTCGGCAACGTGTTCTCAGTGTTGATTGCCAGTGCATTTATCCCGTTTTTACCGATGTTGCCGATGCACCTGCTGGTGCAGAACTTGCTGTACGACGTGTCTCAAATCGCGATTCCATTTGATAACGTCGATGACGAGATGCTGAAAAAGCCACAACGTTGGCAGCCGGGGGAAGTCGGGCGTTTCATGCTGTTTTTTGGGCCAATCAGTTCGATATTTGACGTACTGACCTTTGGCTTAATGTGGTACGTGTTCAACGCTAATACCCCTGAGCATCAAACCCTGTTCCAGTCGGGCTGGTTTGTGGTCGGGCTGCTGACACAAACCTTGATCGTGCACATGATCCGCACACCGAAAATTCCGTTCTTACAAAGCCGTGCGGCGATGCCGCTGATCGTGATGACGGGGGTGATCATGGCCATCGGTATTTTCCTGCCAATGGGGCCATTAGCCAGTTACTTCAAGTTGGAGGCACTGCCACCGCTGTACTTCGTGTTCTTACCGATCATCTTGCTGGCCTACATGGGGCTAACCCAAGCGGTTAAGGGCTTCTACATCCGCAAATTTGGCTGGCAGTAAAGCCTGCGCAGTGGCTCAGGTTCGGCTCGCCATTGGGCTTCAGGCTTTTGAGCCTGAAGGTGCGACGAGACAATGCCTAAGGGGATGTTATTCATCCCCTTGGGAAATTCCCTACAAGGCAAGTATCAAATTCCCTTCTCGTAAGTGATAACTGAATAGCGATCATCCGCGGCTGGATTTCAATCGGGTATCGGTATGGTGCGTTTAAATTACGGTGAGGATGCAAAGGGGTTTTGTAGGAAATCTCCTATACTTCTTCTGTCATTCATTGAAACGTCAAAGGTGAGATTTTTACGCGCAAATCTATCCAAAAAGATAGTTTGTTCTGGCGTGACTTCCGCTTATGACCGTGCTGGCAGGGGGGCAGATGTATAGCGTCTTAATTGCTGATGATCATTCCTTAATCCGTGCGGCTGTACGAATGCTCTTGGAGAACCAAGGGTTTAACGTCGTGGCAGAGGCGATGAATGGAACTGATACGGTGCACTTGGCACGTCAGCACGCGGTGGATCTCATTATTCTGGACATCACCATGCCTGGCCTTGATGGCTTGGAAGTGATCAAACGGATTAGGGCGTGTGGGTTGAAGTGCCGCATTTTGATCCTCACATCTCAATCATCGTTGCTGTACTCAATGCGTTGCATGAAAGCAGGAGCGGCAGGGTACGTGACTAAAGATCAGGAGCTCAGTGAGTTGATTAGAGCGGTCAAAAACATCATGGACGGTTATACGTTCTTCCCGAATCTGGCGATCAGTTCGGTTCGTCACAGCGATGCAACGTTGTCTGACCTTGAGTTGATTGAACGTTTATCTTCACGCGAATTGAGTATTTTGCAGCAACTTGCCCGAGGCGCGAGTAACAAACAGATTGCACAGGACATGATCCTGAGTGACAAAACCATTAGCACTTATAAGTCGCGTCTAATTGAAAAGCTCAATATTAAATCGGTTGTGTATTTAGCGGATTTTGCTAAACGTAATGGCTTGATTTAAATGAATGTCCTTGTGCGTCAGGGGCTTTTAATCATGCTGCTGATGCTGAGTTTGCCCTGCGCCGTTGCACAACCGACGGTGCAGCCGTTGCAATTGCTGGGGCGTTCAAATGTTGAAGCCTATAGCGTGAAGCTTGAGGTCTCAGACTGGCAATGGCTTAAACAGCACGGCACCTTGCGCTTGGGTATTTCAGCACCTGATTACGCGCCTTTTGATATGACGGGTAACGATCAGGACTTTGAAGGTCTGACGGCAGACTACGTGCAGCTGTTGTCCGAGTTATTGCAGGTTAATGTTGACGTTAAGCGCTATGCCTCAAGGGCGCTGGCGATAGACGCACTTAAGCGTGGCGAATTAGACCTGCTAAGTAGCGCCAATGGGTTTGAAGCGCAAGATCGCGATTTAGTGTTGAGCCAAGCTTATGCCGACGATTCGCCGACGCTGGTGACCCGCAGGGGTGACCAACAGGCGTTGCCAGCCGATCTGGCAGGCAAACGCTTGGCCATGCTCGATCACTATTTACCGCCACAAAACGTCAAGGCGTTTTATCCCAAAGCGGTTCTGCAGTTGTATCCCTCGACATTGAGTGCTATTGGCGCTGTTGCGTTTGGTCAGGCTGATGCGTACCTCGGTGATTTCATCAGCGCCAACTACCTCATCAACAAAAACTATCTCAACAACGTGCAGTTGGCTGATTTCTCGCGCATTGAAGTAAGGCCTTTTTCGTTTGCGCTGCAGCGGGGCAACCCCCGGTTGCTGAGTATTATCAATACCGCCCTGGCGGTGATACCGGCCAGTGAGAAGATCACGATTTTGCGTCGCTGGAGCTCAGAAGGTGCGCAAGTGGGTAGCCATTCACGCCTGAGCCTGACGCCTAATGAGCAGCGTTGGTTGGCTGAGCATCCGCGCCTACGGGTGGCAATCAATGATCAATACCGACCACTGTCCTTTATTGACGATCAAGGCGTATTTAAAGGCGTGAGCGCTGATGTCCTGTTTGCGATTAGCGCCCGTACCGGTATCGAGTTTGAGGCAGTTAAAGGCAACTCGGTGCAGGACCTGATTGGGCTGGTGAGCAACGGCAAAGCCGACGTCATCGGCGCCTTTACCCCCAGTACTGATCGAGCGTCGCAGTTACTGTTTACCCGGCCTTATCTGACGACCCCTTTTGTGCTGGTCACGCGCTCCCTTCCTGAAGGCCCTCGTACCTTGGATGAGATGGCTGATAAGCGTTTGGTGCTGGTGCGCGGTAATGTACTTCGAGCGTTTGTGTCGCAACACTATCCGCGTATTCAGTTGCTTGAAGCAGACAATGCCGCCGAGGCCATGAAGTGGGTGGTTGAAGGTAAAGCGGATGGCGCCATCAATGCGCTGATTAGTGCGAGCTATATGATTTCGCAACGTTTTAGTGAGCAGTTGCACATCACCAGTACGATCGGTACTCAGCCGGCGCAGATTGGTTTTGCCACTGCCCATGATGAACCCGAGCTCAATTCAATTCTGGACAAGGCGTTACGCAGCATTACCCCTGAGGACATGAGCGTGCTGACCAGCCGTTGGCGCGATGATTCGCGTGAAGGTGACAGTTACTGGTTGCGTAATCGGGCGGCGATTCTCCAAGGCTTTGCTATTGCGGCGGCCCTGCTGTTGGTAGCGCTGGGGTGGATTGCCTACTTGCGCAGATCTATAGCCAAGCGCCAGCAATTGTTAGAGCAACTGCAAATGGCCAAACAACGTGCAGACGAAGCGAACCGCGCCAAAACGACATTTTTAGCGACCATGAGTCATGAAATCCGCACGCCTATGAATGCGGTGATCGGGATGCTTGAGTTGGCGATGAAAAAAGCCGATCAGGGTGTAATGGATCGCTTGGCAATTGAGGTGGCGTCCAGTGCTGCACGCGAGTTGCTGGATTTAATTGGCGACATTCTAGACATCGCACGCATTGAGTCCGGGCATCTGTCATTAAGCCCTAAGCCCGCTAATGTTGAGGGCTTGGTGACGTCGGTCATGCGCATGTTTGATGGCTTGGCGCGGCATAAACATCTGAGCTTGGTTTATGAAAAATCTGCGTCGGCAGCGATTGTCGACGTCCTGATCGACCCTATGCGCTTCAAACAAATTATTTCCAATGTAATGAGTAATGCCATCAAGTTCACCGATCAGGGCGAGGTGCGGTTGACGTTATCCGTGCAGCCCGATGCTGATGGGGCGCAGGTGCAGATTGGCATCATCGTTGAGGACACGGGTGTTGGGATTAGCGAGCAGGATCAGCGTCGGCTTTTTAGTCCGTTTGTTCAGGCCAGCAATAACAGCCAGTCGGCGCGCAGCGGTTCAGGGCTTGGGTTGGTGATTTGTCGCACGCTGTGCGAAATGATGGGCGGCACGATTCATTTGAGCAGTCAGTTGTCAAAGGGAACGCGGGTTGAAATAACGCTCAACCAGCCAAGCTGTACAACTGACGCTGGGCAGCCGGTTGTCGAGGCTGACAGTTTGGCTCTGCCGCGTTCGCTGAGCGTGTTAGTGGTGGATGATTACCCGGCCAACCGGCTGTTGCTTGCCCAGCAGTTGAGTTATCTGGGGCACCGCGTTCAAGATGCCGAAAATGGCGCCCAAGGGTTTGCTGCATGGCGCGCAGGTAGGTTTGAGGTGGTCATTACCGATTGCAACATGCCCGTTATGAATGGCTATGACTTGGTCCGCGCTATCCGTCGCGACGAGGCTGAACGAGCGCTTGAACCGTGTCATGTCGTCGGTTTAACGGCCAATGCGCAGCCCGAAGAAGTTGAGCGCTGCCTACAAGCCGGTATGGATCAGTGTCTGTTTAAGCCAATCAGCTTGCAGGACTTAAACGTTTGTCTAGCCGCCGGGACGTCAGGGTCATCACACATGGCTTGTGCCGAGCCTGTTTCAGATAAGCGCGATGACATTGATCTGGCCTACCTCAAACAATTGGCGCAGTGCGATGACCTACAGGTGCAGCAACTGCTCACTGATTTAGCCGCGAGTAACAGTCAAGACCTTGTGCGCTTGATTCAGCTGTTTGTGAGTGACGATGTTGAAGGGTTGGCAGCACTGGCACATAAGATTAAAGGTGGGGTTGCACTGGTCAACGCTAAAGCGTTAGTGCGCTGTTGTGAGCAACTTGAAGCCGCATGCGTACGGGCAGATCCGCCGTTAATCACGGCCTGTGTTGATGCACTGCATTCGGAGATGGAGCACTTTGGTGAGGCGCTTATGGTCTATCTGAAGGAAGAGCACTCGTTTTAATTTGTAGAAAAATTATTTTATGAGGTGTACACAATCGCGCGATTTGTCGTTACGACGGGCTGTTTTGCTAAGCGTTTAAGCACAATAAAACCAGACGACGGGCACCATCATGCCAAATAAATCTTTACGAATACTCATCGCCGACTCGGATAACGACCAGGCGTTAAAAATAGAAAGAGCGCTCAATCAAGCGGGATACTTCCGCGTGGCCCCTTTGCGCGGCAACGATGCATTGAAAGGGTTGCGTGATGCAAAGGCCGGTGTTTTCGACTTACTGTTGATTAGTCAGAAAATGGCCGGTGGCGCGGGTGTCGATCCAGCGCACTACCATCGGGAAAACGCGCAGTTTTGTCATATCCGCATTTATCAGGATGCGGATGCGTTGATCGCTCACTTAGTGGCAATAATGAAGAACATTGACCCGCCAGAGCGCATTTGATTTGAGTACTTGTTTGCGCCACTGCCAGCACGCTAAGGTTTGAGGCTAGGTCAACAACACCCGCCCTTATGGAAGATGTGCAATGTCGCAAGTGTTAATCGTACAAGCAAGTTATACAGACCCGGTGCACGCTCAAGCACTCAGAGATGTGTTGAACCACTACGCCCAAGACCCAATGGGTGGCGGGGTGGCGCTGCCTGTTGAGGTGCTGGAGCAATTGCCTGGCGAATTGGCCAAGCGTCCCCATGCGTTTAGTGTGCTGGCTTTTGTGGATGGACACGCCGCAGGCTTGGTGAACTGTTTTGAAGGCTTCTCTACATTTGCGGGTAAGCCGCTGGTTAACGTCCATGACGTCTCGGTGGTTGATACCTATCGCGGTTTGGGGTTAAGCCAAAAAATGTTGGATAAGGTTGAAGACATTGCCCGCGAACGCGGTTGCTGCAAAATCACCCTCGAAGTGCTTGAGGGCAACCCTGTTGCCCAAGGCTCTTACCGCAAGTTTGGGTTTAGCGATGGGCAGTTGGACCCGAATCACGGACGCATGTTGTTTTGGAAAAAATCGCTCTAACAGCCACGCAAACGGCCGTGCAGACAGAAACAAAGGGGCGCCGGTTGCGCCCCTTTGTGTGTTCACAGATTAAGTGCAGTTTGTTGCTTAGGCGGTTTGGGCTTGATCAAGCTGAAGTCGATCAAGGCTTTTTGCGCACGTGTGTACGGGTTACCAATCAGTTGCGCACGCGCCACAAATGCGTCGCTTACTAGGCTTTTTTTGTCATCCAACTCTTTTGCGCTTAGCCCGGCCAAGTCTGCCCAGGTGTGGATGAACTGTGAGCTGCTGTAGGGGCGGCTTAAGTCGCTAGCGAAGTTCCAAGCGTGGTCTGCGCGCCACTTGGGTGAGGCCCACACCATAAATGGAATGGTGTACATCGGCGCAGTTGGTTTGGATTCATTGCGCCCTAATGTGTCGTGGCCGACTGAGTCGAACACGTCCTCACCGTGGTCGGACAAATACAGCAGAAAGCCATTCGGGTCGGTTTTAGCGAAGTCTTTAATCAGGCTCGACACCACGAAGTCGTTGTACAGCACTGCATTGTCATAGCTGTTGTAGGTGGGCACTTGGTCGTCGCTCAACCCAGCAGGAGCACCGGTACGGTCGGTGAATTTGTTGAAGGTGGGCGGATAACGGTACTGGTAACTCATGTGCGTGCCGAGCAGGTGAATGACGATCAGTTTGCGCGGTGCGCTGTCGGCCAGAATTTTATTAAACGGCGCTAAGACATCTCCGTCGTATTGGCGGGCATTTTGGTTGCGGTTGTTGTTGAGATAGACCTGTTGATCAGCTTGCTCAGAGAAGGTGGTGAGCATGGTGTTGCGTTTTGTCATGGTCTGCTGGTTGGTGACCCAGAAGGTTTTGTATCCCGCTTGCTTCATCACACTGACCAATGACGGAGTGCTGAGGTACAAGTCGGGGTTATCTTCGTCAGCAAACGTCAACACTTGCTGCAAGGCTTCGATGGTGTAAGGACGCGGCGTGATGACATTGTCAAAGATCGCCAGTTGATCGCGCATTTTGTCCAAGTTAGGCGTGGTTTCACGCGGGTAGCCATACAGGCTCATGCGTTGCCGGTTGGTGGATTCACCAATGACCAGCACCAGCGTGGTGGGTTTGCCGGCTTCTTGATCTTTAAGGTGAGTCAGAGGCGGGATTTTGCTGGCGCTAGCGAGCATGCCTTGCATGCTGTCCAACTGCTGTAGATAGCGACGATACGCAACCACCATCTGCCACGGCACCGCGGGTTCGACTCGGCTTTCAAAGCTCTCAAAGGCTGAGGCGAACGTGTCATGTTTAAGGGTTTGTTTGATCAGCGGGTAGCCCACCACGGCGAGTAAAACTGCCGCTGCTGCGAGCCACGCTTGAGCGCGAGGCAGGTATACCGGGCGCAGACGCGTCCATAGAAACACCGCGAAGGCGGTGTGGGCCAAGAAGGCCAGCACCATCCACCAAGCGAAGTATTGAGTCATGTATTCGCCAGCTTCAGAGGTGTTCGACTCGAACATGATGAAGATGACGCTTTGCGAGAACTCTTGCTGATAGATAAAGAAATAGCCCAAGCTGGCCATTGAGCAGGCCCATAGCACCACGCCAATGACCGCGGCCAATATTCGGGTGCGAGCCGGGAACATCAACATCGGCGCCAGCCAGACGGCGCTCATCACGAACGCTTGACGGAAACCTGAAAAGCCGGAGGTGCCCGTCAGAAGTATCAATAACTGAGTGATGCCGGAAAAGTACCAGAAGAATAGAAACAGCCAGCCCAAACCGGCCCAATCGAATCCACTCGCAGATGCATGACTGCGCTTAAACAACCCCATAAAGCACTCCAACCGCTAACAACTTGAATGGTTAATGCCGTCATTGCCGACACAACACGTGAGAGCTGTCTGTAAAGAAAACAGCCGCAAAGTGATTAATTGTCACGAAAGTGATGTGAAAACTTTGTTCGAGATGCGAGCTAGAAGGGCTGAAGGTGGTTTCAGGCGTGAACGCAGACTTTTAGGGGCTTACTCGTCATCCGTCCACTGTGCGTATTCAATCGGGAATCTGTCACCCCGCTTGTGCGAAACTATGCGCCATGCGATAGGACTAATCCTTAGCCGAGCATCTTAAGCCTCGTTGAACTAAGGTGCTGTACACCTATTTATTTGCCGTTGGGAGCAACAGTACATGCAGTTGGGAATTATTGGATTGGGCCGTATGGGCGGGAATATCGCACGGCGTCTGATGCTCAATGGGCATACAACCGTGGTTTTTGACCGCAATACCGACTTCGTCAGTGCCCTTGAACAAGACGGCGCTACCGGCGTTGCTGACTTACCCGCGCTGGTGGCTGGCTTGGCCAAGCCCCGCGCTGTATGGGTCATGCTGCCGTCTGGTGCGCCGACCGAGGACACCATAGAAACCCTGAGCCAATTACTCGATGCCGATGACATCATCATTGATGGCGGCAACACGTTTTATAAAGATGATATTCGTCGTTCTAAAGCGCTGGCTGAAAAAGGCATTCGCTATGTCGATGTCGGCACTTCGGGCGGTGTATGGGGGCTGGAGCGCGGTTACTGCATGATGATCGGCGGTGACACGGCAGTGGTTAAACATCTGGATCCTTTGTTCGCCGCTTTGGCGCCAGGATTGGGTGATATCCCTCGCACTAAAGATCGTGTGTCTGACGATGCTCGCGCTGAGCACGGTTACATCCACGCCGGCCCAGCGGGTGCAGGGCATTTCGTCAAAATGGTGCACAACGGCATTGAGTACGGCCTGATGCAGGCTTATGCCGAAGGTTTCAACCTGATGAAAATGAAGGGCGGCGAAAACCTGCCTGAAGAGCAACGCTTCGACCTGAACTTGGGCGATATCGCTGAAGTATGGCGACGTGGCAGCGTCGTGTCGTCTTGGCTGTTGGACCTGACCGCCGATGCCTTGGCCGTTGATGCGCCGCTGGACGGTTATTCGGGGGCCGTGGCAGACAGCGGTGAAGGCCGTTGGACCATTGAGGCCGCCATGGAGCAGTCAACACCGGTGCCTGTTCTGTCAAATGCCTTGTTTGCCCGTTACAGCTCACGCCAGCAAAGCCTGTATGGCGACAAATTGTTGTCGGCTATGCGCTTTGGTTTCGGCGGCCACGTGGAGACGCCTAAAAAATGACCCAACTGTCCAGCAAGTCGAACGTTAAACCTGCGCCTCCAACGACGCTGTTTTTGTTTGGGGCCCATGGTGATTTGGTAAAGCGCTTGCTCATGCCTGCGCTGTACAACTTGACTCGGGACGGTTTGCTGGACGACGGCTTACGCATTGTGGGGGTTGACCACAATGCGATCAGCGATGAGGGCTTTGCTAAAAAACTGGAGGACTTCATTCGTACTGAGGCCGCCAGCAAGGTCCAACATCCTGATGGTCAGGGCTTGAGTGCCGACTTATGGGCCCGCTTGGCGAAGAACATCAGTTATGTGCAAGGCGATTTTCTCGAAGACAGTACCTATGAGGCGCTGGAGCAGAAGATCTTGGCCAATAGCACAGGTAATGCGGTGTTCTATCTGGCCACGGCCCCGCGTTTTTTCAGCGAGGTAGTGCAGCGGCTGGGGGCCAGCGGGCTGCTTAAAGAAACCCCGGATGCCTTTCGCCGGGTAGTGATTGAAAAACCTTTTGGCTCGGATGTCGACACCGCGCAAGCGCTTAATGCTTGCCTGTTGAGTGTGATGAGCGAGAAGCAGATTTATCGAATTGACCATTATTTGGGCAAAGAAACCGTCCAGAACATTTTGGTCAGTCGTTTTTCCAATGGGCTTTTCGAGTCCTTTTGGAACAACCATTACATTGATCATGTGCAGATCACGGCCGCTGAAACAGTGGGGGTCGAGACCCGTGGCAGTTTTTACGAAAACACCGGCGCTTTGCGCGACATGCTGCCCAATCATCTGTTTCAACTGTTGGCGATGGTCGCGATGGAGCCGCCCGCTGCGTTTGGAGCAGATGCGGTGCGTGGCGAAAAAGCTAAAGTGGTTGGGGCGATTCGCCCATGGTCGCCTGAAGACGCACGCAAAAACTCGGTTCGCGGTCAATACACGGCGGGTGAATCGGGTGGTAAGCCTGTGCCTGGTTATCGCGAAGAAAACAACGTGGCCGCTGATAGCACGACCGAGACGTTTGTCGCACTCAAAGTGATGATCGATAACTGGCGCTGGGTGGGTGTGCCGTTTTACCTACGCACCGGCAAACGCATGAGCGCACGTGACACTGAAATTGCAATTTGCTTTAAGCCTGCGCCGTACGCGCAGTTCCGCGACACCGAAGTTGAGCGCTTGAAGCCTAACTATTTACGTATCCGCATCCAACCCAACGAAGGCATGTGGTTTGACTTGCAAGCCAAACGCCCAGGGCCGGGTTTGAATATGGCCAATATTGAGTTGGGTTTTGCCTACAAAGATTTCTTCGAAGTCCAGCCCTCTACAGGCTACGAGACACTGATTTATGACTGCCTGACGGGCGATCAAACGTTGTTTCAGCGTGCCGATAACATTGAGAATGGCTGGCGCGGAGTACAGCCTTTTCTGGATGCGTGGCAAGAAAATACCGATGTTCATCTCTATAAAGCGGGCGAAGATGGGCCGCAGGCTGCCAAAGATCTGTTGGCTCGGGATGGCCGTGTGTGGCTCAACATAGGATGAGCGAGATGACCCAAGAGCCGATTCAACTGGTGCTGTGCGATATGGACGGCACCTTGTTGATGCCAGATCACAGCATCAGTTCACGGACGTTGGCGGCGGTTAAGGCATTGCAGGCGATGGGGGTGTATTTCACCTTGGCCTCTGGCCGACCGCCTAAAGCCATGCGCGATCAGATCAAACAGCTGGGTATAGAGCTACCGAGCGCAGCCTTTAACGGCGGGGTGCTGGTCCATGCCGATGGCAGCTACTTGCAATCGTATCCATTGCCCTATGAAGCAGTGAAAATGACGTTGCAGATACTGCTGGCGCAACCTGAAGTTGAAGTGTGGGTATTTGCCGACGATCAGTGGATATTGCGCGATCCCCTTGGGCCCATGGTGCCTCGAGAGCATGCGGCGTTAGGGTTTGATCCGCTGGTCGTGACAGATTTCGAGGCGTATAGCCAGCGTGTTGAAAAAATTGTAGCTGCCAGTGGCAATGCTTCTCTGTTGATTGAACTTGAGCATCAGTTACAAGGCGCATTGGGCGATCAGGCGATTGCCAGTCGCTCGCAGGCTTTTTATCTGGATGTGACGGCCCTGCAGGCGAACAAAGGCGATGCCTTGGTGACGTTGTCCGGTCTTTTAGAGGTGCCGCTGGCTAACACCTTGGTGATCGGTGATGGAGGCAACGACCCTGCCATGTTCAAACGTGCAGGCATATCGGTCGCCATGGGCCAAGCAGATGGAGAGATTCGCCGTCAGGCCGACTACGTGACGAGCGCTAATGATGAAGAGGGTGTGGCGCAGGCACTTGAACGATTTGTCCTGAAACGTTAGTAGCTGTTTCAGGTGTCACTTTGTCCGATTTTTGGCGTAATCACGGTCTTTTTTTGCGGGCGGTGCTTGTTATAGTCGGCCGCTCATTGACCGGCGGCAGCGCCCAATAAAGGATTCAGGTTATGTCCGACTACCAGGCTTTTAAGGTTGAGTTAAACGACAATATTGCACACGTGATCATTAATCGACCTGAGAAGGTTAATGCAATGAATGCGGCGTTCTGGACTGAAATCGTCGAGATTTTCCAGTGGGTTGATGAAACCGATGCCGTCCGTGTAGTGGTGATCAGTGGCGCAGGTAAGCACTTCTCTGCGGGTATTGATCTGATGCTGCTGGCTTCGGTAGCTAACGAATTGGGTAAGGATGTCGGGCGCAACGCTCGTCTGCTTCGGCGCAAAATTTTACAAATGCAGGCTTCTTTTAACGCCGTCGACCAGTGTCGAAAGCCCGTCTTGGCGGCTATTCAAGGGTATTGCCTAGGCGGCGCTATTGATTTAATCGCCGCCTGCGATATGCGTTATGCGGCTGAAGACGCGCAGTTTTCGATCAAAGAAATTGACATGGGCATGGCGGCTGATGTCGGCACCTTACAACGTTTACCGCGCATTATTGGTGACGGAATGCTTCGCGAGCTAGCCTTTACAGGGCGCATGGTCGCCGCCGAGGAAGCGCGCAACATTGGCTTGGTCAACCGCGTCTACAGTGACCATGAACGTTTGCTGCAGGGGGTGATGAGTATTGCTCAAGACATCGCCAGTAAATCGCCGATAGCGGTGGGCGGTACCAAGCAGATGATCAGTTATATGCGCGATCACCGTGTCGATGATGGCCTTGAATATGTTGCCACTTGGAACGCGGCCATGTTGCAATCCACCGACTTGCGTTTGGCGATGGCTGCGCATATGAGCAAACAAAAGCCTGAATTTCAGGATTGACGCGCTCGCCGCGTCGCACCTCAACTTGACTTGGGATGTTGTGATGATTTCGCGTTGGATTACGGCAGTACTGGACACTGACCTTGCTGGCGGCCTAGCCGTAGTGCGCGGCCCCGAAGGTTTTTTGCTCGATGACAATGGCCCGTTGTTTCCACGTGAATGGCTCAAACGTCAGCCGCTTGCGGTCATGGCTGAGCATGGTATTGGCCACTTGGACGGGGAGCCGGTGTATCTGCTCGAGCTTGGGGCGGCTGCCGACGTTGAAGGTTGTCATTGGCAAGGGCTGCGTTCGTTCATGTTGCAAGGCGATCACACGCTCTACAAAGTGCTGGGTTACGCCGCGCAAATCGGCACTTGGGCCCGTGAGCATCGGTTTTGTGGCAGTTGCGGCCAGGCTATGACGCAAGTGCCAAGGGAGCGCGCCATGTACTGCGCCACTTGCGACTTGCGCAGCTATCCGCGTATTTCACCAAGCATGATTGTGTTGATTACCCACGGTGATGAAATCCTGCTAGCCCGTTCGCCACGTTTTGTGACGGGTGTTTACAGCACATTGGCTGGCTTTGCCGAACCCGGAGAGTCTGCTGAGGACTGTTTGATTCGCGAAGTGCGCGAAGAGGTGCAGGTTGAGGTCAAGAACATTGAGTATGTGGGCAGCCAGTGCTGGCCGTTCCCGCACTCGATGATGTTGGGTTTTCATGCGCAGTATGCTGGGGGACAGATCGTCCCCCAGGCCGATGAGATTGAGGATGCGCAGTGGTTCAACATTCACCACTTGCCGCCGCTACCCGCGTCGCGCTCGATTGCGCGATATCTCATCGACCTTTACGTGGCGAGGCGTTTAGGCCATGCCGAACCAGTGTTGCCAAGCTAGGCGCACGGTCAGTCCTAAGACCACGGTGATAAACACCGGGCGAATGAATTTGGCCCCGCCGCTGATTGCGCTGCGGGCGCCAAAGAAGGCTCCGACCATGACGGCAAAACCCATGGTCAGACCGATGATCCAGTCCACGTGCCCTGAAAAGATAAAGATCGACAGTGCCGCGATGTTACTGACGAAGTTCATGCTGCGAGCCACACCGCTGGCCTTTACCAAGTCGATGGGGTACAGCAGCATGCTGCTGACGGTCCAGAACGCACCTGTTCCCGGGCCAG
Source organism: Pseudomonas endophytica (assembly GCF_001411475.1). Classification (GTDB taxonomy): domain Bacteria; phylum Pseudomonadota; class Gammaproteobacteria; order Pseudomonadales; family Pseudomonadaceae; genus Aquipseudomonas; species Aquipseudomonas endophytica. The sequence continues at coordinate 65,480 of NZ_LLWH01000112.1, read as the reverse complement.
CAACGCCATCATAGAAGCCGAGGCTAAAACCTTGGGGCAGTTGCCATTTCTTTTTGATCGGTGCGTCGTTGTCGATAGGGGTTTTGGGTGTACCACCGAACAACAAGTACAGACCGCAAGCGAAGACAATCACCGGCAGCATCTTGTTGAGCCATTCTGCGGGCATGTAATGGGCGGCGATAGCGCCAATTAGGGCGCCTGCCAAGGTGCCAAAAATAGCTAACTTCCACTCGCGGGGGTGGAATAACTTGCGGCGATAAAAAGTAAAGCTGGCAGTGGCCGAGCCGAAGGTCGAACTCAACTTGTTGGTGCCTAACACCAAATGCGGCGGCAAGCCTGCTGTCAGCAGAGCAGGGGTAGTGAGCAAACCCCCGCCTCCGGCGATCGCATCAATAAAACCTGCGATAAATGCAACGGCGGCCAGAATGGCCAAGGTGGTCAAATCTACGCTGAGGCTGAGATCAAAAGGCATGAGGTCGACTTAATTCGGCGGGACGTGTGCGCGATGCGCTCGTGAAGGTCGCCATCTTACCCATAACGGTGCGTAGCTGCGACAAAGTGTTGCAGGGGTGACAGCCCCTCTACTCAGCGCGCTAGCTGTTAAGTCGGACTCAGCAGCAGCCGTCATAAGGCCGCTGCTGCTTTTCTCAGAGGGATTGTTGCAAGTAGGGCGAGGACGTTGTTGTGTCAGATCGGCGCGTATTCACTGAAAGCGCGCCTAGTTTTATAAGGCGTGTGCGTGTCACGTTGCGACTTAAGCCCAAGAGTTTGGCCGTGTGTACCTGGTTGTGATGGCAAAACTCGTAAGCCGCACGCAGCAGGGTGTCTTCAACTGTTTCATGCAAAGCGCCGGGTTCTTCTTCGAAGAGTTTTCGAAACGCCCGTTGCAGCAGGTCCAGTGCGCCGTCTTGCGATTGTGTATGTGAAGGCGTGGGGGCCTCATGGCGCCTCACACGCGAGGATGACAAGCGCAGATCTTGCACGGTTATGGTCTGGTTGCGGCATAGCAACAGACTGTGGTGCATGACGTTTTCGAGTTCACGAATGTTGCCTTGCCAAAGATGTTGCGTCAGAGCCTCTTCAGCGCATGGGCTTAAAGTTGTCGGTCCGTGCTGCAAGCGCTGTCTGTAGGTGTGCAAGAAGTGTCTGGCCAGCGGCAAGATATCTCCTGGACGTTCGCGTAATGGATGCAGTTCTAGGCTGACCACATTGAGTCGGTAATAGAGATCTTCTCGGAAGTGTCCCGCCTCAATGGCTTGCTCGAGGTTCACATTGGTGGCTGCCAGCACTCGAACATTAATCGGTGTGCTTTTGCGCGAGCCGAGCCTTACGACTTCCTGTTCTTGCAAAACGCGCAGTAATTTCACTTGAATGGCTAGCGGTAAATCGCCGATTTCATCTAGAAACAGCGTGCCGCCATCGGCTTCTTCAAACCAGCCTGCTTTAGCCGCCAATGCGCCCGTAAATGCGCCTTTCTCATGACCAAACAATTCTGCTTCAACCAGTGATTCGGCAAACGCTCCGCAGTTGACAGCGACAAAGGGTTGTTTATGGCGATGGCTGAGTTGGTGAACGTGCCGAGCCACCAGCTCTTTGCCTGTGCCTGTTTCGCCAATGATTAATACGCTGGCGTCACTGGGCGCTATTTGCCGTAGGTGCGCTAATAATGCCCTGGACACTGGGTCTTCAAATACTTGGGCTGTTGCCCTTATAGAAGTCGCGAGTGCAGGAGTGGACGGTAACGTTAATAGCTGCAATGGACAGCTCCTTTTATCGGGGGCTCTGCCCACAAAAGGAAAGCCGAAGATGACGTTATAAAAGCATTTTGTTATTCCGTAAACTAACGTAATTCCATATTTATATATCCTTATGGCATATAAGACCTGTACAAGACTCTGCTTTTGGCGCTTCATAAGGCCATGGGCAGACGGTTTTCTGGATTTGGGAATGGTCCTACATCCTTTCTCAGCCCTGCCTCTTTTATTGGCTTGTTCAATCGAGTATTTCTAATCGCCGCGCTTGTAACGTGGTTTAACTTTTCTGCTATCAGGCATTGCTTGATTCCGGAACGCGCTCTGTGGATGTGCACAATGAACAAACGACCTCTTTATTTCGATTACGCCGCCACCACGCCTGTGGACGATCGTGTCATTCAGGTGATGGTCGATTGTTTAGGCTTTGAAGGTAATTTTGGTAATCCGGCGTCGGGTTCGCACTTTTTCGGGCAGCAAGCCCGGCTTTCCGTAGAGCTCGCTCGTGAGCAGGTTGCGCAGTTGGTCAATGCCAAGCCCGAGCAGATTATTTGGACTTCAGGTGCTACCGAGTCAAATAACTTGGCGTTGAAGGGCGTTGCCCAAACCAATCGGGAATCGCGCGGGCACATTATTACCAGTCAAATTGAGCATAAAGCGGTATTGGATACGGCGTTATTTTTAGAAGAGTCAGGTTTCGATGTGACGTACTTGGCTCCAGACCACGATGGGTTGGTGAGTGCTGAGAAAGTTAGTGCGGCTCTGCGTAATGACACGCAGCTGGTATCGCTGATGCTGGTCAACAATGAGTTGGGAACGGTGAACGATATTCCCGAAATTGGGCGGCTTGTACGCGAACATGGCGCTTTGTTTCATGTTGATGCAGCACAAGGCGCAGGCAAGGTCGCAATCGATCTTGAAGCGTGGGCGGTAGATTTAATGTCCTTTTCGGGGCACAAAATTTACGGACCTAAAGGTATTGGCGCTTTGTATGTTGGGCCGCGGGCGCATGATCGTTTACAGGCGCAGATTCACGGCGGAGGTCATGAGTCCGGGTTGCGTTCTGGTACCTTGGCCACGCATCAGATCGCTGGTATGGGAGCGGCTTTTGCGCTTGCTCACGAGTCGTTTGGCTCGGAGTTGGCACATATCCAGAGGTTGGGTCAGCGTTTGCTCAAGCAGTTGGTAGGGATAAGCGGACTCCAGTGCAATGGATCTCCAACCAAACGAATCCCTCATACGTTGAGCCTGACATTCAGCCAGGGGCATTTTAATAGTTCGGCACTAAGTGCTGTGCTGGCGTATTCAGCAACCTCCGCGTGTAACTCGGCTAGCAAGGCGCCGTCACATGTACTGCTTGGCATCGGCCATGACGCCGAGAGGGCCGCTAAAACTATCCGTTTGAGCCTTGGGCGTTTTACACGTGAGCAAGATATTGATAATGCGGCAGATGCTATCAAGGCGGCAGTGGAAGCCCCTGCGCCTTTTTGGGCGGTTGCCCAGTCTTGATGACTGCTCCATTATCCGTCGAGAAGAACACTAATCGAGGCCAGCAGGAGAGAGGATGAGTATTCAGTCGTTGAATCAGGAATCTGTGGTGCAGCGTTTGGCGCTTACTCGCGCCGTGATGGAACAGAATGGCATCTATGCGCTGTTGGTTCCGTCCGCCGATCCACACCTCTCCGAGTACTTACCTGTCTACTGGCAGGGGCGCCAATGGCTATCGGGCTTTCAGGGTTCGGTGGGCACGCTGATCGTGACCCCGACCTTTGCCGGATTATGGGCTGACAGCCGTTACTGGGAGCAAGCAAGTAAAGAGCTTGCCGATAGCACAATCGAATTGGTCAAATTGCAACCCGGCCAACCAGGTCCTTTGGAGTGGTTAGCTGAACAAGCTCCTGCAGGTGCGACAGTTTCTGTTGATGGCGCGGTCTTTGCCCTGGCCTCAGCGCGAACTCTGGAGGGCCAGCTCAACGATCGGGGCGCAAAGTTGCGCACCGATATAGATGTATTGAACTTGGTATGGACTGATCGTCCCGAACTCCCGAATCAGTCGATTTACGAGCATTTGCCGCCTCAGGCGACGGTAAGTCGTGTAGACAAGCTAAACCTGTTACGCGAAACACTTCATGCACGTAACGCCGATGCACATTTCATCGCAACGCTGGATGACATTGCTTGGCTATTCAACTTGCGTGGCTCTGATGTCTCTTTTAATCCGGTCTTTGTTTCGTTCGCATTGATTGAGTCTGAACGGGCGACCTTGTTTCTTGACTTGAATAAAGTGGATGTTGAATTGCAAGGTCGTCTCCAGCGTGATGGCGTCACGTTACGTGATTACGCCGAGATCAACGCGGCGCTGGCAGCATTGCCAGTGACAACTCGTCTTTTGATTGATCCGGCACGAGTCACGTGTGGTTTGCTCAGCAACGTCAACAGTGAGGTCGCGTTCGTTGAGGGGTTGAATCCGACTACGATCGCGAAATCTCAAAAGAGCCTTGATGATGCGTTTCATATCCGCCAAGCCATGGAGCAGGATGGTGCTGCGCTGTGCGAGTTTTTTGCCTGGTTTGAAAAAGCTCTGGGGCATGAACGCATCACGGAGCTGACTATTGATGAGCGGTTGAGTGCTGCGCGAGCAAGGCGTCCGGGCTTTGTATCGCTAAGCTTTAATACCATCGCTGCCTTCAACGCCAATGGCGCAATGCCCCATTATCATGCGACCGAGCAAGAACATGCCGTGATTGAGGGTGACGGTTTGCTGCTTATTGATTCTGGCGGCCAGTACTTGGGCGGTACGACTGATATTACGCGCATGATTCCTGTTGGCACCCCTAGTCGAGAACAAAAGCACGACTGTACGCGGGTACTCAAAGGTGTGATTGCGTTGTCCAAGGCTCAGTTTCCTAAGGGGATTTTGTCGCCTTTATTGGACTCAATCGCGCGAGCGCCTATTTGGGCCGATAACGTTGATTACGGTCATGGCACAGGGCATGGCGTAGGCTATTTCTTAAATGTGCATGAAGGGCCGCAGGTTATTGCTTATCAAGCCAAGGCGGCTCCTCAAACAGCGATGCTGCCTGGGATGATTACTTCAATTGAGCCGGGGACCTATCGTCCAGGTCGCTGGGGAGTGCGAATCGAAAACCTCGTGTTGAATCGTGAGGCCGGAGTTTCGGAGTTTGGAGCGTTTCTGAAATTTGAAACCCTGACGCTTTGTCCGATTGATACGCGTTGCCTAGAGCCTTCGCTGCTAACGCATGAAGAATTGGAGTGGCTTGATGCTTATCACGCACAGGTACGTGATCGTTTGAGCCCGTTGCTCAAAGGGGCTGCATTGGAATGGTTGGAGACTCGAACTGAGGCGATTTCTTAAATTGCTCGACGACAATCTGTCACGTAATCGGCTAAAACGGCTACGTGACAGAGGTTTGGGTGTTACTTGCAGATAACGATCATGCTGCGGCTGGTGTAGCCGGCAGGGTTTAAACCAAAAGGATAGTCTCCAGGCTCTTCGGTGCCATCTCCCGATTTAGCGACAACGCGGTACCCTTTTTTCCCGCAAGACTTAACGGCCTCGGCGTAGCACTTTTCCCAAGACGATGATAAGCCTGAGCAGTTGATATGTAAGCCACGTTTACCTCGTTTGACGGCGGTTTCGGAGGTCGCAGCGCATCCAGTTATCATGAGCACAGCTAAAACTACCAAAAATCGTTTCATTCCTGTCCTTGAGCATTTACGTCAGATTTGCGCGGTGCGGGTATTGATTGATCATTTGATGGCTGTGATGAGCTTCTATGTCCGAAATCAGCCCGTGTCGTTTTCAGGGCGTAAACATCTCCTAATTGAGAGTCAATTACCAGAACTGTGTCAAAAGGAGGTCTACTTGTCTGTGGTAACAGGGCTTGAATGACCCCGCATTGTGAGAGTCGCGCCCACAGAAGCCATAATGATGCAGAGAATAGCTATCCACTGTGTGACGGATAGAACTTCATGTAGGAATAGCAACCCTGAAAGTGCTCCAAACGCAGGCTCAATGCTCATAAGGGTTCCAAATGTTCGGGTGGGCATGCGTGTTAGAGCAATCATCTCTAGCGTGTAGGGGAGAGCGGTTGACAAGATCGCGACACCAATAGCAATAGGAATCAAAGCTGGGTTCAACAATGCACTGCCAGCATGGACAATACCAACAGGGGCTATAAATAGTGCGGCAATTATTACGCCAAGAGCCGCTGTCTGAACGCCATTGTCTGCGCCGGCTTTTTGTCCAAAGAGGATATAAAGCGCCCAGCACACGCCTGCACCCAATGCGTAGCATGCGCCGACAAGGTCGATGCCTTGGGCACTCTCGCCTAGTGGGATGAGAAGTAAAAGGCCTGTAATTGCCAAACCGATCCAGACAAAGTCGATAGCTTTGCGTGAAGAGTAAATAGCAACGGCTAACGGACCTGTGAATTCAAGCGCGACAGCAATCCCCAGCGGTACGCTACGCAGTGACATATAGAAGAGGAGGTTCATGCCTCCTAGCGCTATTCCGTAGACAATGACGGTCTTAAGGGATTTCGCCGTAAGCTTGGCTCTCCAGGGGCGCAGTATCAGTAGCATGATGATGCTGGCAAATATCAGGCGCATGGTTGTTGTGCCTTGAGCGCCCACCACAGGGAACATGCTTTTTGCGAGGGAAGCCCCTGATTGAATTGAGGCCATGGCTATAAGAAGTAAGCCTACAGGTAATAGCGTCTTTGCGAGGCTATGGGGGGACTTTGTCATTGCGAAGTTTGCCTAGGCGATAAGTGTTATGAGGTCAGGCATCATGCTTAAGAGATGCGCTATGTGCAATATAGTGCGCAGTTTGGTGCGGATTCTTCTTATTTATAGATGCTATGAATTAAGACTTGACTCTAATTTCTAGCGGCCTATAATTCGCACCACTTCCGGCGCAGTCCGAAACGGAAAACTCCTTGAATATCAATGAGTTGGATGTGTTTTGACGGTGCTAGCTTCAAATCATCGAAGCAGGAAATGAGGTGTTGACAGCAGCGTGTAACGCTGTAGAATTCGCCTCCCGCTAACGAGAGATCGAAAGCGCAAGTGGTTGAAGTTGTTAAAGATTTCCAAATGAAACTTTGAAAACTTCTTAAATAACCGCTTGACAGTAACAGAGGCTGCTGTAGAATGCGCGCCTCGGTTGAGCGAAAGCTTAACCAACCGCTCTTTAACAACTGAATCAAGCAATTCGTGTGGGTGCTTGTGGAGTCAGACTGATAGTCAAAAAGATTATCAGCATCACAAGTTACTCCGCGAGAAATCAAAGATGTAACCAACGATTGCTGAGCCAAGTTTAGGGTTTCTTAAAAACCCAAAGATGTTTGAACTGAAGAGTTTGATCATGGCTCAGATTGAACGCTGGCGGCAGGCCTAACACATGCAAGTCGAGCGGTAGAGAGAAGCTTGCTTCTCTTGAGAGCGGCGGACGGGTGAGTAATACCTAGGAATCTGCCTGATAGTGGGGGATAACGTTCGGAAACGGACGCTAATACCGCATACGTCCTACGGGAGAAAGCAGGGGACCTTCGGGCCTTGCGCTATCAGATGAGCCTAGGTCGGATTAGCTAGTTGGTGAGGTAATGGCTCACCAAGGCTACGATCCGTAACTGGTCTGAGAGGATGATCAGTCACACTGGAACTGAGACACGGTCCAGACTCCTACGGGAGGCAGCAGTGGGGAATATTGGACAATGGGCGAAAGCCTGATCCAGCCATGCCGCGTGTGTGAAGAAGGTCTTCGGATTGTAAAGCACTTTAAGTTGGGAGGAAGGGTATTAACCTAATACGTTAGTACTTTGACGTTACCGACAGAATAAGCACCGGCTAACTCTGTGCCAGCAGCCGCGGTAATACAGAGGGTGCAAGCGTTAATCGGAATTACTGGGCGTAAAGCGCGCGTAGGTGGTTTGTTAAGTTGAATGTGAAATCCCCGGGCTCAACCTGGGAACTGCATCCAAAACTGGCAAGCTAGAGTATGGTAGAGGGTAGTGGAATTTCCTGTGTAGCGGTGAAATGCGTAGATATAGGAAGGAACACCAGTGGCGAAGGCGACTACCTGGACTGATACTGACACTGAGGTGCGAAAGCGTGGGGAGCAAACAGGATTAGATACCCTGGTAGTCCACGCCGTAAACGATGTCAACTAGCCGTTGGGAGTCTTGAACTCTTAGTGGCGCAGCTAACGCATTAAGTTGACCGCCTGGGGAGTACGGCCGCAAGGTTAAAACTCAAATGAATTGACGGGGGCCCGCACAAGCGGTGGAGCATGTGGTTTAATTCGAAGCAACGCGAAGAACCTTACCAGGCCTTGACATCCAATGAACTTTCTAGAGATAGATTGGTGCCTTCGGGAACATTGAGACAGGTGCTGCATGGCTGTCGTCAGCTCGTGTCGTGAGATGTTGGGTTAAGTCCCGTAACGAGCGCAACCCTTGTCCTTAGTTACCAGCACGTAATGGTGGGCACTCTAAGGAGACTGCCGGTGACAAACCGGAGGAAGGTGGGGATGACGTCAAGTCATCATGGCCCTTACGGCCTGGGCTACACACGTGCTACAATGGTCGGTACAAAGGGTTGCCAAGCCGCGAGGTGGAGCTAATCCCATAAAACCGATCGTAGTCCGGATCGCAGTCTGCAACTCGACTGCGTGAAGTCGGAATCGCTAGTAATCGTGAATCAGAATGTCACGGTGAATACGTTCCCGGGCCTTGTACACACCGCCCGTCACACCATGGGAGTGGGTTGCACCAGAAGTAGCTAGTCTAACCTTCGGGAGGACGGTTACCACGGTGTGATTCATGACTGGGGTGAAGTCGTAACAAGGTAGCCGTAGGGGAACCTGCGGCTGGATCACCTCCTTAATCGACGACATCAGCTGCTCCATAAGTTCCCACACGAATTGCTTGATTCATTGAAGAAGACGATAGAAGCAGCTTTAAGCTACAAGCTGATAGCTCACGCTAACAGTTGCAAGCTCGAAATTGGGTCTGTAGCTCAGTTGGTTAGAGCGCACCCCTGATAAGGGTGAGGTCGGCAGTTCGAATCTGCCCAGACCCACCAATTTTGTGTGGATAGTACCTGTAGAAATATGGGGCCATAGCTCAGCTGGGAGAGCGCCTGCCTTGCACGCAGGAGGTCAACGGTTCGATCCCGTTTGGCTCCACCATAAACTGCTTCTGTATCGTAAAGCTTAGAAATGAGCATTCCATCAAATGATGGTGAATGTTGATTTCTGATCTTTTGATTAGATCGTTCTTTAAAAATTTGGGTATGTGATAGAAAGATAGACTGAATAGCACTTTCACTGGTGTTTATTCAGGCTAAGGTAAAATTTGTGAATCAAATAGCAAATTTTCGGCGAATGTTGTCTTCATAGTATAACCAGATTGCTTGGGGTTATATGGTCAAGTGAAGAAGCGCATACGGTGGATGCCTTGGCAGTCAGAGGCGATGAAAGACGTGGTAGCCTGCGAAAAGCTTCGGGGAGTCGGCAAACAGACTTTGATCCGGAGATGTCTGAATGGGGGAACCCACCTAACCTAAGTTAGGTATCTTAAGCTGAATACATAGGCTTAAGAAGCGAACCAGGGGAACTGAAACATCTAAGTACCCTGAGGAAAAGAAATCAACCGAGATTCCCTTAGTAGTGGCGAGCGAACGGGGACCAGCCCTTAAGCTGTATTGATGTTAGCGGAACGCTCTGGAAAGTGCGGCCATAGTGGGTGATAGCCCTGTACGCGAAAACATCTTTGCAGTGAAATCGAGTAGGACGGAGCACGAGAAACTTTGTCTGAATATGGGGGGACCATCCTCCAAGGCTAAATACTACTGACTGACCGATAGTGAACTAGTACCGTGAGGGAAAGGCGAAAAGAACCCCGGAGAGGGGAGTGAAATAGATCCTGAAACCGTATGCGTACAAGCAGTGGGAGCCCACTTTGTTGGGTGACTGCGTACCTTTTGTATAATGGGTCAGCGACTTATTTTCAGTGGCAAGCTTAACCGAATAGGGGAGGCGTAGCGAAAGCGAGTCTTAATAGGGCGTCTAGTCGCTGGGAATAGACCCGAAACCGGGCGATCTATCCATGGGCAGGTTGAAGGTTGGGTAACACTAACTGGAGGACCGAACCGACTACCGTTGAAAAGTTAGCGGATGACCTGTGGATCGGAGTGAAAGGCTAATCAAGCTCGGAGATAGCTGGTTCTCCTCGAAAGCTATTTAGGTAGCGCCTCATGTATCACTGTAGGGGGTAGAGCACTGTTTCGGCTAGGGGGTCATCCCGACTTACCAAACCGATGCAAACTCCGAATACCTACAAGTGCCGAGCATGGGAGACACACGGCGGGTGCTAACGTCCGTCGTGAAAAGGGAAACAACCCAGACCGTCAGCTAAGGTCCCAAAGTTATGGTTAAGTGGGAAACGATGTGGGAAGGCTTAGACAGCTAGGAGGTTGGCTTAGAAGCAGCCACCCTTTAAAGAAAGCGTAATAGCTCACTAGTCGAGTCGGCCTGCGCGGAAGATTTAACGGGGCTCAAACCATACACCGAAGCTACGGGTATCATCTTATGATGATGCGGTAGAGGAGCGTTCTGTAAGCCTGTGAAGGTGAGTTGAGAAGCTTGCTGGAGGTATCAGAAGTGCGAATGCTGACATGAGTAACGACAATGGGTGTGAAAAACACCCACGCCGAAAGACCAAGGTTTCCTGCGCAACGTTAATCGACGCAGGGTTAGTCGGTCCCTAAGGCGAGGCTGAAAAGCGTAGTCGATGGAAAACAGGTTAATATTCCTGTACTTCTGGTTATTGCGATGGAGGGACGGAGAAGGCTAGGCCAGCTTGGCGTTGGTTGTCCAAGTTTAAGGTGGTAGGCTGAAATCTTAGGTAAATCCGGGATTTTAAGGCCGAGAGCTGATGACGAGTTGTCTTTTAGACAACGAAGTGGTTGATGCCATGCTTCCAAGAAAAGCTTCTAAGCTTCAGGTAACCAGGAACCGTACCCCAAACCGACACAGGTGGTTGGGTAGAGAATACCAAGGCGCTTGAGAGAACTCGGGTGAAGGAACTAGGCAAAATGGCACCGTAACTTCGGGAGAAGGTGCGCCGGTGAGGGTGAAGCATTTACTGCGTAAGCCCACGCCGGTCGAAGATACCAGGCCGCTGCGACTGTTTATTAAAAACACAGCACTCTGCAAACACGAAAGTGGACGTATAGGGTGTGACGCCTGCCCGGTGCCGGAAGGTTAATTGATGGGGTTAGCTAACGCGAAGCTCTTGATCGAAGCCCCGGTAAACGGCGGCCGTAACTATAACGGTCCTAAGGTAGCGAAATTCCTTGTCGGGTAAGTTCCGACCTGCACGAATGGCGTAACGATGGCGGCGCTGTCTCCACCCGAGACTCAGTGAAATTGAAATCGCTGTGAAGATGCAGTGTATCCGCGGCTAGACGGAAAGACCCCGTGAACCTTTACTATAGCTTTGCACTGGACTTTGAATTTGCTTGTGTAGGATAGGTGGGAGGCTTTGAAGCGTGGACGCCAGTCTGCGTGGAGCCAACCTTGAAATACCACCCTGGCAACTTTGAGGTTCTAACTCAGGTCCGTTATCCGGATCGAGGACAGTGTATGGTGGGTAGTTTGACTGGGGCGGTCTCCTCCTAAAGAGTAACGGAGGAGTACGAAGGTGCGCTCAGACCGGTCGGAAATCGGTCGTAGAGTATAAAGGCAAAAGCGCGCTTGACTGCGAGACAGACACGTCGAGCAGGTACGAAAGTAGGTCTTAGTGATCCGGTGGTTCTGTATGGAAGGGCCATCGCTCAACGGATAAAAGGTACTCCGGGGATAACAGGCTGATACCGCCCAAGAGTTCATATCGACGGCGGTGTTTGGCACCTCGATGTCGGCTCATCACATCCTGGGGCTGAAGCCGGTCCCAAGGGTATGGCTGTTCGCCATTTAAAGTGGTACGCGAGCTGGGTTTAGAACGTCGTGAGACAGTTCGGTCCCTATCTGCCGTGGACGTTTGAGATTTGAGAGGGGCTGCTCCTAGTACGAGAGGACCGGAGTGGACGAACCTCTGGTGTTCCGGTTGTCACGCCAGTGGCATTGCCGGGTAGCTATGTTCGGGAAAGATAACCGCTGAAAGCATCTAAGCGGGAAACTTGCCTCAAGATGAGATCTCACTGGAACCTTGAGTTCCCTAAAGGGCCGTCGAAGACTACGACGTTGATAGGTTGGGTGTGTAAGCGCTGTGAGGCGTTGAGCTAACCAATACTAATTGCCCGTGAGGCTTGACCATATAACACCCAAGCAATTTGAGTCGAATAGACCAGATTGCGGTGTGTGAAGACGATACAAACCGAAAGTTTGCGACTCACAAAACACCGACTCTATTACATACCCATTCGCTGGAACGTTAACCACTAGGTCAACGCGCTGGCTACCGAATTTCTTGACGACCATAGAGCATTGGAACCACCTGATCCCATCCCGAACTCAGTAGTGAAACGATGCATCGCCGATGGTAGTGTGGGGTTTCCCCATGTGAGAGTAGGTCATCGTCAAGATTAAATTCCAGAACCCCTGTTTGCTCACGCAAACAGGGGTTTTGTTTGTGTGCTCGAAAAAACTTCTTCGCTCAGCGATGCTATTTTGTCAGTTGGGCGAGCACCGGGTACGCAGGTTTCTATGCAATGGCTTATCTCGTCGTTATTATGCGTGCCTGATTGTGAGGCGGAACTTGCATGCTGACGTTGTTGAAACTCCTTAAAGATGGTCGCTTTCATTCTGGGCAAGCACTGGGTGCTGCGCTCGGTATTAGCCGTAGTGCTGTCTGGAAGCAACTGCAACGCTTGGAGTCCGATCTCAAGCTCTCTATCTACAAAGTTCGTGGGCGTGGCTATCAATTGGCATCACCACTTGAGCTTCTAGAGCAAGAGCTGCTTGTCGATAGTCCCTATCCTGCATTCATTTATGAATCCTTAGATTCAACGAATGCTGAAGCACTGCGCGTAGTTGCCAGTGAGGAAATGCTAGCGCCTTTTTTGATTCTTGCGGAACAGCAAAGTGCAGGGCGTGGGCGCAGAGGGCGACATTGGATTAGTCCATTTGCAGAGAATATCTACTACAGCCTAGTTCTTAGAGTTGACGGGGGCATGCGTCAGCTTGAAGGGCTCAGCTTAATTGTCGGTTTAGCGGTTATGAGTTCACTTCATGAATTTGGTATTAATGATGCGGGGTTGAAATGGCCCAATGATGTATTGGTAGCAAACAGTAAAGTTGCCGGCATTTTACTGGAGTTAGTGGGTGATCCTGCTGACGTCTGTCACGTCGTTATCGGCATCGGAATTAACGTTAATATGATAGCCGCTAGTAATGTCGACCAGGCATGGACATCAGTACGCTTGGAAACAGGCCGCACTGTAAGTCGTAATGAACTTATCATCGAGTTAGGGCGGAAGCTGCAGAGCTATCTTATTCGGCACGAGGCTGAGGGGTTCGCTGCTATTCAGGCCGAGTGGGAGTCGAATCATTTATGGCAAGGTCGTGAGGTTACGTTGATCGCGGGTACACATACTGTTGACGGGATAGTAATAGGCGTTGATAGGCAGGGTGGATTGCGTCTCAACGTGGCCGGTCAAGAAAAAATCTTCAATGGTGGCGAGCTGAGTTTGAGGTTGCGCCATGATTCTTGAGATGGACTGCGGTAATAGTTTTATCAAGTGGCGAGTACTTGATGGCCTGAAAGTAGTCGGCGGCGGGGTTGTAGACTCGGGTCAGGAACTGGTAGCTGCTCTTCTGGCTAGTCCGCTTCTGCATATCACAAGTTGCCGCTTGGTTAGCGTGCGCAGCGATGAAGAAACTGCGAGTTTGATTACCGTTGTATCGTCTCGGTTCTCGGTAGCGGTCAAATGTGCTTCACCAGCCAAGGTTATGGCTGGTGTAACAAATGGCTATGAGCATTTTGAGCGGCTTGGGCTTGATCGCTGGCTAGCTTTAGTCGGTGCATATGAGCTTTCTCGGCGAGCGTGCCTTGTACTTGATTTGGGGACGGCAGTCACGGCTGATTTTGTAGCTCGGGATGGTCAGCATCTAGGTGGATTTATATGCCCTGGTTTGCCGCTAATGCGCAATCAATTGCGTACACATACTCGGCGTATCAGGTATGACACCCTTTCTGCTGAGCAGGCGCTACAGCGTAATACTCCTGGTCGTACAACCGTTGAGGCTGTTGAGCGCGGATGTTTGATGATGTTGCGAGGTTTTGTACTGAGTCAGCTGGAGTTGGCCGGTGATTATTGGGGGGAAGATTACGAGGTGTTTCTCACTGGAGGAGATGCTGACCTAGTAGCTTGTGCTGTGCCTGACGGTCGTCTTGTGAAGGATCTTGTATTCATAGGATTGGCTGCAGCTTGCCCCGTTTAGAGAGGTATTTATGCGCTGGTTGTTCTTGCTACTGGTTGTATTGAATATTTTTTACTTTGTATGGCTCCAGCAAGAAGCGCCGTTAAAAGCTAAAGAAGTTTTGTCTCTATCGCTTTATAAAGGCAGTAAACAGGAGATACAGCTGCTGAGCGAAGCGCAAGGGGGGCGGAAAGCAGGTGAAACCACGCGTAATGAGAGTGGCGCACGAGTTGCATGCTTTTACTTGAGCGGGCTCATGAGTATCGACGAACAAAATAAAGTTAAAGGGAGTTTGGCTGCTGCAGGCCTAAATGGTGAGTTGGAGGCTGTAGATAATGCTGGCCCCGGGAATTTTGTCATAGGCGTACCCTCATCTTATGAGGCGCAGGCAGTTGAAAGAGTTTTACAAAACCTTCTCAATGAATTCAATGAGTTAAAATACGAAAAAAAGCAGTGCCGGGGGGTTGCGGGCACTCGATAGTTTGCATAGAATGGCGCCCGCTCCACAGTGAACACCGGCAACGGGTTGAGTTGTGGAGAAAGTTAACAAGCTAACTTAATGATTTAATTGAGAAAAGCGGTTGACAAAGAGTTGGGATGATGTAGAATCCCGCTCAGCTCAGGAGGGGTTCCCGAGCGGCCAAAGGGATCAGACTGTAAATCTGACGTCTACGACTTCGAAGGTTCGAATCCTTCCCCCTCCACCATATTTGCGCAAATCAGCAAGATTTGCGGGTGTAGTTTAGTGGTAGAACCTCAGCCTTCCAAGCTGATGATGCGGGTTCGATTCCCGCCACCCGCTCCATTATGTTGGTTTCAGTGGTGTTTTGCTCTTGTAGCTCAGTTGGTAGAGCACACCCTTGGTAAGGGTGAGGTCAGCGGTTCAAATCCGCTCAAGAGCTCCATATAACAAGGCAGATATGTGAATATCTGCCTTTGTTTTAACAGGCTTAATAGTCTGT
Source organism: Pseudomonas endophytica (assembly GCF_001411475.1). Taxonomy (GTDB): domain Bacteria; phylum Pseudomonadota; class Gammaproteobacteria; order Pseudomonadales; family Pseudomonadaceae; genus Aquipseudomonas; species Aquipseudomonas endophytica. The sequence continues at coordinate 50,319 of NZ_LLWH01000112.1, read as the reverse complement.
CTGGAGTGTTTGCTGGTGATGCTTTTGTTTGGTGTCGCTGCTCTGGTTGGTGGTTACTTCAGTTGGTGGCCTGCATTCTGCTGCTGACGTGTCATCTAGCTGATTTGGCTTGTTGATAAAAGTAATTGCATTGATGGTTGAAAAGTCTCTCTCGGGTCTGCATAATCGGCGGCTCGATAATGTTTTAGGTCAGTAGCTCAATTGGCAGAGCGACGGTCTCCAAAACCGTAGGTTGGGGGTTCGATTCCCTCCTGACCTGCCAGATTCGTTTAATGCGTCTGGCTTTCTTTTCACAGGATCCTCTTTGATGACTCCCAAGGCTGAAGTTCAAGGCTCTCGCTTCGATCTCCTCAAGTGGCTAGTAGTGGTTGCGCTTGTGGTTGTTGGCGTTGTTGGGAATCAGTATTATTCTGGTTCGCCGATCCTGTATCGCGTCATTGCGCTTCTTGTGATTGCTGCTGCTGCTGCCTACGTTGGCTTGCAGACTGCAAAAGGCAAGTCGTTTGCTGTCCTGGTAAAGGAAGCTCGCACTGAGATTCGTAAAGTCGTATGGCCAACTCGCCAAGAAACTACACAGACTACGTTGATCGTTGTTGCTGTTGTTCTTGTTATGGCGTTGCTGTTGTGGGGGTTAGATTCTCTGCTCGGCTGGCTTGTTTCCTTGATTGTTGGCTAAGGGTGTCCCGTGGCTAAGCGTTGGTACGTAGTGCATGCTTATTCGGGTTACGAAAAGCATGTTATGCGCTCTTTGATTGAGCGCATTAAGCTGGCAGGCATGGAAGATGGCTTCGGCGAAATTCTGGTTCCCACTGAAGAAGTGGTTGAAATGCGTAATGGCCAGAAACGCAAAAGTGAGCGTAAGTTCTTCCCTGGTTATGTGCTTGTCCAGATGGACATGAGCGAAGGCACTTGGCACTTGGTCAAGGATACTCCTCGTGTAATGGGGTTTATCGGCGGCACAGCTGATAAGCCTGCACCGATTACCGATAAAGAGGCAGAAGCGATTCTGCGTCGCGTTGCTGACGGTAGCGATAAGCCTAAGCCGAAGACCTTGTTCGAGCCAGGTGAAGTTGTTCGTGTTACCGACGGTCCGTTTGCCGACTTCAATGGCACGGTCGAAGAAGTTAACTATGAAAAGAGTCGCATCCAAGTGGCTGTGCTCATTTTCGGACGTTCCACTCCGGTGGAGCTAGAGTTTAGCCAGGTCGAAAAGGTCTAGCTGGACACGCATCCCAACCCCACGGTTTCGGTCGTGGGGTTTTGTCGTCACTGGGATAAACACGCAAGTAACCGGGGAGCCTTTTGATTTAGGCGTCTGAACCCGTAATTGGAGTGCCTCATGGCCAAGAAGATTACCGCTTACATCAAGCTGCAAGTGAAGGCCGCTCAGGCCAATCCAAGCCCACCTGTTGGTCCAGCTCTGGGTCAGCATGGTGTGAACATCATGGAGTTCTGCAAAGCTTTCAACGCCCGTACTCAGGGTATTGAGCCAGGCCTGCCGACTCCAGTGATCATCACTGTTTACAGTGATCGTAGCTTCACGTTCGAAACTAAGTCGACCCCTGCTTCGGTTCTGCTGAAGAAGGCTGCTGGTCTGACTAGCGGTTCCGCTCGTCCAAACACCGTTAAGGTTGGCACTGTTACCCGTGCTCAGCTGGAAGAAATCGCGAAAACCAAAAACGCGGATCTGACTGCAGCTGATATGGAAGCGGCCGTGCGTACCATCGCCGGTTCTGCTCGTAGCATGGGCCTTAACGTGGAGGGTGTGTAATGGCTAAGCTGACTAAGCGTCAAAAGGCAATCGCCGGTAAAATTGAAGCTGGCAAGTCTTACAACTTTGTAGACGCTGCTGCTCTGCTGGCTGAGCTGTCGACTGTTAAATTCAACGAGTCTTTTGACATCGCTGTTAACTTGGGCGTTGACCCACGTAAATCTGACCAGGTCGTTCGTAGCGCTACTGTGCTGCCACACGGTACTGGTAAGACTGTACGCGTTGCAGTTTTCACCCAAGGCCCGGCTGCTGAAGCTGCTCTGGCTGCTGGTGCTGATCGCGTTGGTATGGACGACCTGGCTGCTGAAATGAAAGCCGGCGACCTGAACTACGACGTAGTTATTGCATCTCCAGATGCTATGCGCGTTGTTGGTCAGTTGGGTCAGATCCTCGGTCCACGTGGTCTGATGCCTAACCCTAAAGTTGGTACAGTAACTCCAGACGTAGCTAACGCAGTTAAGAACGCAAAAGCTGGTCAGGTTCGTTATCGCACAGACAAAAACGGTATCATTCACACTTCCGTTGGTAAGGTCGGTTTCGACGCTGAACAACTGAAAGAAAACGTTGAAGCGCTGATCGCTGATTTGAAGCGTATCAAGCCAGCTTCGTCGAAAGGTATTTACGTTAAGCGCGTCACCCTGAGCACCACTATGGGTCCTGGCTTGGTCATCGACCAAGGCTCTTTGAACGCGTAAGACAAATTGGCACAGCATGCTGCGTCAATGAAAGATTGGGGTCCCTGCCTGGCGGGGGCTATCCAAGACCGTAGGCGACGTAAGTCTTAAACCTCAAGCCTACGCAGATGGTGCTCCCGGTTCCTTACCGAATCAGACACCAAAACGACATCCGACTCAGGTCAGATGAAACGGTAACAAGCAGGAGTTAAACCCGTGGCAATTAAACTCGAAGACAAGAAGGCCATCGTCGCTGAAGTCAACGAGGCTGCCAAAGTTGCTCTGTCTGCTGTTGTGGCTGATGCCCGCGGTGTGACAGTAGGCGCTATGACCGGACTCCGTAAAGAGGCTCGTGAAGCTGGCGTTTACGTACGTGTTGTACGTAACACCCTGCTCAAGCGCGCAGTTGCTGACACTGAATACAGTGTTCTCAACGACGTGTTCACTGGCCCGACCTTGATCGCATTCTCCAACGAACATCCAGGTGCTGCTGCCCGTTTGTTCAAAGAGTTCGCTAAAGGTCAGGATAAGTTCGAGATCAAGGCAGCTGCGTTCGAGGGCAAGTTCCTCGCAGCTAATCAGATCGACGTACTGGCAAGTCTGCCGACCCGTGACGAAGCAATTTCTCAGCTGATGAGCGTGATTCAAGGCGCTACCAGCAAATTGGCTCGTACTCTGGCGGCCCTTCGCGACCAGAAAGAAGCAGCTGCAGCTTAAGGCTGAGCGACTCCTTTCAGCGTTTATTGTTTATTTCGATGGCCGCTTAGGCTGTCACCCCAATACAGGAATTTATAGTCATGTCTCTGACTAACGAGCAAATCATCGAAGCAATCGGCGAGAAATCCGTTCTGGAAATCGTTGAGCTGATCAAAGCAATGGAAGAGAAGTTCGGCGTTTCTGCTGCTGCTGCTTCTGCTGGTCCTGCTGTTGCCGCTGCTGTCGTTGAAGAGCAAACTGAATTCAACGTCATGCTGCTGGAAGCTGGCGAGAAGAAAGTTAACGTGATCAAGGCTGTTCGTGAACTGACAGGTCTGGGCTTGAAAGAAGCCAAGGCAGTAGTTGACGGCGCTCCAGCAATGGTTCTGGAAGCTGTTGCTAAAGACGCAGCTGACAAAGCCAAAGCTGCTCTGGAAGAAGCAGGCGCTAAAGTCGAGCTGAAGTAAGCATCGACCTTGCGTCTCCAGCCCAAGCGTTAAGCTGAGGCTGATGGCTGGTGGCTCTTGCCACCGGCCTTTTTCCGTTCTTGGCAGCCGACTGGGTTGGCGCCATAAACGAGCTGTAACCACCCTGTGCGGTGGAGCAAACCAAGGGGTTTGCACGATTTTCTGGCTGCTCCCGTCGGGAGGGGCCAAACAAGCAGGTGACCAAGCTGGGGAACGCTGATGGCTTACTCATATACTGAGAAAAAACGTATCCGCAAGGACTTTAGCAAGTTGCCGGACGTCATGGATGTGCCGTATCTCTTGGCAATCCAGCTGGATTCGTATCGTGAATTCTTGCAGGCGGGAGCGACTAAAGATCAGTTCCGCGACGTGGGCCTGCATGCGGCCTTCAAATCCGTTTTCCCGATCATCAGCTACTCCGGCAATGCTGCGCTGGAGTATGTCGGTTATCGCTTGGGCGAACCGGCATTTGATGTCAAAGAATGCGTGTTGCGCGGTGTAACTTACGCCGTACCTTTGCGGGTGAAGGTTCGTTTGATCATTTTCGACAAAGAATCGTCGAACAAAGCGATCAAGGACATCAAAGAGCAAGAAGTCTACATGGGTGAAATCCCCCTGATGACTGAAAACGGTACCTTCGTAATTAACGGTACCGAGCGTGTGATTGTTTCCCAGCTGCACCGTTCCCCGGGCGTGTTCTTTGACCACGACCGCGGCAAGACGCACAGCTCCGGTAAGCTGCTTTACTCCGCGCGTATCATTCCTTACCGTGGTTCGTGGTTGGACTTTGAGTTCGACCCTAAAGACTGCGTGTTCGTCCGTATTGACCGTCGTCGTAAGCTTCCTGCATCTGTATTGCTGCGAGCGCTGGGCTATACAACTGAGCAAGTACTGGAAGCGTTTTACACGACTAACGTATTCCACGTTCAGGGCGAAACAATTAGCCTAGAACTTGTGCCTCAGCGTCTGCGCGGTGAAATCGCGGCCATTGATATCACTGATGACAAAGGCAAGGTGCTCGTCGAGCAAGGCCGTCGTATTACAGCTCGTCATATCAACCAGTTGGAAAAAGCCGGCATCAAAGAGCTGGTTATGCCATTGGACTATGTCCTAGGCCGCACAACGGCTAAGGCCATCGTGCATCCGGCGACTGGCGAAATAATTGCTGAGTGCAACACTGAGCTGACAACTGAGATCCTGGCAAAGGTTGCTAAGAGCCAAGTTGTACGCATCGAAACGTTGTACACCAACGACATCGACTGCGGGCCGTTCATTTCCGACACTCTGAAAATAGACTCCACCGGCAACCAATTGGAAGCCTTGGTAGAGATCTATCGCATGATGCGTCCTGGCGAGCCTCCAACTAAGGATGCTGCTGAAACTCTGTTCAACAACCTGTTCTTCAGCCCTGAGCGTTATGACCTGTCTGCGGTCGGCCGGATGAAGTTCAACCGTCGTATCGGTCGCACCGAAATCGAAGGTTCGGGCGTGTTGTGCAAAGAGGACATCGTTGCCGTACTGAAGACACTTGTCGATATCCGTAACGGTAAAGGCATTGTCGATGACATCGACCACTTGGGTAACCGCCGTGTTCGCTGCGTAGGCGAAATGGCTGAAAACCAGTTCCGCGTTGGCCTGGTGCGTGTTGAGCGTGCGGTCAAAGAGCGTCTGTCGATGGCAGAAAGCGAAGGCTTGATGCCGCAAGACTTGATCAATGCCAAGCCAGTAGCTGCTGCAGTGAAAGAGTTCTTCGGTTCCAGCCAGTTGTCTCAGTTCATGGACCAAAACAACCCGCTGTCCGAGATCACCCACAAGCGCCGTGTTTCTGCACTGGGCCCGGGCGGTCTGACGCGTGAGCGTGCAGGCTTTGAAGTTCGTGACGTACACCCGACTCACTATGGTCGTGTATGCCCGATTGAAACGCCAGAAGGTCCGAACATTGGTCTGATCAACTCCTTGGCTGCCTATGCGCGCACCAACCAGTACGGCTTCCTTGAGAGCCCGTACCGCGTGGTGAAAGACGCTTTGGTCACCGACGAGATCGTGTTCCTTTCGGCTATCGAAGAAGCGGATCACGTTATCGCTCAAGCTTCGGCCACCATGAACGACCAGAAAGTTCTGGTTGATGAATTGGTAGCTGTACGTCACTTGAACGAATTCACCGTTAAGGCGCCAGAAGACGTCACCTTGATGGACGTTTCGCCGAAGCAGGTAGTTTCGGTTGCTGCGTCGCTGATTCCGTTCCTTGAGCACGATGACGCCAACCGTGCCTTGATGGGTTCGAACATGCAGCGTCAAGCTGTACCAACACTGCGCGCCGACAAGCCGCTGGTAGGTACTGGCATGGAGCGTAACGTAGCGCGTGACTCCGGCGTTTGTGTCGTAGCTCGTCGTGGCGGCGTTATTGATTCCGTTGATGCTAGCCGTATCGTGGTGCGTGTTGCAGATGATGAAGTTGAGACCGGCGAAGCTGGTGTTGATATCTACAACCTGACCAAATACACCCGCTCCAACCAGAACACTTGCATCAACCAGCGCCCGCTGGTTCGTAAAGGTGATCGGGTTCAGCGCAGCGACATCATGGCCGATGGTCCGTCCACCGATATGGGTGAATTGGCTCTGGGTCAGAACATGCGTATCGCCTTCATGGCATGGAACGGCTTCAACTTCGAAGACTCCATCTGCCTGTCGGAACGCGTTGTTCAAGAAGACCGCTTCACCACGATCCACATTCAGGAACTGACCTGTGTGGCCCGTGACACCAAGCTTGGCCCAGAGGAAATCACTGCAGACATCCCGAACGTGGGTGAGGCTGCACTGAACAAACTGGACGAAGCCGGTATCGTTTACGTTGGTGCCGAAGTCGGCCCAGGCGACATTCTGGTGGGTAAGGTCACCCCGAAAGGCGAGACCCAGCTGACTCCAGAAGAAAAACTATTGCGTGCAATCTTCGGTGAGAAAGCCAGCGACGTTAAAGACACTTCCCTTCGTGTACCAACCGGTACTAAAGGGACTGTCATTGACGTGCAAGTCTTCACTCGTGATGGCGTTGAGCGTGATGCTCGTGCTCTGTCGATCGAGAAGACTCAGCTGGACGAAATCCGCAAAGATCTGAACGAAGAGTTCCGTATTGTTGAAGGCGCTACTTTCGAACGTCTGCGTTCTGCTTTGGTTGGCCAAATTGCAGAGGGTGGTGCTGGTCTGAAGAAAGGCCAAGAAATCACCAATGAAGTCCTGGACGGTCTTGAGCACGGTCAGTGGTTCAAACTGCGCATGGCTGAAGATGCTCTGAACGAGCAACTTGAGAAAGCTCAGGCTTACATCATTGATCGCCGTCGTCTGTTGGATGACAAGTTCGAAGACAAGAAGCGCAAACTGCAGCAGGGCGATGACCTGGCTCCAGGCGTGCTGAAAATCGTCAAGGTTTACCTGGCAATCCGCCGTCGCATCCAGCCGGGTGACAAGATGGCCGGTCGTCACGGTAACAAAGGTGTGGTCTCCGTGATCATGCCGGTTGAAGACATGCCGTACGATGCCAATGGCACCCCGGTTGATGTCGTCCTCAACCCGTTGGGCGTACCTTCGCGTATGAACGTTGGTCAGATTCTTGAAACCCACTTGGGCCTTGCAGCCAAAGGTTTGGGCGAAAAGATCAACCTCATGATTGAAGAGCAGCGTAAGGTCGCTGAACTGCGTACGTTCTTGCACGAGATCTACAACGAAATTGGCGGTCGTCAAGAAAGCCTGGATGACTTCTCGGATCAAGAAATTCTTGATCTGGCGAAGAACCTTCGTGGCGGTGTACCGATGGCTACCCCGGTGTTCGATGGCGCTAAAGAAAGCGAAATCAAGGCAATGCTTCGTTTGGCAGATCTGCCAGACAGCGGCCAAATGGTGCTGACTGATGGCCGTACCGGCAACAAGTTTGAGCGTCCGGTTACCGTTGGCTACATGTATATGCTGAAGCTGAACCACTTGGTAGACGACAAGATGCACGCTCGTTCTACTGGTTCTTACAGCCTGGTTACTCAACAGCCGTTGGGTGGTAAGGCGCAGTTCGGTGGTCAGCGTTTCGGGGAGATGGAGGTCTGGGCGCTGGAAGCTTATGGCGCGGCATACACTCTGCAAGAAATGCTCACAGTGAAGTCGGACGATGTGAACGGTCGTACCAAGATGTACAAAAACATCGTGGACGGCGATCACCGTATGGAGCCGGGCATGCCCGAGTCCTTCAACGTGTTGATCAAAGAAATTCGTTCCCTCGGCATCGATATCGATCTGGAAACCGAATAACACGTGACGCGAATCGAGAGCGGGGCTGCACTGCCCGCTCTCTGCTCCGCCAGGAGGAAAGGCCTTGAAAGACCTACTGAATTTGCTGAAAAACCAGGGTCAAGTCGAAGAGTTCGACGCCATCCGTATTGGATTGGCATCGCCTGAGATGATCCGCTCGTGGTCGTTCGGTGAAGTTAAAAAGCCGGAAACCATCAACTACCGTACGTTCAAGCCTGAGCGTGACGGCCTGTTCTGCGCCAAAATCTTTGGCCCGGTAAAGGATTACGAGTGCCTGTGCGGTAAGTACAAGCGCTTGAAGCACCGCGGTGTGATCTGTGAGAAGTGCGGCGTTGAAGTTGCACTGGCCAAGGTCCGTCGTGAGCGCATGGCTCATATTGAACTGGCTTCGCCAGTTGCACACATCTGGTTCCTGAAATCGCTGCCGTCCCGTATCGGTTTGCTGATGGACATGACCCTGCGTGATATCGAACGTGTTCTCTACTTCGAGAGCTATGTCGTTATCGATCCAGGCATGACTACCCTTGAAAAAGGTCAGCTGCTGAACGATGAACAGTATTTCGAAGCGCTAGAAGAGTTCGGCGACGACTTCGATGCCCGTATGGGTGCAGAGGCTGTTCGTGAGCTGCTGCACGCTATCGACTTGGAACACGAGATTGGACGTCTGCGTGAAGAGATTCCGCAAACCAACTCCGAAACCAAAATCAAGAAACTGTCCAAGCGCTTGAAGCTGATGGAAGCCTTCCTGGGCTCCGGAAACCTTCCAGAGTGGATGGTTCTGACCGTTCTGCCGGTTCTGCCGCCAGACCTGCGTCCTTTGGTTCCGTTGGATGGTGGTCGTTTCGCGACTTCCGACCTCAACGATCTGTATCGCCGAGTGATCAACCGTAACAACCGTTTGAAGCGCCTGCTTGATTTGTCCGCTCCGGACATCATCGTGCGTAACGAAAAACGTATGTTGCAAGAAGCTGTCGACGCCCTGCTGGACAACGGTCGCCGTGGCCGCGCTATCACTGGTTCGAACAAGCGTCCTCTGAAATCCTTGGCTGACATGATCAAGGGTAAGCAAGGTCGTTTCCGTCAGAACTTGCTCGGTAAGCGTGTTGACTACTCGGGTCGTTCGGTAATTACCGTAGGTCCGACCCTGCGTCTGCACCAGTGCGGTCTGCCTAAAAAAATGGCTCTTGAGCTGTTCAAGCCGTTCATCTTCGGCAAGCTAGAAATGCGTGGTCTTGCAACCACCATTAAAGCGGCCAAGAAAATGGTTGAACGCGAGTTGCCAGAGGTGTGGGACGTTCTCGCTGAAGTGATTCGCGAACACCCGGTACTCCTCAACCGTGCTCCTACGCTTCACCGCCTGGGTATTCAGGCATTTGAACCGGTACTTATCGAAGGTAAAGCTATTCAGCTTCACCCTCTGGTCTGTGCTGCGTACAACGCCGACTTCGACGGCGACCAGATGGCTGTACACGTACCGCTGACACTGGAAGCTCAGTTGGAAGCACGTGCGTTGATGATGTCGACCAACAACATTCTGTCGCCAGCGAACGGTGAGCCAATCATCGTACCTTCGCAGGACGTTGTATTGGGTCTGTACTACATGACGCGTGAAGCGATCAACGCCAAAGGCGAAGGTCGTGTATTCGCTGATTTACAAGAAGTTGACCGTGTGTTCCGTGCCGGCGAAGCCGCACTGCACGCAAAGGTCAAAGTGCGAATTACCGAAACTGTCAATGACCGTGATGGCGGCAGCGTGACCAACACTCGTATCGTCGACACGACTGTCGGCCGTGCGCTGTTGTTCCAAGTTGTTCCAAAAGGCTTATCGTACGACGTCGTCAACTTGCCGATGAAGAAAAAGGCAATCTCCAAGCTGATCAACCAGTGCTACCGCGTGGTTGGTTTGAAAGAGACTGTGATCTTCGCTGACCAGTTGATGTACACCGGTTTCGCTTACTCGACTATTTCCGGCGTTTCGATCGGTGTTAACGACTTCGTTATCCCGGATGAGAAGGCTCGCATCATCGGCGCTGCTACCGATGAAGTGAAAGAAATCGAAAGTCAGTACGCCTCGGGCCTGGTAACTCAGGGCGAGAAGTACAACAAAGTAATCGACCTTTGGTCGAAAGCTAACGATGAAGTGTCCAAGGCGATGATGTCGAACCTCTCGAAAGAGAAGGTTATTGACCGTCACGGTGATGAAGTTGAGCAAGAGTCGTTCAACTCCATGTACATGATGGCCGACTCCGGCGCACGGGGTTCTGCTGCGCAGATCCGTCAGTTGGCCGGTATGCGTGGTCTGATGGCTAAACCAGATGGCTCCATCATCGAAACGCCGATTACTGCGAACTTCCGTGAAGGTTTGAGCGTACTTCAGTACTTCATCTCGACTCACGGTGCTCGTAAGGGTCTGGCGGATACCGCCTTGAAAACTGCTAACTCCGGTTACTTGACGCGTCGTCTGGTAGACGTTGCGCAGGATCTGGTCGTGACTGAAGTCGACTGCGGTACCGAGCACGGCCTGCTGATGACTCCGCACATTGAAGGCGGTGACGTTGTAGAGCCGTTGGGTGAGCGCGTACTGGGTCGAGTAATCGCCCGTGACGTATTCAAACCAGGTACTGATGAAGTTATCGTTCCTGCAGGCACCTTGGTTGACGAGAAATGGGTTGAGTTCATCGAGCTGAACAGCATCGACGAGGTGATCGTTCGCTCGCCAATCAGCTGCGAAACCCGTTTCGGTATTTGTGCCAAGTGCTACGGCCGCGATCTAGCCCGTGGTCACCAGGTGAACATCGGTGAAGCTGTCGGCGTAATCGCTGCTCAGTCGATCGGTGAGCCGGGTACACAGCTGACAATGCGTACGTTCCACATCGGTGGTGCGGCAAGCCGGACTTCTGCTGCTGACAGCGTTCAGGTGAAGAATGGCGGTACTGTTCGTCTACACAACCTGAAGCACGTTGAGCGTGTAGATGGTTGCCTGGTAGCTGTATCGCGTTCGGGTGAGCTGGCAATCGCCGATGACTTCGGTCGTGAGCGTGAGCGTTACAAGCTGCCGTACGGTGCAGTAATTTCGGTTAAAGAAGGTGACAAGGTTGACGCTGGCTCGATCGTAGCCAAGTGGGATCCGCACACTCACCCAATCGTTACCGAAATGAAAGGTACCGTGACCTACGTAGGCATGGAAGAAGGCATCACGATCAAGCGTCAGACCGACGAATTGACCGGTATGACCAACATTGAAGTGCTTGACGCCAAAGACCGTCCAGCTGCCGGTAAAGAAATTCGCCCGGCCGTTAAGATGGTAGGTGTTGATGGTAAGGATCTGTTGTTGCCAGGTACTGACGTACCCGCTCAATACTTCCTGCCAGCCAACGCATTGGTAGGTGTAGCGGATGGTGCGGAAATCGCGATCGGTGACGTAATCGCTCGTATTCCACAAGAAACTTCGAAAACTCGAGACATCACGGGTGGTCTGCCACGCGTTGCTGACTTGTTCGAAGCGCGTCGTCCGAAAGAAGCCTCTATTTTGGCTGAAGTCAGCGGCACCATCGCGTTCGGTAAAGAAACCAAAGGCAAGCGCCGCTTGGTTATTACTCCGAACGACGGCACGGATCCATATGAAGAGCTGATTCCAAAGTGGCGTCACCTGAACGTCTTCGAAGGCGAGCAAGTGAACCGCGGCGAAGTTATCTCTGACGGTCCAAGCGATCCGCACGACATCCTGCGTCTGTTGGGTGTGAGTGCGCTGGCCAAGTACATCGTTAACGAGATTCAAGACGTTTACCGTCTGCAAGGCGTGAAGATCAACGATAAGCACATCGAGACCATCCTGCGTCAGATGCTGCGTAAAGTTGAAATTTCCGAGTCTGGCGATTCTTCTTTCATCAAGGGCGACCAGATGGAGCTGACGCAGGTACTGGTCGAGAACGAGCGTCTGGGTAACGAAGACAAATTTGTGTCTAAGTTCACTCGCGTTCTGTTGGGTATCACCAAAGCGTCGTTGTCGACAGAATCGTTCATCTCTGCGGCCTCTTTCCAAGAGACAACCCGCGTACTGACCGAAGCTGCGGTAACCGGCAAGCGCGATTACTTGCGCGGCCTGAAAGAAAACGTTGTCGTGGGTCGTTTGATCCCGGCTGGTACTGGTTTGGCTTACCACAGCGAGCGTAAGCGCCGCCGTGATGCTGACAAGCCTTTGCGCGTAAGCGCCAGTGAAGTGGAAGCAGCGCTGACCGAAGCGTTGAACTCAAGCGGTAACTGAGTTCTGCGATAAATGAAGGGCAGGCCCTGACCGTTCCGTTCATCGAATCGAGACAATAAGTCGAGCTTTGATGAGCGGGAAGGTCGGGGCCTTGCCTTGACTGGGGGCAGGATCCTCTTTAGACTCTTGTACCCCTAAATTTGGCGGGGATTCGTTCCCGTCATTTTGCTTTTCTTGTAAGACAATAGCGTCGCAAGACAACAGTGGAGCTAGTAGATGGCAACTATCAACCAGCTGGTACGTCAGCCGCGTAAGCGTATCGTCGAGAAATCCGACGTACCTGCGCTGCAAAACTGCCCGCAACGTCGTGGCGTATGCACCCGTGTGTATACAACTACGCCGAAAAAACCTAACTCGGCACTGCGTAAAGTATGCCGTGTGCGCCTGACCAACGGTTTCGAGGTTTCCTCGTACATCGGCGGTGAAGGTCACAACCTGCAAGAGCACAGCGTGGTACTGATTCGTGGTGGTCGTGTAAAAGACTTGCCAGGTGTTCGTTATCACACCGTCCGCGGCTCTTTGGATACTTCCGGCGTTAAAGGTCGTAACCAAGGTCGTTCGAAGTACGGTACCAAGAAGCCGAAGTAGTTTTCGGTAGTTGGTAAAAAATGCAGATTTCTTTTTTTCTGAGTCGATAAGAGTAAGGTCGGGCGTGCATCCCTAGGGTGTAGTGGTCCCGAGCTAACCTGAAGACCGTTTGAGGGCTTATCCATGCCAAGAAGACGCGTAGCAGCCAAGCGCGAAGTGCTTGACGATCCAAAATACGGAAGCCAAATTCTGGCCAAGTTCATGAACCACGTGATGGAAAGCGGCAAAAAAGCCGTTGCCGAGCGTATCGTTTATGGCGCGCTGGAAAAGGTTAAAGAACGTAAGAACGCCGATCCCCTGGAACTCTTCGAGAAAGCACTCGACGCCATCGCTCCGCTGGTCGAAGTGAAGTCGCGCCGTGTAGGCGGTGCTACTTACCAGGTTCCGGTCGAAGTTCGTCCTTCCCGTCGTAACGCGTTGGCAATGCGCTGGTTGGTAGACTTCGCACGCAAGCGTGGCGAAAAGTCTATGGCTTTGCGTTTAGCTGGCGAACTGCTGGACGCTGCTGAAGGCAAAGGCGCAGCAGTTAAGAAGCGTGAAGACGTGCACCGTATGGCTGAGGCCAACAAAGCTTTCTCGCACTACCGCTTCTAATTTCAGCGCTACTCACTTTGCGAGGGCTTTATGGCTCGTACTACTCCGATTAATCGCTACCGTAACATCGGTATCGTTGCTCACGTGGATGCTGGTAAAACCACCACCACTGAGCGCGTCCTTTTTTACACTGGCAAAAGTCACAAAATGGGCGAGGTGCATGACGGCGCCGCGACCACAGACTGGATGGTTCAGGAGCAGGAGCGTGGTATTACCATTACTTCTGCTGCTATTACCGCCTTCTGGCAGGGTTCTGTTAAGCAGCACAAAGACCAGTACCGTTTCAACGTAATTGATACACCGGGTCACGTTGACTTCACTATTGAAGTTGAGCGCTCCCTGCGTGTACTCGACGGCGCGGTCGTGGTGTTCTGTGGTACTTCAGGTGTTGAGCCTCAGTCGGAAACCGTATGGCGTCAAGCCAACAAGTACGGTGTTCCACGTCTTGTTTATGTGAACAAGATGGACCGTGCTGGCGCTAACTTCCTGCGCGTGATCGGTCAGATCAAGCAGCGTCTGGGTCACACGCCTGTGCCAATCCAATTGGCTATCGGTTCAGAAGATAACTTCCAAGGTCAGATCGACCTTATGACTATGGAAGCTGTTTACTGGAATGATGCTGATAAGGGTATGGTTCCACGTCGTGAGGCGATTCCTGCTGAACTGCAAGAGTTGGCTGAAGAGTGGCGCGGTAACATGGTTGAGGCTGCTGCCGAAGCCAACGAAGAACTGATGAACAAGTACCTTGAAGGTGAAGAACTCACCAACGAGGAAATCAAGGCCGCTCTGCGTCAGCGTACTATTGCTGGTGAGATCGTTCTGGCTGTTTGTGGTTCCTCCTTCAAGAACAAGGGTGTTCCTCTTGTTCTCGACGCCGTTATCGACTACCTGCCTGCACCTTCCGAGATTCCGGCCATCAAGGGTACTGACCCGGATGACGAGACCATCGAGTTGGAGCGTCATGCAGACGACAGCGAGCCGTTCTCGGCTCTGGCGTTCAAAATCGCTACTGACCCATTCGTGGGTACTTTGACCTTCGTCCGTGTTTATTCGGGCGTGTTGAGCTCCGGTGACGGCGTGATCAACTCGGTTAAAGGTAAGAAAGAGCGTGTGGGTCGTATGGTGCAGATGCACGCAAACGCCCGCGAAGAGATCAAGGAAGTACGCGCTGGTGACATCGCGGCCTTGATCGGCATGAAGGATGTCACCACTGGTGAGACCTTGTGCAACGCTGACAAGCCAATCATCTTGGTTCGTATGGACTTCCCGGAGCCGGTTATTTCGGTTGCTGTTGAGCCTAAGACCAAAGATGACCAGGAAAAAATGGGTATTGCGCTGGGCAAGCTTGCTCAGGAAGACCCGTCTTTCCGTGTTAAAACTGATGAAGAGACTGGTCAAACGATCATCTCCGGTATGGGCGAATTGCACCTCGACATCCTGGTTGACCGGATGAAGCGTGAGTTCAACGTCGAAGCCAACATCGGCAAGCCTCAGGTTTCCTATCGTGAGCGCATCACGAAGAACTGTGAGATCGAAGGCAAGTTCGTTCGTCAGTCCGGCGGTCGTGGTCAGTTTGGTCACTGCTGGATCCGTTTTGCACCTGCTGACGAAGGTCAGGAAGGTCTGCAGTTCGTGAACGAAGTGGTAGGTGGTGTGGTTCCTAAGGAATACATCCCGGCTATCCAGAAGGGTATCGAAGAGCAGATGAAGAACGGTGTTGTTGCCGGCTATCCGCTCATCGGCCTGAAGGCTACCGTGTTTGATGGTTCTTACCACGACGTCGACTCCAACGAGATGGCGTTTAAGGTGGCTGCTTCCATGGCTACTAAGCAACTGGCCTCCAAAGGTGGTGGTGAGCTGCTTGAGCCAATCATGGCGGTAGAGGTTGTTACACCTGAAGACTATATGGGTGACGTGATGGGCGACTTGAATCGTCGTCGCGGCATGATCCAGGGTATGGAAGATACGGTCTCCGGCAAAGTTATTCGTGCTGAAGTTCCGTTGGGTGAAATGTTCGGTTATGCGACTGACGTTCGTTCCATGTCTCAGGGTCGCGCAAGCTACTCTATGGAATTCAAAAAATACGATACAGCGCCGTCGCACATCGTCGATGCTGTTACTAAAAAACAAGGCTGATTTAGTTCAGTCCTTTAGGCAAGGAGTTAATTGTCGTGGCTAAAGAAAAATTTGATCGTTCCCTACCGCACGTCAACGTTGGCACTATCGGTCACGTTGACCATGGTAAAACCACGCTGACCGCAGCTCTGACTCGTGTTTGCTCCGAGGTTTTCGGCTCTGCTCGTGTTGACTTCGACAAGATCGACAGCGCACCAGAAGAAAAAGCTCGTGGTATCACCATCAACACTGCTCACGTTGAGTACAACTCGACTATTCGTCACTACGCTCACGTTGACTGCCCAGGTCACGCTGACTACGTGAAGAACATGATCACTGGTGCTGCCCAAATGGACGGCGCGATCCTGGTTTGTTCGGCCGCTGATGGTCCGATGCCACAAACTCGTGAGCACATCCTGCTGTCCCGTCAGGTAGGCGTTCCGTACATCGTGGTTTTCCTGAACAAGGCTGACCTGGTAGACGACGCTGAGCTGCTGGAACTGGTTGAGATGGAAGTGCGCGATCTGCTGAGCACTTACGACTTCCCAGGTGACGACACTCCGATCATCATCGGTTCTGCTCGTATGGCTTTGGAAGGCAATGACGAAAACGAAATGGGCACCACTGCCGTTCGTAAGCTGGTTGAAACTCTGGATACTTACATTCCAGAACCAGTTCGCCTGACCGACAAGCCGTTCCTGATGCCAATCGAAGACGTATTCTCGATCTCTGGTCGCGGTACTGTTGTGACTGGTCGTATCGAGCGCGGTATCGTTCGCGTTCAAGATCCACTGGAAATCGTTGGTCTGCGTGACACAACTGTTACCACCTGCACCGGCGTTGAAATGTTCCGCAAACTGCTCGACGAAGGTCGTGCAGGCGAGAACTGTGGCGTTCTGCTGCGTGGTACCAAGCGTGACGACGTTGAGCGTGGTCAGGTTCTGGTTAAGCCAGGCACTGTTAAGCCTCACACCAAGTTCACCGCAGAAGTATACGTTCTGAGCAAGGAAGAAGGCGGCCGTCATACTCCGTTCTTCAAAGGCTATCGTCCACAGTTCTACTTCCGTACTACTGACGTGACTGGTAACTGCGAGCTGCCAGAAGGCGTTGAAATGGTAATGCCAGGTGACAACATTCAAATGACTGTTACCCTGATCAAAACCATCGCAATGGAAGATGGTCTGCGTTTCGCTATCCGTGAAGGCGGTCGTACCGTCGGCGCTGGCGTCGTAGCCAAAATCATCGAGTAATCGTTGATTGCATGAAAAAGCCCCCGCTCAGCGGGGGCTTTTTTTATTGAGTTGACACCTAGTGGGGTCGTCTATAGAATTGCGCCTCCTTTTAACGGGCGTATTGCGCTCGGTGGGAACAGCAATCTGGAGTCTGAAATCCAATGCAAAATCAGCAAATCCGTATCAGGTTGAAGGCTTTTGACCATCGCCTGATCGACCAATCAACCCAGGAAATCGTGGAAACCGCGAAACGTACTGGTGCTCAAGTGCGTGGTCCAATTCCACTGCCTACCCGTAAAGAGCGGTTCACCGTTCTGGTCTCTCCGCACGTCAACAAAGACGCGCGCGACCAGTACGAGATCCGTACTCATAAGCGCGTTCTGGACATCGTTCAGCCAACGGATAAAACCGTTGATGCACTTATGAAGCTTGATCTTGCGGCCGGTGTGGAAGTGCAGATCAGCCTCGGCTAAGACTTGGGTCTTAGTCGTGTAACGCTCTGAAATGGGCGGCCATAGCGGGTGAAAGCCCCGTACACTCATGAGGTTTACAACATGACTATTGGTGTAGTCGGTCGTAAATGCGGTATGACCCGTATTTTCACCGAAGAAGGTGTCTCCATTCCGGTCACGGTCATTGAGATCGAGCCGAATCGCGTCACCCAGTTCAAAACTGAAGAAACCGATGGCTATCGTGCAGTGCAAGTCACTGTCGGCGAGCGTCGCGCTTCGCGTGTAACAGCTGCTCAGGCGGGTCACTTCGCCAAGGCAAACGTTGCTGCTGGTCGTACCGTGCTGGAATTCCGTCTTGAAGAAGGCGAATACGCAGCAGGCGATCTGATTAACGCTGAAATCTTCGCTGCTGGTCAACTGGTTGATGTAACCGGTCAGTCCAAAGGTAAAGGCTTCCAGGGTACGATCAAGCGTTGGAATTTCCGTGGCCAAGACAACACTCACGGTAACTCCGTTTCCCACCGCGTCCCGGGCTCTATTGGCCAGTGCCAGACTCCTGGTCGTGTATTCAAGGGCAAGAAAATGTCCGGTCATATGGGCGCTGAGCGCGTGACCGTGCAGTCCCTCGAAGTAGTGCGCGTCGACGCTGAACGCAATCTGTTGTTGGTCAAGGGTGCTGTTCCTGGCGCTACTGGCGGCAACCTGGTTGTACGTCCAGCGGCCAAGGCTCGCGGTTAAGGGGAAGCTGACATGCAATTAAACGTAAATGACGCTCAAGCGATTGAAGTTTCCGAACTGACTTTCGGCGGCGAATTCAACGAGACGCTGGTTCACCAAGCAGTCGTGGCCTACATGGCCGGCGGCCGTCAAGGTAGCAAGCAGCAAAAGACCCGTTCTGATGTCCGTGGTGGCGGTAAGCGCCCTTGGCGTCAGAAAGGTACTGGCCGCGCTCGTGCTGGTACTATCCGTAGCCCAATCTGGCGTGGCGGCGGTACCACTTTCGCAGCTCGTCCACAAGATCACTCTCAGAAGCTCAACAAGAAGATGTACCGCGCAGCACTGCGCTCCATCCTTGCTGAACTAGTGCGTACTGATCGTCTGGTCGTGGTTCAGGACTTCGCTGTTGAAGCGCCAAAAACCAAAGATCTGCTGAACAAACTGAATGGCATGGGTCTGACAGACGTCCTGATCGTGTCCGAAGTTGTTGATCAGAACCTGTACCTGGCTGCTCGTAACCTACCACACGTTGATGTACGTGACGTGCAAGGTTCCGATCCAGTTAGTCTGATCGCATACGACAAGGTGTTGATCACCGTGTCGGCCGTGAAGAAATTCGAGGAGCTGCTGGGATGAACCAGGAACGCGTATTTAAAGTTCTGCTTGGCCCGCACGTTTCCGAGAAGGCTACGGTTCTGGCAGACAAGAAAGGCCAGTTCGTTTTCAAAGTTGCTACTGACGCAACCAAGCTGGAAATCAAGAAGGCCGTCGAAAGCCTGTTCAGCGTGAAAGTTGAGCGTGTTACTACCCTGAATGTTCTGGGTAAGAGCAAGCGCACCGCTCGCGGCGTGGGCAAGCGTAATGACTGGAAGAAGGCAGTTATCTCCCTTCAGCCAGGCCAAGATCTCGATTTCAGCAGCAGTGCTGAGTAAGGAAGGGGTGCATCATGGCAATCGTTAAATGCAAACCGACTTCCCCTGGCCGCCGTCATGTGGTCAAGGTGGTCAACCAGGAGCTGCATAAAGGCGCTCCTCACGCACCGCTGCTCGAGAAAAAATCGAAGTCTGGTGGTCGTAACAATAATGGCCGTATTACCACTCGTCACATTGGTGGTGGTCATAAGCAGCACTATCGTTTGGTCGACTTCCGTCGCAACGACAAAGATGGCATTCCAGCCACTGTTGAGCGCATCGAATACGATCCAAACCGTACTGCTCACATTGCTCTTATGCTTTACGCAGACGGCGAACGCCGTTACATCATCGCCCCTAAAGGCGTGAGCGCTGGTGACCAGCTGATCTCGGGTGCTTTGGCTCCGATCAAGCCAGGTAACTCGCTGCAACTGCGTAGCATTCCAGTAGGTAGCACCGTACACGGCATCGAATTGAAGCCAGGTAAAGGCGCGCAAATCGCACGTTCCGCTGGTGCTTCGGCTCAGCTGGTAGCTCGCGAAGGTGTCTACGTGACCCTGCGTCTACGCTCTGGTGAAATGCGTAAAGTATTGGCTGAATGCCGTGCAACGCTAGGTGAAGTCTCGAACTCCGAGCACAGCCTGCGTTCGTTGGGTAAAGCTGGTGCCAAACGCTGGCGTGGCGTTCGCCCAACCGTTCGTGGTGTTGCCATGAACCCGGTTGACCACCCACATGGTGGTGGTGAAGGTCGTACCTCTGGTGGTCGTCATCCGGTATCGCCATGGGGCTTCCCGACTAAGGGCGCGAAGACTCGTGGTAATAAGCGTACCGACAAAATGATCGTCCGTCGTCGCAAGTAAATAGAGGGATACGACAGTGCCACGTTCTCTGAAAAAAGGTCCTTTTATTGATCTTCACCTACTGAAGAAGATCGAAGTGGCGGCGGAAAAGAACGATCGCAAGCCGGTGAAAACCTGGTCGCGTCGTTCGATGATCCTGCCACAAATGGTCGGTCTGACCATCGCTGTGCATAACGGTCGTCTACATGTTCCAGTTCTCGTGAACGAAGACATGGTTGGCCATAAACTAGGCGAGTTTGCCGGTACCCGCACTTATCGTGGGCACGTGGCTGACAAGAAAGCCAAGCGTTAAGGGGTAAGGAACGATGGAAGTAGCCGCTAAGTTGTCGGGCGCTCGAATCTCCGCCCAGAAAGCCCGCTTGGTCGCCGACCAGATCCGCGGGAAGAAGGTGGGCGAAGCGCTCAACCTGTTGGCTTTCAGCAACAAGAAAGCCGCCGAGATCATCAAAAAAGTGCTGGAGTCGGCCGTAGCCAACGCCGAGCATAACGAAGGCGCAGACGTTGACGACCTTAAAGTCGCCACCGTTTTCGTCAACGAAGGGCGTTCGCTGAAGCGTATCATGCCGCGTGCTAAAGGCCGCGCTGATCGCATCGTCAAGCGGTCTTGCCATATCACTGTCAAGGTTGCTGACAAGTAACGGAGTCGAAGAGATGGGTCAGAAAGTACATCCCATTGGCATTCGCCTGGGAATCGTCAAGGAGCACACCTCCGTCTGGTACGCAGACGGTCGGACTTATGCGGACTACCTGTTCGCAGATCTGAAGGTGCGTGAATACCTCCAAGACAAACTAAAAAGCGCGTCCGTAAGCCGTATCGATATCCATCGTCCGGCCCAAACTGCACGCATCACCATCCACACTGCTCGTCCAGGTATCGTTATCGGGAAGAAAGGTGAAGATGTTGAGAAGCTGCGTCAGGACCTGACCAAGCAAATGGGTGTGCCTGTGCACATCAATATCGAAGAGATCCGCAAGCCGGAACTCGACGGTATGCTGGTTGCGCAGAGCGTAGCTCAGCAGCTGGAGCGTCGTGTAATGTTCCGTCGCGCTATGAAGCGCGCTGTACAGAACGCTATGCGCATTGGTGCCAAAGGCATCAAAATCCAAGTGAGCGGTCGTCTCGGCGGTGCTGAAATCGCACGTACTGAATGGTATCGCGAAGGTCGTGTGCCGTTGCACACCCTGCGTGCCGATATCGACTATGCCAACTACGAAGCTCACACCACTTACGGTGTGATCGGTGTCAAGGTTTGGATCTTTAAAGGCGAAGTAATTGGTGGTCGCCAAGAAGAACTGAAGCCACAAGCACCAGCGCCTCGTAAAAAAGCTGCTAAGTAAGGGGTACGCCAAATGTTACAACCTAAGCGTACGAAGTTCCGCAAGCAAATGACTGGCCACAACCGTGGCTTGGCATTGCGCGGTAGCAAAGTCAGCTTCGGCGAGTATGCGCTGAAGTCTGTTGCTCGTGGTCGCCTCACCGCTCGTCAGATCGAATCAGCGCGTCGTGCTCTGACCCGTCACGTTAAGCGTGGCGGTAAGATCTGGATCCGTGTATTCCCGGACAAGCCTATTTCCAAAAAGCCTCTCGAAGTTCGGATGGGTAAAGGTAAGGGTAACGTCGAATACTGGGTTGCCCAGATTCAGCCAGGCAAAGTCCTGTATGAGATCGAGGGTGTTTCTGAAGAGCTGGCGCGTGAGGCTTTCGCCCTGGCTGCTGCAAAGCTGCCGCTCGCCACCTCCTTTGTTAAACGGACGGTGATGTGATGAAAGCGAATGAACTTCGTGAAAAATCCGCACAGCAGCTGAACGAGCAACTGCTCGGCTTGCTGCGCGACCAGTTCAATCTGCGTATGCAGAAAGCAACTGGCCAGTTGGGGCAGTCTCATCTGCTCTCGCAAGTTAAGCGTGACATCGCTCGCGTGAAGACTGTGCTCAAACAGCAGGCAGGTAAGTAATCATGGCTGAAGCCGAAAAAACTGTCCGTACGCTGACTGGCCGTGTTGTCAGCGACAAGATGGACAAGACCATCACCGTTCTGATCGAGCGTCGTGTTAAGCACCCGATCTACGGTAAATACGTTAAGCGTTCGACTAAGCTGCACGCGCACGACGAAACCAATCAGTGCCACATCGGCGACAAAGTCACTATTCGTGAAACTCGTCCGCTGGCCAAGACTAAGTCTTGGGCTCTGGTTGATATTCTCGAACGTGCTGTGGAAGTCTAAGGACTAGGGGTCGGAGAAATTATATGATTCAGACTCAATCCATGCTCGATGTGGCCGATAACAGCGGCGCACGCCGTGTTATGTGCATCAAGGTGCTGGGTGGCTCCCATCGTCGTTACGCTGGTATCGGTGACATCATCAAAGTTACCGTGAAGGAAGCAATTCCTCGCGGTAAGGTGAAAAAAGGCCAAGTGATGACTGCTGTTGTAGTCCGCACTCGTCACGGTGTTCGCCGTGCAGATGGCTCCATTATCCGCTTTGATGGCAACGCTGCTGTTCTTTTGAACAACAAGCAAGAGCCGATCGGCACCCGTATCTTTGGGCCAGTGACCCGTGAACTTCGTACTGAGAAGTTCATGAAGATCGTCTCGCTCGCCCCAGAAGTGCTGTAAGGAGATCCGACATGCAAAAGATTCGTCGTGACGACGAGATCATCGTGATCGCCGGCAAAGACAAAGGTAAGCGCGGTAAGGTGCTTAAGGTTCTCGCTAACAACCGTCTGGTTGTAGGTGGTTTAAACCTGGTTAAGCGTCATACCAAGCCTAACCCGATGTCGGGCGTGCAAGGCGGTATCGTCGAAAAGGAAGCTCCGCTGGACGCTTCTAACGTCGCCATTTTCAACGGCGAAACCAACAAGGCTGATCGCGTTGGTTTCAAAGTAGAAGAAGGCAAAAAAATTCGTGTCTTCAAGTCGACCCAAAAAGCGGTTGATGCTTGAACACTGCTAGGTAGATGAGACCATGGCACGACTAAAAGAGATTTACCGGAAGGAAATCGCTCCGAAACTTAAGGAAGAACTTAAGCTTTCGAACGTGATGGAAGTTCCGCGCGTTACCAAAATCACCCTGAATATGGGTCTGGGCGAAGCGATCGGTGACAAGAAAGTCATCGAGCACGCGGTTGCTGATTTGGAAAAAATCACCGGTCAAAAAGTTGTTGTGACCTACGCTCGTAAATCCATCGCTGGCTTTAAAGTCCGCGAGGGATGGCCGATCGGCGTCAAAGTAACCTTGCGCCGTGAGCGTATGTATGAATTCTTGGATCGTCTGCTGTCGATCTCCCTGCCTCGGGTTCGCGACTTCCGCGGCCTGAATGCCAAGTCCTTCGATGGTCGTGGTAACTACAGCATGGGCGTTAAAGAGCAGATCATTTTCCCGGAAATTGACTACGACAAAATTGATGCCCTTCGCGGTCTGGACATCACCCTGACCACCACTGCTCGGACAGATGATGAAGGTCGCGCATTGCTGCGTGCTTTCAAATTCCCGTTCCGCAACTGATTGGAGTAGGACCATGGCCAAGATGAGCATGAAAAACCGCGAGCTGAAACGTCAGCTTACGGTTGCTAAGTTCGCCAAAAAGCGTGCTGAGCTTAAAGCTATCATCGTTGATCTGAACGCAAGTCCAGAAGCGCGTTGGGAAGCTCAAGTAGCTCTGCAGAAGCAGCCACGTGACGCAAGCGCTGCGCGCATGCGTAACCGCTGCCGCCTGACTGGTCGTCCGCATGGTGTTTACCGCAAGTTCGGCCTGGGCCGTAACAAATTGCGTGAAGCAGCAATGCGCGGCGACGTACCAGGTCTGGTTAAAGCCAGCTGGTAAGGCGTACAGACAAAGTCTTCGCTGTTGGGGTCGTAAGATCCTGACAGTCGGTGATCTTGGATATGAATCAGGCCCCTATTGGGGCTTGATTCATTTCTGACGTATGTCTAGAATGACCGGCTCGCCAGAGCCCGTGCTTTTTGGGTGCGGAGTCACTCGGCGACAGTTGTAGCCGCAAGGCTAATTCTTTTTGTATCAGGAGCGTCTAGCCCATGAGTATGCAGGACCCGTTAGCGGACATGCTAACTCGAATCCGTAATGCCCAGATGGCTGAAAAGTCTGTCGTAAGCATGCCGTCTTCCACGTTGAAGGTGGCTGTAGCTAAAGTTCTTAAGGACGAAGGTTACATCGCGGATTTTCAGATCAGCAGCGAAATTAAGCCACTGCTGTCTATCGAGCTGAAGTACTTCGAAGGCCGTCCGGTAATCGAAGAAGTTAAGCGCGTTAGCCGTCCAGGCCTGCGTCAGTACAAGTCCTCCGATGATCTGCCCAAAGTTCGTGGCGGCCTCGGTGTGTCTATCGTCTCCACCAACAAAGGTGTGATGACGGATCGTGCTGCGCGCGCTGCCGGTGTCGGCGGCGAAGTTCTTTGCACAGTGTTCTAAGGGGGGATAAGCATGTCACGCGTCGCTAAGAACCCCGTAAAGCTGCCAGCTGGTGTCGAAGTAAAATTCGCAGGCCAACAGCTTTCGGTGAAGGGTGCCAAGGGTACTCTAGAACTGAACATCCATTCGTCGGTTGAAATCGTTGAAGAAGCTGGTGAGCTGCGTTTCGCTGCTCGCAATGGCGATCAACAAACTCGCGCAATGGCTGGTACCACTCGTGCGTTGGTAAACAACATGGTCCAAGGCGTAAGCCAAGGCTTCGAGCGTAAGCTCCAGCTGGTCGGTGTTGGTTACAAAGCGCAAGCAAAAGGCACAGTGCTGAACCTAGCTCTTGGCTTCTCGCACCCAGTGGATTACGAACTGCCGGAAGGCATCACCGCTGAGACTCCTAGCCAAACCGATATCCTGATCAAGGGCATCGACAAGCAGCTAGTAGGTCAAGTGGCCGCTGAGATCCGCGACTTCCGTCCGCCAGAGCCTTACAAAGGTAAAGGTGTGCGTTACGCGGACGAAGTCGTCCGCCGTAAAGAAGCCAAGAAGAAGTAGGGCCTAGCAAATGACCGACAAAAAAGTTACTCGACTGCGTCGCGCTCGCAAAGCACGTCTGAAAATGCACGAATTAGAAGTCGTGCGTCTCTGCGTGTTCCGCTCTTCGCAGCACATCTATGCCCAGGTCATCTCGGCCGACGGCAGCAAAGTCTTGGCAAGCGCCTCGACTTTGGACAAAGAACTGCGTGATGCTGCCACTGGCAACATCGACGCGGCCACAAAGGTTGGCCAGCTGGTCGCTACGCGTGCAAAAGCCGCTGGCGTCTCGCAGGTGGCTTTCGACCGCTCTGGCTTCAAGTACCACGGCCGCGTGAAAGCGCTGGCTGAGGCTGCTCGTGAAGCTGGGCTGGAGTTCTAAGTTATGTCAAATAACGACCAAAAGCGCGACGAAGGCTACATTGAGAAGCTGGTTCAAGTTAACCGCGTAGCCAAAACCGTTAAAGGCGGCCGTATCTTCACTTTCACTGCGTTGAC
Source organism: Pseudomonas endophytica (assembly GCF_001411475.1). Taxonomy (GTDB): domain Bacteria; phylum Pseudomonadota; class Gammaproteobacteria; order Pseudomonadales; family Pseudomonadaceae; genus Aquipseudomonas; species Aquipseudomonas endophytica. The sequence continues at coordinate 25,234 of NZ_LLWH01000112.1, read as the reverse complement.
CGTAGTGGGTGATGGTAAAGGGCGTGTTGGCTTCGGCCGTGGCAAGTCACGTGAAGTGCCTGCTGCGATCCAGAAGGCAATGGAAGCTGCTCGCCGCAACATGATTCAAGTAGATCTGAACGGCACTACTCTGCAATACGCTATGAAGTCTGCCCATGGCGCTTCGAAGGTGTACATGCAGCCTGCCTCTGAAGGTACCGGTATCATCGCTGGCGGCGCAATGCGTGCTGTCCTCGAAGTTGCTGGCGTTCAGAACGTTCTGGCTAAGTGCTATGGCTCGACTAACCCGGTAAACGTGGTTCACGCCACTTTTAAAGGTTTGAAAGCTATGCAATCTCCTGAGTCCATCGCTGCTAAGCGTGGCAAAAGCGTCAAGGAGATCTTCTGATCATGGCTACCGTAAAAGTAACGCTGATCAAAAGCATGACCGGCCGTATCCCTAACCACAAATTGTGCGTTAAGGGTCTGGGTCTGCGTCGCATCGGTCACACTGTAGAAGTCCAGGATACTCCCGAGAATCGCGGGATGATCAACAAGGCTTACTACATGCTGCGTGTCGAGGGTTAATCGATGAAACTCAATGATCTGAGTCCAGCGCCGGGTTCCCGTCGCGAAAAGCATCGTCCGGGCCGTGGTATCGGTAGTGGTTTGGGTAAGACTGGTGGCCGTGGTCACAAAGGTCAAACCTCCCGCTCCGGTGGCACAATTGCTCCAGGCTTTGAAGGCGGTCAACAGCCGCTGCATCGTCGTCTGCCTAAGTTCGGTTTCGTTTCCCTGAAAGCTATGGATCGCGCAGAAGTGCGTCTGTCCGAGCTGGCTAAAGTGGAAGGCGACATCGTTACTGTGCAGACCCTGAAAGATGCCAACGTGATTAACGTCAATGTACAGCGTGTGAAAATCATGCTGTCCGGCGAAGTTACTCGCGCTGTCACTATCGGCAAGGGAATCGGCGCCACCAAAGGTGCGCGTTCGGCTATCGAAGCAGCTGGCGGCAAGTTCGAGGAATAAATGGCTAAGCAAGGTGCTCTCTCAGCGCTCAGCAAAGGCGGGTTGTCCGAGCTCTGGGCTCGTCTGCGTTTTCTATTCCTGGCGATTATCGTCTATCGAATAGGCGCACACATTCCAGTTCCAGGCATCAACCCGGACCGGCTAGCGGACCTGTTTCGACAGAATGAGGGGACCATACTTAGCTTGTTCAATATGTTTTCCGGCGGTGCGCTGGAGCGGATGAGTATTTTTGCGCTGGGGATCATGCCGTATATTTCGGCATCGATCATCATGCAGCTTATGTCCGCTGTCAGCCCACAGCTGGAGCAGTTGAAGAAGGAAGGTGAAGCTGGCCGTCGCAAGATAAGCCAGTACACCCGCTACCTCACCGTCGCTCTTGCTCTCGTTCAGGCTATTGGCATGTCCATTGGCTTGGCGGGGCAGGGCGTAGCGTTCACTGGTGATCTTGGCTTCCATTTCGTTGCAATAACCACCTTCGTGGCGGGTGCAATGTTTATGATGTGGCTGGGTGAGCAGATTACTGAGCGTGGTGTTGGCAACGGTATCTCGATGTTGATTTTTTCGGGTATCGTCGCCGGTCTTCCGAGAGCAATTGGGCAGTCTTTCGAGTCTGCGCGTCAGGGTGATATCAATATCTTCGCCTTGGTTGCTATCGGTTTGCTGGCAGTAGCGATTATCGGTTTCGTGGTGTTCATTGAGCGTGGTCAGCGTCGTATTGCTGTTCACTACGCCAAGCGTCAGCAAGGCCGCAAGGTGTTTGCTGCTCAGACTAGCCACCTACCGCTGAAAGTGAATATGGCCGGTGTTATTCCGGCTATTTTTGCGAGCAGCATTTTGCTGTTCCCGGCTTCGTTGGGTGCCTGGTTTGGTCAGTCTGAAGGTATGGGCTGGTTGCAGGACATCTCGCAGTCGATCGCTCCTGGTCAGCCGTTGAATATTCTGCTGTTTAGTGCAGGGATTATTTTCTTCTGCTTCTTCTATACGGCGTTGATGTTCAATCCGAAAGACGTAGCGGAAAACCTGAAGAAGTCCGGTGCCTTTATTCCGGGTATCCGTCCAGGTGAGCAGTCTGCGCGCTATATTGATGGCGTTTTGACTCGCTTGACTCTGTTCGGTGCTCTTTATATGACGGCCGTCTGTCTGCTGCCCCAGTTCCTGGTGGTTGCGGCAAACGTTCCGTTCTACCTTGGCGGGACCTCGTTGCTGATCGTGGTCGTGGTTGTTATGGACTTTATGTCGCAAGTACAATCGCACCTCGTTTCGCACCAGTACGAATCCCTGATGAAGAAAGCCAACCTGAAGGGCTACGGCAGCGGCATGCTGCGCTGAAGTTTCCATAAGGTTAGAGGAGTTGGTGATGAAAGTTCGTGCATCGGTGAAAAAGCTGTGCCGTAACTGCAAGATTATTCGCCGCGAAGGTGTTGTTCGGGTAATTTGCAGCGCGGAACCACGTCACAAACAGCGCCAAGGCTGAGTGTGATCTGTTTGAAGCCCAGCAGCTAGTGCGCTGCTGGGTTGATTATTTGTTATTACAGCGATATTATCTCGCGCCCTATTTCTTGGCTTCCGGGGCGTAGGTAGCTGTCAATTGGAGTCCCACTGAATGGCCCGTATTGCAGGCGTTAACATTCCAGATAACAAGCACACTGTTATCTCGCTGACCTACATCTATGGTGTTGGTCGCACTACTGCACAGAAAATCTGTGTGGATGCTGGTGTAAACCCAGCCGCTAAGATCAAGGATCTGAGCGACGAGCAGATTGAGTTGCTGCGTGGCGAAGTGGCAAAGTTCACCACTGAAGGTGACCTGCGTCGTGAAGTCAACATGAAAATCAAACGCTTGATGGATTTGGGCTGCTACCGCGGTCTGCGCCATCGTCGTGGTCTTCCAGTGCGCGGTCAGCGTACCAAGACCAACGCGCGTACTCGCAAAGGTCCGCGTAAGCCGATCCGCAAGTAATCGCACCAGCGAATCGACAGGAATTTAGTCATGGCAAAACCTGCTGCTCGTCCTCGTAAAAAAGTAAAAAAGACAGTGGTTGATGGCATCGCCCACATCCACGCGTCTTTCAACAACACCATCGTGACCATCACCGACCGTCAAGGTAACGCTCTTTCTTGGGCAACCTCCGGTGGTTCGGGTTTCCGCGGTTCTCGCAAGTCCACCCCGTTTGCTGCTCAAGTAGCTGCTGAACGTGCTGGTCAAGCTGCGCTGGAATATGGCCTGAAAAACCTTGACGTTAACGTTAAAGGTCCAGGTCCAGGTCGTGAGTCCGCTGTCCGTGCTTTGAACGGCTGTGGCTATAAGATCGCCAGCATCACCGACGTGACGCCAATCCCGCACAACGGGTGCCGTCCGCCGAAGAAGCGCCGCGTGTAATCCAGGAGACTGTAAAGAATGGCTCGTTACATTGGTCCAAAATGCAAACTGGCACGTCGTGAAGGCACTGATCTCTTCCTGAAGAGTGGTGTGCGCGCTATCGAATCGAAGTGCAATATTGAAGCTGCTCCAGGCATCCACGGCCAACGCCGCGGTCGCCAATCCGACTACGGCACCCAACTGCGTGAAAAGCAGAAGGTCCGTCGTATCTATGGCGTTCTCGAGCGTCAGTTCAGCGGCTACTACAAACAAGCTGCTGGCAAAAAAGGTGCAACTGGCGAAAACCTGTTGCAACTGCTCGAATGCCGCTTGGATAACGTCGTATACCGTATGGGTTTCGGTTCTACTCGTGCCGAATCTCGTCAGTTGGTATCGCACAAGTCGATCAGCGTAAACGGTCAAACCGTTAACGTACCGTCCTACCAGGTTCGTGCTGGTGACGTGGTCGCTATCCGCGAGAAAGCAAAAAACCAGCTTCGCATTGTCCAAGCTCTCGATCTGTGTGCCCAACGTGGCCGCGTAGAATGGGTAGAAGTAGACACTGAGAAGAAGTCGGGCGTTTTCAAGAACGTTCCAGCTCGCAGTGATCTGTCCGCCGACATCAACGAAAGCCTGATTGTCGAGCTCTACTCCAAGTAAGGGCTAGAAAATAGGTGCATCCATGCAGATTTCGGTAAATGAGTTCCTGACACCCCGCCATATTGATGTGCAGGTTGTCAGTCCAACCCGCGCTAAAATCACTCTCGAGCCTCTCGAGCGTGGTTTTGGCCACACCCTGGGCAACGCGCTGCGCCGCATCCTGTTGTCCTCAATGCCAGGCTGTGCAGTAGTCGAGGCCGAGATTGATGGTGTGCTCCACGAGTACAGCGCCATCGAAGGTGTACAGGAAGACGTAATTGAAATCCTGTTGAACCTTAAAGGTCTGGCTATCAAGCTGCACGGCCGTGACGAAGTTACGCTGACCTTGTCGAAGAAGGGTTCGGGGGTGGTTACCGCTGCCGATATTCAGCTGGATCATGATGTCGAGATCGTTAATCCCGATCACGTAATCGCCAACCTGGCGTCTAACGGCGCCTTGAACATGAAGCTCACTGTAGCTCGTGGTCGTGGTTATGAACCAGCCGACTCGCGTCAGAGCGATGAAGACGAAAGCCGCAGCATTGGTCGCTTGCAGCTCGACTCTTCGTTCAGCCCGGTTCGCCGTATTGCATACGTGGTGGAAAACGCCCGTGTCGAGCAGCGTACTAACCTGGACAAGTTGGTAATTGATCTGGAGACCAACGGTACACTGGATCCTGAAGAGGCTATCCGTCGTGCTGCAACCATTCTGCAACAGCAGTTGGCTGCATTCGTCGACCTCAAAGGTGATAGCGAGCCAGTGGTTATCGAACAGGAAGACGAGATCGATCCGATCCTGCTTCGTCCGGTTGACGATCTGGAACTGACCGTGCGTTCGGCCAACTGCCTTAAGGCGGAGAACATTTACTACATTGGTGACCTGATTCAGCGCACTGAAGTAGAACTGTTGAAGACTCCGAACCTGGGCAAGAAATCCTTGACCGAAATCAAGGACGTTCTGGCCTCCCGTGGTCTGTCCCTCGGCATGCGCCTCGACAACTGGCCGCCTGCAAGTCTTAAGAAGGACGACAAGGCGACTGCCTGATCGTCGTAATCACCGAACGTTGTGTTTGGTAAGGAATGAACCATGCGTCATCGTAAAAGTGGTCGTCACCTGAGCCGCACTAGCTCGCATCGCAAGGCTATGTTTCAAAACATGGCAGTGTCGCTGTTCGAGCACGAGCTGATCAAAACGACTCTGCCGAAAGCTAAAGAACTGCGTCGCGTTGCTGAGCCGCTTATTACCCTGGCCAAGAACGATTCTGTTGCTAACCGCCGTTTGGCTTTCGACCGTACTCGTTCGAAAGCTATCGTTGGTAAGCTGTTCAACGATCTGGGCAAGCGTTATGCAACTCGTGAGGGTGGCTACCTGCGCATCCTCAAGTGCGGTTTCCGCGCTGGCGACAATGCGCCTATGGCGTACGTCGAGTTGGTTGATCGTCCAGTTGGCGGCGAAGCTGTATCCGCTGAGTAAGACGTCAGTCTCTACAAAGAACCGGGCCTAGTGTCCGGTTTTTTGTGTCTGCTTTATTGCTTTTTTCTATAGCTTACGTTCAGGTAATGCATTTGCCCATGTGAAATAAGTGGTCAATAATCTTCCTCAGCCGATTAGCCGGCAACATAAAGACTGACTGAGGAAGGATAAGCATGAGCCAGACCAAAACGCTTACGACTGCCAGTGGCGCACCTGTTCCTGACAACCAAAACTCTCGCTCGGCTGGGCCTCGTGGCCCGTTGTTGCTCGACGATTTTCACCTCATTGAAAAGCTCGCACACTTTAACCGCGAAAATATTCCAGAGCGACGTGTGCACGCTAAAGGTTCAGGAGCGCACGGCACCTTCACCTTGACCCGTGACATCAGCCAATACAGCAGTGCCAAGTTGTTCGACACTGTTGGTAAGCAAACCCCAACATTCTTGCGTTTCTCGACAGTGGGCGGCGAGCGCGGCTCTGCTGATACTGAGCGTGATCCGCGTGGTTTTGCTATCAAGTTTTACACCGAAGAAGGTAACTGGGACATTGTAGGCAACAACACCCCGGTCTTCTTTATCCGTGACCCGCTGAAGTTTCCTGACTTTATTCACACCCAAAAGCGCTTGCCGCAAAGCAACCTCAAAAGTGCACAAATGAAGTGGGACTTCTGGTCGCTCTCACCTGAGTCGCTGCACCAAGTCACGATTCTGTTTTCTGATCGCGGTATTCCAGACGGTTTCCGTCATATGCATGGCTTTGGCAGCCACACCTACAGTCTGATCAATGCTGCGGGTGAGCGTCATTGGGTCAAGTGGCATTACAAAACCAAGCAAGGTATCAAAAACCTGCCGCCAGAAGAGGCAGCGCGCCTCGCCGGTACAGATCCAGACTACGCTCAGCGCGACCTGTTCGAAGCCATTGAGCGCGGTGACTATCCGAAGTGGCGTGTGTGCATGCAAATCATGACTGAAGCACAGGCAGCTTCTCATCGTGATAACCCGTTTGATGTGACCAAGACTTGGTCACAAAAAGAGTTCCCGTTGATTGAAATTGGCGAGCTTGAACTGAACCGTAATGCGCTGAACTACTTCGCGGAAGTTGAACAAGCGGCCTTCGGTCCTAGCAACATGATCCCGGGTGTCGGTCTGTCCCCTGATCGTATGTTGCAAGGTCGGGTGTTCGCTTACGCAGATGCGCACCGTTACCGTGTAGGCACCAACCATCAACACCTGCCAATCAATGCCCCGCGAGTACCCGCTCACACGTATCAGCGCGACGGCTCGATGGCCTATGGCAACAATGGTGGCGCAGCGCCTAACTATGAGCCTAACAGCTACGCAGATGCACCTAAGCAAGCGCCTCAGTACGCTGAGCCTGCACTGCCGCTCAATGGTGCTGCTGATCGTTACGATCACCGTGAAGACACCGATTACTACAGCTATGCCGGTGCACTGTTCCGGTTGATGAACGATGATCAGAAAACCTTGCTCATCAACAACATTGCGGGCGACATGGATGGAGTGACAGAGGATGTTGTTCAGCGTCAGTTGCAACACTTCTACAAGGCAGATCCGGCCTACGGGGAAGGTGTCGCCAAAGCGTTGGGTGTAACCGTTAAGTAAGTCTAAGTGAGAAGCAGAACCGCCCTCAAATGGGCGGTTTTTGCGTTATTTAAGCGTGTTTTCTGCGCAATTTAGCGTTTTTAATGCGATTGAGCCGTGACCTGCCAGTCAGCTTGGTTCAAACTACAGCCTTTCAAGCAGGGAGATGTGGGGCGATGCTAGGGCACCCGGACGTAATCGATTACCTCAACACGTTGTTAACCGGCGAGCTGGCTGCACGTGACCAATATTTTGTCCATTCCCGTATGTACGAGGACTGGGGTTTCACCAAGCTCTACGAGCGCATTAACCATGAAATGGAAGAAGAGGCACAACACGCTGATGCGTTGATGCGCCGGATTCTCATGCTCGAAGGCACGCCTCGCATGCGCCCAGATGACTTAGACGTTGGCACAACCGTGCCAGAAATGCTCGCCGCGGATTTACGTTTGGAATACAAGGTTCGCGCCGCATTGTGTAAAGGCATTGAGCTGTGTGAGCTGCACAAAGACTACGTGAGCCGCGACATCTTGCGTATTCAGTTGGCGGATACCGAAGAAGACCACACCTACTGGCTAGAAAAACAGCTAGGTCTGATCAAGTCGATCGGTTTGCAGAATTATCTGCAATCGCAGTTCTAAGGAGCTACAAACCTTTAACTGCATCTCGTAAAGAACAATAAAAAACCCCTGTCATCTCGCAATGACAGGGGTTTTTTCGTACAGCGATTTAAGGTCTGTCGCGTATCAACAAAGGCTTCAGGTAGAAGCCTGTGTGTGACTGCTTCATCTCAGCCACGTCTTCCGGGGTGCCGGTTGCAATGATCTGCCCACCTTTTGAACCGCCTTCAGGTCCGAGATCCACCAACCAGTCTGCGGTCTTGATCACATCTAGGTTGTGCTCAATCACCACCACAGTGTTGCCGTGGTCGCGCAGTCTGTGCAGCACATCCAGCAACTGTTGGATGTCAGCAAAGTGCAAGCCGGTTGTAGGCTCATCAAGGATATACAGCGTCTTACCAGTGTCACGCTTTGACAGCTCGCGGGACAGCTTCACCCGCTGCGCTTCGCCGCCTGAAAGCGTGGTAGCCGACTGGCCGAGCTTGATGTAAGACAAGCCTACATCCATCAAGGTTTGCAGCTTACGCGCCAGTGCGGGGACGGCGTCGAAGAACTCGCGCGCCTCTTCGATAGTCATCTCCAGTACTTCATGGATGCTCTTGCCCTTGTATTTGATCTCAAGGGTTTCACGGTTATAGCGCTTGCTCTTGCACACATCGCAAGGGACGTAGATATCGGGCAGAAAGTGCATTTCAACCTTGATCAGGCCGTCACCTTGGCATGCCTCGCAGCGCCCGCCTTTGACGTTAAAGGAGAAGCGCCCAGGGCCATAGCCTCGTGAGCGGGACTCTGGCACTCCTGAGAACAACTCACGGATCGGGGTAAAGAGCCCGGTGTAGGTTGCAGGGTTGGAACGCGGTGTCCGACCAATCGGGCTTTGGTCGATATCGACCACTTTATCCAGATGCTCCAGCCCTTTAATGCTGTCATGAGCGGCGGCCTCCAACGTGGTCGCGCCATTCAGGGCTGTAGCACTAAGGGGGTAAAGCGTATTATTGATTAGCGTTGACTTACCCGAACCCGAAACGCCGGTTACGCAGGTCAGAAGACCAATCGGAATCTCAAGGTCGACATTGCGCAAGTTGTTGCCGCGTGCGCCCTTGAGCGACAACGTCAACTTCTTGTTACGCGGCGTGCGTTTAGCCGGGACTTCAATTTTGACCCGACCAGACAGGTATTTGCCGGTAAGCGAGTCAGGGTGCGCCATCACCTCGGCAGGCGTACCTTCAGCCACGATATGTCCGCCATGTACCCCGGCTCCCGGGCCTATATCGACGACATAGTCTGCCAAACGAATGGCATCTTCATCGTGTTCCACCACAATGACGGTATTACCTATGTCGCGCAGGTGCTTGAGTGTTCCGAGCAAGCGATCATTATCACGTTGATGCAAGCCAATAGAGGGCTCATCGAGGATATACAAAACACCCACCAGCCCCGCACCAATCTGGCTAGCCAGACGAATTCGCTGCGCTTCACCGCCCGATAAGGTGTCGGCACTGCGATCCAGTGACAGGTAGTCGAGGCCCACATTCACCAAAAACTGCAGACGCTCGCGTATTTCCTTAAGGATCTTGTCGGCGATCTCGCCACGACGCCCCGTCAGGCTCAACGTGCTGAAGTATTCAGTCGCGTCACCAATCGGCATATTGGTCACCGCAGGCAGATTTTTTTCGCCTACCCACACATGACGAGCCTCACGACGCAGGCGGGTTCCACGGCAATCTGGGCAAGCCTGGGTGCTTAGGAATTTGGCCAGCTCTTCGCGGACAGTGGCTGACTCAGTTTCGCGATAACGACGCTCAAGGTTCGGGACGATGCCTTCAAACGGATGCGCACGTTTCACAATGTCGCCGCGATCATTTAGATAGCGGAAATCAACATTTTGGCTCCCGCTGCCATACAAAATGACTTTCTGCTTATCAGCAGGCAATTCATTAAACGGGACTTCAAGGCTGAAATCGTAGTGTTTGGCTAGCGCTCCGAGCATCTGGAAGTAATAGACGTTGCGCCGATCCCAGCCGCGAATGGCACCCTCTGCCAGCGTTAGCTCGCCATTCACCAAACGTTTGATGTCAAAAAACTGTTTTACCCCTAAACCGTCGCAGGTAGGGCACGCGCCAGCCGGGTTGTTGAAAGAAAATAGCTTGGGCTCAAGTTCGCTAATAGCATGGCCGCAGATCGGACAAGCAAAGCGCGCGGAAAAGATGATCTCTTCACCGGGTTCATCGTCCATTGGCGCCACTAAAGCAATACCATCGGCTAGCTTCAGGGCCGTTTCAAACGATTCAGCCAAACGCTGCTGCAAGTCCGCACGTACTTTAAAGCGATCAACAACCACATCAATGGTGTGCTTCTTCTGTTTGTCGAGCTTAGGCAGTTCATCCAGCTCACAGAGTTTGCCGTCTACGCGAGCGCGGACGAAACCTTGGGCACGCAACTCCTCAAACACCGACAGGTGTTCACCCTTGCGCTCACGAATAACCGGCGCCAGCAGCATCAATTTGCTGCCTTCGGGTTGTGCCAACACTAAGTCAACCATTTGGCTGACGGTCTGGGCTTCCAGTGGAATGTCGTGGTCAGGGCAGCGCGGGATACCCACGCGGGCGTACAGCAGGCGCAGGTAATCGTAAATCTCGGTGATCGTACCCACCGTGGAGCGGGGGTTGTGCGAAGTCGACTTTTGCTCGATAGAAATCGCGGGTGACAACCCTTCGATGGTATCGACGTCAGGCTTTTCCATCATAGACAGGAACTGACGGGCGTACGCCGACAAAGACTCGACATAACGCCGTTGTCCTTCGGCATATAAAGTGTCAAAGGCCAGAGATGATTTGCCGGAGCCAGACAGTCCGGTGATAACGATCAGTTTGTCCCTAGGCAGGGTCAGGTCGATGTTCTTCAGGTTGTGGGTTCGTGCCCCACGTATCAGGATCTTGTCCACTGCGGCCTCGCTTGGCGGGCATAACGTAAACGACTGAGTATACGTATCTGCGTGAAAACTGTGCAGACCTTGATGGCTGCATGTCATAAGGGATTGCTGACGCTTCGTTTTGAACTGTCAGGAGTTTCTTAACTTTTGCGTGACAAAGCGTCGCGCTTCGCTCCTGTGTGTGCTGTTACTCGATGGGACTGGTAGAATCGCCGCCGGTTCACATGAGGTTTTTCCATGCACGATCCCCTAAGCGAACGCATGAGTGGCAGCGAAACCCGCGCAGCCGGCGGTCTGGCACTTGTGTTTGCGTTCCGTATGCTTGGCATGTTTATGGTTTTGCCGGTTTTAGCGACCTACGGGATGGACTTGGCAGGCGCTACCCCAGCGTTGATTGGCTTGGCGATAGGCGCTTACGGCCTGACTCAGGCTCTTTTTCAGATCCCCTTCGGGATGATTTCTGATCGCATTGGTCGACGCCCGGTTATTTATTTCGGACTCATCGTATTTGCCTTGGGCAGCATGCTGGCGGCTAACTCTGACTCGATCTGGGGCGTGGTTGCAGGACGCGTTCTGCAAGGCGCTGGCGCGATTTCTGCTGCCGTGATGGCTCTACTTTCTGACCTGACCCGTGAGCAGCACCGCACCAAAGCCATGGCCATTATCGGCATGACCATCGGCTTGTCATTTGCTATAGCAATGGTGGTTGGGCCGCTGTTGACCCGTGCTTTCGGCTTGTCAGGCTTATTTCTGGCCACCGGTGCAATGGCGTTGCTGGGTATCTTGATCATCATGTTTATGGTGCCGCGCTCGACTGACACCTTGCAGCACCGCGAATCGGGTGTCGCCAAGCAAGCACTGATCCCGACGCTGAAACATCCCGATCTGCTCCGTCTGGATCTGGGCATCTTTGTGTTACATGCCATGTTGATGTCCAGCTTCATTGCTGTGCCGTTGGCATTGGTCGAAAAAGCCGGCCTGCCTAAAGAGCAACACTGGTGGGTCTACCTGACCGCATTGCTGATTTCTTTCTTCGCCATGATCCCGTTCATCATCTATGGCGAAAAGAAACGCAAAATGAAACGAGTTTTGCTTGGCGCCATCGGTACCTTGATGCTGACTGAGCTATTCTTCTGGCAGTTCGGTAACAGCTTGCGGATGTTGGTGATTGGCATTGTCGTGTTCTTCACCGCGTTTAACCTGTTGGAGGCTTCACTGCCTTCACTCATCAGCAAGGTGTCACCTGCTGGCGGCAAAGGTACGGCGATGGGGGTTTACTCCACTAGCCAATTTTTAGGTTCGGCACTGGGCGGCATACTCGGTGGCTGGTTTTTCCAGCATGGCGGTCTGTCGGCAGTGTTCCTAGGATGCGCTGCGCTGGCTGCACTCTGGCTAGCCTTTGCTGTTACCATGCGCGAACCACCTTACGTAAAAAGCCTGCGCTTGCCGTTATCACCGCAAGCGCTGCGTGAAACAGGTCTGGCTGAGCGTTTAAAGGCTGTTAAGGGCGTTACAGATGCAGTGATCGTGGCTGAAGAGTCCGCGATTTATATCAAATTGGACACCGAACTATTGGATCGCGCGACACTCGAGCAGTTGGTTAACCCAGCTCCGGCGCGCGAAGCCTAGGAGAACGTTATGGCCCGTGGGGTTAACAAAGTTATATTGGTCGGCACATGCGGCCAGGATCCCGAAGTTCGCTACTTGCCTAACGGTAATGCCGTGACCAACCTGAGTCTGGCAACCAGCGAACAGTGGACTGACAAGCAAACCGGTCAAAAAGTCGAAAAGACTGAATGGCACCGTGTTTCGATGTTCGGCAAAGTAGCCGAAATCGCTGGCGAATACCTGCGTAAGGGCTCGCAGGTATACATCGAAGGCAAACTGCAAACCCGTGAGTGGGAAAAAGACGGTATCAAGCGTTACACCACCGAAATCGTGGTCGACATGCAAGGCACCATGCAATTGCTGGGTGGCCGTCCGCAGGGCGATCAACAAAACCAGGGCGGCGGTAACAACTACCAGCAATCCGCTCCGCGTCAACAGGCTCAACGCCCTGCGCCGCAGCAGCAACAGCAACAACAGTCGCGTCCAGCACCGCAACAGCAGCCGCAACAGCCAGCCGCAGACTTCGATAGCTTCGACGACGATATCCCGTTCTAGAGTCAAGCCCTTGGGTTACGCACTCTGAGCCACATAAGGCCCGCCGCAGATCCTGCGTCGGGCCTTTTGTTTGGGCCCCCTGTGCGTAGTCTTTAATCCATCGCATCACAGTCGCACGAGATTACACAAGGTATGTGAGGGAAGTTGCTGAGCCCGCTCGGCAATTGACTACGCTGTAGCGAGGTGACGTGTCATTGAGCTATTTCTCTAAAGTAGCTATGCGTATTCGAGCCACTTATTACTGACGTTTATGAGGAGCCTGCGATTTTGTCCACTTTTAAAACAGCCATCTTATTGGTGATCCTGTTGCTGGCAGGCGTCGGAACTGTTCAGGCCGCCCCGACTCTAGCGTCAATGATGAAGGCCGAAGAAACCGACGGTAAACCGCCAGTATTGGTCGATGGTGGCCTATTAGGCGCTTTGGGATCTAGCATCGACAGTGTTCAAGACAGACTGGGTCTAAGCGTTCATTTGCTCGACATTTGGCGTTTGCGTGCAGAGCAGGCAACCGATGAAGCCGAAGTATTAGCCGAAAAAGTCGTCAACCAGCCTGAGGGAAGCGGAGTTGGGGACTTTTTCGTCGTGTTGCTCACTTGGGCTGGGGTATTTGCAGGGCTGATGCTTGTCGGCAAATTACTAGTGCGCTCTCTGAGCAAAACCCGTGCTGTCCACGCTCGACCACGACTACAAAGGTTCTTGGGGTGCGGAGTCTCGTATCTACTGCCTGCGGTGCTGTCTTTAGCACTGATACTGTTTGGCAGCCATTTACTGCCCAACTCTGTTGGTCGCGCCTTAGGCGTGTGTTTGATCTATGCCACTAGTAGCGGTGTATTTTGCGCCGCGTTGGTGTTGTCACTGATTGCCATGCTCGATATAGGCCACAAACGAACTGCTGTTCGGATCATTCGTCAATATTCTGTGCGCCCGCTATTTGTGATTGGATGCTTTGCGGCCCTGAGTGATGGGATGGCCAGCCCTCAGGTTGCGCTGGTAATCGGTACTCATCTCGCGAGTTGTGTCTCAATACTGGCGGGGTTAGTGGCGTGTGTCGTGTTTGCTTATCTGGCGATCAAGTTGCGTCGGCCTGTGGCGCACCTGATTCGCGATCGCGCATTGGCGCAGCGTTTGGGGCAGCCTGCCTTACAAGAGTCGCTGCGTATTTTTTCGGTACTTTGGTATTGGCCCATTCTTTTGATGCTCTTGGTTTCGGCGCTTAACCTTTTAGGTGTCGGGGAAGGCAGTGGGCGTGCGCTGCGCAGTGCGTTGCTGACCTCGGGATTGCTGATTACAACCGTATTTTTGAGCACCATTTTGCACCACTCATTCAATACGCTATTGCGTTCGAACGGTATTTATAAAGCGCGCTTGATGACGGTGGTTTACGTACTGTTACGTATCACGCTAGCCGTGACTTTTATCGAGTTGTTGGCTCAAATCTGGGGTTTTTCAGTGTGGGCGTTTGCCTCTGATAGCCATACAGGGCAAGTCATCAGTGACTCTCTGGGGCACATCCTGATGATTTTTCTCTCCACATGGCTGGCTTGGGTGGTGCTTGATACTGCGATTCAGCAAGTGCTGGAGCCATCGGCCTCGCGACGTGGTACGCATGCGCCGAGCAGCCGCCTAAAAACTATCTTGCCGATGATCCGCAATGCCGTAAAAGTGGTGTTGGCCGTCATCTTTATCATCAGCACAATGGCTAACTTGGGCGTGAACGTAACACCGTTTTTGGCTGGGGCCGGGGTTATTGGTTTGGCCATTGGCTTTGGCTCTCAACAATTGGTGCAAGACGTCATTACCGGGCTCTTCATCCTGATCGAGGACACCATTTCAGTCGGCGACTGGGTAGAAGTCGACTCCAGCCATGCGGGCACCGTCGAGGGGTTGACCATTCGCACGTTGCGCCTGCGTGACTCGCGCGGTTATGTGCATTCGGTGCCCTTTGGCCAGATCAAGGCGGTAGTCAACCATTCTCGTCAGTTTGCCTACGCCTACTTCGCCGTTCAGTTCACCTATGACACCGATGTCGATAAAGCGACGGACTTAATCTACGAGGCCGGTCGACAGATCAGCGACGACCCTCTGCTCAGCCTCCATTTGCAAGGCCCGTTAAGCGTATTTGGTATCGACAGTATGAACCTCGATGGCGTCACGATTACCGCTCAGTTTAGAACCATGTCTGGTGCTCAGAGCTCAATAGCTAGGGCGTTTAATAACCGCCTTAAGAAGCTTGTGGATAAGTCGGCAGATGTACATTTTGCACAACATTACCCACAAGGCTTTTTAATGCCGGCTCGTGACACAGAACAAACCGAGCAACAGACGGTCGAACCGCAACAATCGGCACTTTTGCTGCCCGATATGCCACCTGCGACACAGGGTGGCAAGTGATCAGCGATGCACTTTGTCAGTGACGACCGGCACATAAACCCGCAAAATGCGGGGATCTTGATCATGGCCAACAGCTTCCACGGTTGGTTTTCTGGTATATACACCGTTCTGAATAGACTGAGCCTGCACACTCTATGCGAATGCGCCTTATGTTATTGGGCGGCGGAAATGCTCTCGGGCAGGCGCTGATTCGTCTGGGTGCCGAGGAAGACATTAATTTCCTCGCCCCGCGTCCGCCGCAAGACGGCTGGGACGCCGCGAGCCTGACGCAGCTGCTGGATGAAACGCGTCCGGATGCCGTCATCAACCTTGCATACTACTTCGACTGGTTTCAGTCGCAGAGCGTGAGCGACACGCGCCTTGCCGAACAAGAGCGGGCTGTCGAACGCCTCTCTGAACTGTGCCAGCACCACAACATGACCTTGCTCCAGCCTTCCAGCTATCGAGTGTTCGATGGCTCACGGGCTACCGCTTACAGCGAAAAGGACGAACCTGTCCCGCTTGGTTTACGCGGTCAAGCGTTGTGGCGTATTGAGCAAAGTGTCCGGGCCATTTGCCCACAACATGTTTTGCTGCGATTCGGTTGGTTGCTTGATGACAGCCCGCAAGGCAGCTTAGGCCGGTTTCTGGCCCAGGCTGAAAAGCCAGGCGAACTGCTGATGGCCGATGATCGACGCGGCAACCCGACACCGGTCGATGACGCCGCACGGGTCATCCTCTCCGTCCTCAAACAACTCGATTGCGCGGCTCCCTTGTGGGGCACCTATCATTACGCTGGGCACGAAGCCACCACGCCGCTGGCGCTGGGCCAAGCCATTCTTGATGAAGCTCGTCACCTGCGTCCGTTAGTTGTTCAAGCACCTACCCCTCAGGCCCATGCGGCATGCCCTGATGCGGCTGAAGAGCCACAGCATGCGGTGCTGGCCTGCAAGAAAATTCTTCATACCTTCGGGATCAAGCCTCGCGCCTGGCGGGCGGGGCTCCCGGCTTTACTAGATAGGTTTTATCGTCATGGTTGATGCTCCCGTTTTAATCGCCGGCGGTGCCGGCTTTATTGGTTCCAATCTAGTGGACAGCCTGCTAGCTAAAGGGTACGCCGTGCGAATCCTCGACGACTTGTCGACGGGCAAACGCAGTAACTTGGCGCTCGATAACCCCAAGGTCGAACTCATCGAAGGCAATGTGGCTGATGCGGCCTTGGTCAAACGCGCGATGGCGGGTTGTAGCGCAGTCGTGCATTTAGCTGCAGTGGCTTCGGTGCAGGCATCAGTAGACGATCCGGTCAGCACCCATCAAAGCAACTTTGTCGGCACGCTCAACGTGTGTGAGGCCATGCGCGAAGCGGGCGTCAAACGGGTGGTATTCGCCTCCAGTGCCGCGGTCTACGGCAATAACGGTGAAGGTGAGTCGATTGTTGAAGACACGCCCAAAGCACCACTCACGCCCTATGCGTCAGACAAACTGGCCAGTGAATACTACCTAGACTTCTATCGCCGTGAGCACGGCTTGGAGCCTGTAGTTTTCCGCTTCTTCAATGTTTACGGGCCGCGCCAAGATCCGTCCTCGCCGTACTCTGGCGTGATCAGTATCTTCAGTGAGCGTGCTGAAAAAGGTCTGCCGATCACTATCTTTGGTGATGGCCTGCAAACCCGCGACTTCATCTACGTGGGCGACTTGGTGCGCATCCTGATTCAGGCCGTTGAAGCACCCCAAGCAGAAGAGGGCGCCATTAACGTGGGCCTGAATCAAGCCACCAGCCTTAAGCAAATGCTGGACGCTTTGGGCGAAGTCGTCGGCGAACTGCCCGCGATCACTTACGGCCCGGCTCGTGCCGGTGATATCCGCCATTCACGTGCTGACAATAGCCGCCTCTTGCAACGCTTTACGCTGGGCGAGACGACCCCGATGAATGTTGGCTTGGCTCGATTGCTAGGCCGCTAAGTCTGAACGCTTAAAGCAAAAAGGCGCCTTGTAAGGCGCCTTTTTGCTTGCCGCTAAACGCGTAGCGCTTAGAACTTATAGCCCAGACCCACCATGTAAACGAACGGATCAACGTCGACATTGACCTTGGCGCGGGTGCCATCGCCCACGGCACTGTTGTTCACATAAGCGTGAGTATCAATATCGAGATAGCGCGCTTGGGCGTTGATCATGATGTTGTCGGTCAGCATGTAGTCAGCACCGACCTGCCAAGCTACGCCCCACGAGTTAGAAGCCCGGAAGTGATCGAAACCTTCAGCGCTTGCGCGGCTGCCAACGTGTTCGTCGTAGATCCAGGTGTAGTTAATACCGGCGCCGACATAGGGTTGGAATACCGACTTGGGGTCCAGCGGGTAGTAAACAACGCTCAGGGTTGGCGGCAAATGCTTGAGGCTGCCTAGTTTGCCGTTGGCCTGAGGCAAGCCTGTGTTTTTGAGCTTCACATCATGCTCAAACGGTGTCGCAGCCAGCAGTTCGATCCCTACGTGATCGGTGATCATGTAGGCAAAGTTAAGGCCCAACTGAGTATCGCTGCTCATGGTCGCCTTGCCGCCCAAGTCGGTGCCCCCCAACGAGCCGCGATCCACTTTGACGTGGGAGCTGTCAGCTTTCGGGTTGACGGTAATGGCACCGGCACGAAGGATGATGTCACCCTCAGAATGTGCTTGGGCCAGTGGCGCTACAACGACGAGCGCAAGGGCAGCAGCGCTGAGCAGAGACTTTTGCATGGGAGCTCCATTGGATATTTAAAATTTATATAACCAATGGTAATGAGCAGCGGGGTCCGCTCCGTTGACCCAGCTCAATGAAAATGTGAAGTCGTGAAAATTTCGTGAACGAACTTGGGTCAGTCCGGCAGTTCGTAAACCACGATCTTTTGCGCGTCCATCTGATAGCCCGCGTCGGCCAAGTCACTGGTACTGGGTTTGACCTGCATAGCACCGACGATCCAGTACGGCTGATACAGCTCGTCAACCTGAACCCCGGTTTTACTGGTGACATGCACGATTTGATTGGACGGAGGCGGGGGGACATGAATGCAGGCGCCAAAGTATGGCACCAGCAGAAACTCAGTGGTCCGGCCTGCTTCATTGACCTCTAGCGGCACGATATACCCCGGTAAGCGAATCAGTTGCCCGTTCAGCTCAGGGACCACAGGCGCATTGGGCAAGTCTTGCTTGGCTGCGGGAGCAGACTCCATGTCGCCGATTTGCGACAAGTCGTGCAGCGGCGTCATGTCAGGGGCTTCAGGCGGCGCGTCTGCCGGAATCATTTCTGACCACGTCAGCTCTTTCGGCTCGGCCGCCCACAAAGGTGTGCTTACCCACACCAATAGCGCCAACAGCACGCGATATATCGCAGCTTTTTTCATCACTCTCAGCTCATAAACGAATAGACAGACCATCGGCCAGCGATTGTCGGTAGGCGCGCCATGCCGGTACGCAGCCCATCAGCAGGGCTGCGGCCAGAATACCGCCGAGCAACGTCCATTCATATTCACTTGGCCAAGCCAGCGGTAAATAGATCCCGTAGTTCGATTGCACATAGCCTTGAGCCAGCGCGATGCAGACATATAGCAAACCAACACCAGCCACGACCCCTGCCAAGGCCAAGGCCAGCGCTTCGAACACCAATAAGGTCGCGATGTGCCAAGGTCGCGCCCCGACCGAGCGCAGAATGGCCATCTCGCGGCGGCGCTCATTGAGGCTGGTCAAAATAGCCGTCAGCATGCCAATCAACCCGGTCAGCACCACAAACAGTGACACCACAAATAACGCCTTCTCGGCAGTGCTCATCAGGCTCCAGAGTTCCTGCAAGGCAACGCCGGGCAAAATCGCCATCATCGGTTCGCCACGAAACTCATTAATTTCGCGTTGCAAGGCAAAGGTCGAAATTTTGCTGTTCAAACCCAGCATAAATGCAGTAATGGCCTGCGGCTTCAGGTCCATGTTGCGTGCCTGCTCGGCGCTGATCCGCGCCTTCCCTTGGGCGGGAACGCCGTTGTGCCAGTCGACATGAATCGCCTCCATACCGCCGAGGCTGATATGCAGCGTGCGGTCGACCGGCGTACCGGTGCGCTTGAGAATGCCGACCACGGTAAAGGGTTTGTCGTCGTGTTTGACGAGGCTGATCGCAGCCACTCCATGGGCTAACACGAGCTTGTCACCGAGTGTGTAATGCAGCGCTTGCGCGACCTCTGCGCCGAGTACGACCTCAAAAGGGTCTGTCTGAAACGCCCGTCCAGTGGCTAATTCGAGGTTTTGCCGATGGCCGTATTGGTAGTGGTCAAAGTACGCCTCGCTGGTGCCCATTACGCGATAACCACGGTGGGAGTCGCCCAAAGACATCGGGATCGCCCATTTCACCTTTGGGTTATTGGCGAAGTGCTCAAAGCTGTCCCAGCGAATATTGTTAGTGGCATTGCCAATACGAAATACCGAATACAGCAGCAAGTTGACCGAGCCTGAGCGCGCGCCGACGATCAGATCGGTGCCGCTGATGGTGCTGGCAAAGCTGGCGCGGGCTTCAGTGCGCACGCGCTCGACCGCCAACAGTAAACACACCGACAGCGCGATGGCGAACGCGGTGAGTATCGCGGTGAAGCGTCGGTTGGCCAGGCTGGCCAAGGCTAGACGAAACAAATACATCTCAGACCTCTGCCGATGTTGCGGCGCGATTAAGTTCAGACAACGACAGATTACGATCGAATAACGTGGCCAGGCTTTGGTCGTGACTCACAAACAGCAAGCTGGCCCCCGCCTCTCGGCATTCTGCAAACAGCAGATGGATAAAGGCTTCGCGGGCGTCTGCATCGAGAGCAGACGTCGGCTCATCAGCGATCACCAGCTCCGGTTGACCGATCAGCGCCCGAGCGGCGGCGACTCGTTGTTGCTGGCCGATAGATAAAGAGTCGGCGCGCCGCTCCAGCAGGCCAGGGTCTTTAAGGCCCAAATGGGCGAGCAGTGTTTGCGCGGCCTTATCCACGCTGCCGTGGCGTTGCGCGGCGCGGCTGGCGCGCACGGTTGAGAAGTGGCAAGGCAACTCAACGTTTTCGCGCACGGATAAAAACGGCAACAGGTTGAATTGCTGGAAAATATAGCCCGTGTGATCGACCCGAAATCGGTCGCGAGCGCCCGAGCCTAACTCACTCAGTTCTTGCCCCAGCAAACGAATCGTCCCGTGATTGGCTTTTTGCACGCCGCCCAGTAAGCCCAGTAGCGTGGTCTTGCCGCTGCCACTCGGGCCTTTCAGAAACAAGGTTTCGCCGGGTTCAAGACGAAATGCAGGAATATCCAGCAGCACCGGTTGCCCGGGCCAGCTGAAGCTCAAGTCGCTGAGTTCGATAAGTGCTTGGGTCATGGAGAAGAGCTATCACCTGCAGTTGAATGGAGAGGATGAAGGCGCGAGCTGGCTCGCGATCTTTTGATCTTTTAAAGGTCGCCAGCCAAGCTCACACCTATCATTAAAACGTCAAGCTAGGCGATTTTGGTGTCAGCTCGCTGCCTTTCTGGCCGCTGTCGCCAATTAATTGAGCCTTGATTTTATGGGTGCCCGGGAAGGTCTTAAAGAACTGAGTCAGGTCCAGCGTTTTCAACGCCTCAGGCTTAGCGCAGGTGAACGCATAGTGCGCTTCTATATCGTTGTGGTGGTGTTCTGTTTGTGTTGCAGCCGCTTCTTCAGGCGCTGCTTCAAACAATGGGCTTTCGAGTTCTTGTGCCTCAACCGCGCATTCGGCAGCTTTAGGCAAGCTGAACAGCGCCAGTGGGTTTTCCAGTTGGGTGCGTGCGGAATTAACCTTGGCTTTATCAGCATCGGTGGTGGCGATGTGTTCAAAGCCCAGCAAATTTATCGCAGGGCCATCGAGGTCAAGCTCAAGCGTTTGGCCATCCAGTGCCACATTCAACGTCCCGACACCATGTTCGTGAGGCTCAAGGCTTCCGTGTTCGTGGTCATGATCATGGCCGTCCGCGGCGTGAGCCATGGCCAGCGGCAGCAGAGCAAACGGCAAAGCAAGAAGTAAGCGACGCATAACATGACTCCAGCAATAGAAGGTAATGGTTGTTATGTGATCTTATAACAATAAGGCGAGGAGTTTGCCCGTGTGCTTGGCGTTCTGCAACCCACATGGGAGCATGCGCGTATGAAAATTGAGGAGCATGGCGATGATGCGTATTCGCGGAGTGATAGGTGACTGGCCTGTTGATTTAACCGTCGAGCTGGACGACAGCGACTGGGCGAAGCTGGGTGCGCAATTGCAGGTCAGCGAAGCCCCTGAGGCCTCGCCACCTGCCAAGTCGGTCAGTCAGGACGATGCTCTATGGAACACCACAAAAGAGCTACTGCGCAAAGCCGGACAACTCAGTGGGCCTGAACTACTGAGCCAACTAGAAGCTCTGACGGGCAGCACCGGCGCAGGCAAGCGCTTACTGGTGCGCTTGCGCCACAGCAGCGAAGTCAAAGTCACGAGTGGTGCGGACTCACCGGTTTACAGCTGGATCGAATAACCCGTAGGAGCTGCCGAAGGCTGCGATGGTTTGATCTTGAAAACAAAAGATCGCAGCCTTCGTACCTCGGCAGCTCCTACGCAGGGTTTGCGGTCTTAATACAACGCTGCAAACAGCTTGCGGCGATAGGTCGTGACCAACGGATGGTCATTGCCCAACAGGTCAAACACTTGCAGCAAGGTTTTGTGAGTGATGCCTTCGTTGTAGCTGCGGTTACGGGTAAACAACTTCAGCAACCCATCCAAAGCGGCTTCATATTGCTGACGTGCCAATTGCTGAATCGCCAACTGATACGCCGCCTCATCATCCTGCGGGTTTTGCGCCACGCGGGTTTTTAGGTCGGCCACGTCGGGCAACTCCGCCGCTTGGCGCAGGAACGTCAATTGCGCCTTGGCACCCGCCAGCTCAGCTTTGTACTCATCGCCTTTAACCGCATCCAGCACAGCCTGAGCTTCTGTCAACTCATTGCGCTCAGCCAAGCAACGGCCGTACAAAATCAGCGCTTTGGCGTTGGTGTTGTCTTCAGTCAGGATGGTTTGTAGCAGCGCCTCAGCATCGGCAAAACGGCTCTCGGCAAACAGTGCTTGAGCTTGTTCCAAAGGATCTGCCGCTGCAGGGGCGGGCATTATTACGTGGGGGGCAAGCATGGCGCGAATGGCTGATTCGGGTTGTGCTTGCTGAAAGCCATCAACCACTTTGCCGTCTTTAAACAAGACCACAGTCGGCAAAGTTTGAATGCCAATACGGCCAACGACATCTTGCTCTACATCGCAATTAACCTTGGCCAGCAGCAACTCGCCCTGATATTCCTCAGCGATCTGCTCCAGAATCGGAAGCATCACCTTGCACGGCGCGCACCACTCAGCCCAAAAATCTACCAGAACCGGTTGATCAAAAGAGGCTTCAACGACCAGCTTGTCGAAGTCAGCGGAAGTCACGTCGAAGCTGTAAGAATGCGTAGGCTGATTCATTAGGTGTCTCGAAACAGGTAAATGAAGGCAACTATAAAGGCTGTTCGGGCAGGCCGAAAGCCGCATGCTAGCGTTGCGCGTGATACAGACTTACGTTGCGAAACTCATGAGGCTCGGCCAAATCCGGCAAAGTCAGCGCTTTAAGGCTGTCCAGTTGTTGATACAACGGATGGATGAAGTCACGCACTCGGGAGTCAGCGACCAGCGTTTGCAGACCACGGGTCAAAAACTGATCCAGCAGCGGCAAATTTTCGCGGTCATAAAGCACATCTGCCACCAGCACCAAGTCGAAGCGATCATCTTCGGCAAAGAAATCGCTGGAGTACTGCAACTGCACCTCATTGAGTTCGGCATTCGCCCGGCAAGCCGCCAGCGCCAAGGGGTCAAGATCACACGCCACCACTTCCAGCGCGCCAGCTTTGGCCGCAGCTATCGCCGCAATGCCCGAACCGGCCCCAAAATCCAGCACGCGCTTGCCCCGCACCCACTGCGGTTGCTCGGCCAAATAACGCGCCAAGGCCAAACCACTGGCCCAGCAAAAAGCCCAATACGGAGGCTCATAAAGAATGCGCCGGGTTTCATCAGCGGTGAAAGCGCGGTCCATATTCAGCGCATCAATCAGCCACAGCTTGAGTGAGGTGCCTGGCAAGTCTGTGATCACCAGTCGCGCATCGCCCAGCAATGCGCTCAACGACTGTTGCAGGTCGAACGGTGTGTTCATGGTGCGGTGACAAAGGCCAGAGTGCCCAGATTTTGCGTCGATGGCTGGCCGATGATACGGCTAGGCAGGTGCAGAATTAATTGCCCGGACTGGCTCGCCCGCCCGCGCAGTTCAACCCGAGCGCCGGTAGGGAAAGCTTCGGGGTTAAAACGCAAGGTAAAGGGCAGTGGCTGGTTATTGCCGGTGATCTTACTGCTGGCCATCAGCCCTTGTGGGCGCCCGCGCTCGTCAACGATCAGCATCGCCAGCTCAACCTCGGCGCCTTTTGGGGCGCCGGTGAGCACGCCACTCAGCTCGCGCTGAAAGGCTGGTAGCGGCCCCAGATCGACCGGTGCGTCGGTTTCTGGTTTGGGTAGCACTTGGGGTTGTTGCGTTTGAGATGGCCCGCTGGCGCAGGCGGCCAGCAAGCTGACGAAACACAGCAATACACACGTTCTTAGTGACATGAAAGGCTCCAGCGGCGGGTCAGTCGGCGTCTAAAATTGTTTAAAAAGGTAGTCGGCGGACTGTATACCGTAAAGCCTATGGCTTGTCTTGCCAGCGGGATGCGCTAGGGTCTGTTGCCGTTTCATTGCGTCGCGGTTGCAATGAAACGGGAACAGACCCTACCATGGCCCTCCCATTTTTTGTTGCCGCCACCATGCACTGTCCATTCTGCGGTGCCAACGACACTAAAGTCATCGACTCGCGTCTGGTCGCCGAGGGCGATCAGGTGCGCCGCCGGCGCGAATGCCTGGCCTGTGGTGAGCGTTTCACCACCTTTGAAACAGCCGAGTTGGTGTTACCGCGACTCATCAAGCAAGACGGCAGTCGTCAGCCTTTTGACGAAGAAAAACTACGCGCCGGTATGCAGCGAGCCCTCGAAAAGCGCCCGGTCAGTGTCGAGCGCCTTGAAGCTGCGCTGGCCCATATAAAGAGCAAGCTGCGCGCCACTGGCGAACGTGAAGTCAAATCGCTGGTGGTGGGTGAGCTGGTCATGGGCGAGCTGCAAAAGCTCGACGAAGTGGCCTATATCCGATTCGCCTCTGTCTATCGACGCTTCCAGGACCTTAACGAGTTCCGCGAAGAGATTGATCGACTCGCCCGTGAGCCTTCCAAAGAATGACACTTTGCGCCGAACAAACCGTTTTAGATGCCCATTACATGGCGCGCGCGATTGAGCTGGCGCGTAAAGGGACGCCTTGCGCGCGGCGGGCCAGTGGGCCCGTGGGGCGACGGCCTACGGCACGTTGGAACCCTGCAGCCATCATGGCCACACACCGCCGTGTGCCGATGGCTTGCTCCATGCTGGCATCGCGCGAGTGGTTGCGGCCATGCAAGACCCCAACCCGGAAGTCGCGGGGCGCGGGCTAAAACGCTTGGCCGATGCCGGTATTGAGGTGCTCAGCGGCGTGCTAGAGCAAGAAGCTCGTGCGCTGAACCCCGGGTTTCTCAAGCGCATGGAGCATGGCTTGCCGTTTGTGCGCGTAAAAATGGCTATGAGCCTTGATGGCCGCACGGCGATGGCCAACGGCGAAAGCCAATGGATCACCGGCCCTGCTGCCCGCTCTGCGGTGCAGCGCCTGCGAGCCGAGGCCAGTGTGGTGTTGACCGGCGCTGATACGGTATTAGCCGACGGCGCGCGGCTTACCGTGCGCGGGCCAGAACTGGGCTTAAGCCCTGAACTGACGGCGCTGGCGCTTAGCCGCCCACCGCTGCGGGTGTTGATTGACGGGCGCTTGCGAGTGCCGTTGGATGCGCCGTTTTTCAAAGCGGGCCCGGCCTTGGTCGCCACCTGTGTCCCTCCGGCGGAACAGTACCGCACAGGGCCGGAGTGTTTGGTGATCCACGGCGCCAATGGCCAAGTGGACTTGCGCAAACTGCTGTTGGC